>WQXF01000021.1 GCA_009784985.1 Clostridia bacterium | reverse complement strand
TACGCCCAGGAAGCTCCATTTTGCGATCCTGTTTGCTATTATCCCGCTGGTTTTCTTGTCTAACGCAAGCAATTCGTTTTCCGTCTTGGGTATAGCGCTGTTTGTATTCAACGGGATTCTTGCACTTGTTGGATTTTGGGGGCTGATCCGTTTTCGGGTTTACGGAGCGATTTTTACACTGTTGTTTTTCTGGACAAGCGCCCTTTCGTTTGACGCTCAAAATGTGATTTTGGCAATAATCGAAAGAAGCAAATTAACCTCATTATCTGTTGTCGGCCAACTCGTAGGCTACGTGTTCAGCGACATCGCGATTCAAAGGGCAATCTTTACAGGGATTATTCTACTGATTGTCTCAATCATATTTACGGCTTATTACGTTAAACGAAGATATTTGTTTCATAAAATCTGCAATGATAAATTTGACGGCCACCCATTGTGTCCGGACTGCGGCAAGCCAAGCATTAAGAACGAGGCTTTCTGCACGTCTTGCGGATTTAACTTAGAAGATGGCGAAGGGCTTGACCTAGACGTGAACGTGTTGGACAAAGTGAAACATTGCCCCCAATGCGGATCATATCTCAACAACATCCAATATTGCCCCAATTGCGCATCTGCAAAGCACATTAAAGGGAACGCAAATAATGCTACCGATGTTATTAAATGTGTTACTGCATTTGTTGTAATTGCCTTAATGATTATCCCTGCGGCGGTAGGCGGCAGGATAATCACAACGCTAGTCCACGACCGTACTCCGGTCAATAATGCTTATGTAGCAAAATTTGATGAGTTTTTGAGCGACCCGCAAATTGCGAATGATTCAGATTGGCTTAAAGAATATACAGTTGCAAGCAATGCGCTATATGCGGTTAACAATCGAATTTTCCACGTAAATATCAATATGCTCCGCAAAGGCGATGTATTGTTTTATGGGTTGTATTCGGAGGCCGCCTTTAAGCAAATGAGGATTCTTGAAGAAGTAGACGAGGCGGTGCATAATGTTGACCATTCAAATATTGCATCGCTAGCGCAGCGAATCAACGAGACGCTTGATGAGATGCTAAAAGCAGTGGAAAAAACCTATCGGTACTATCAAAACGATGCAAGCCTCTTTTTGGATGGGTTTCGTGTGTATACGGGGCATTTCAATCTTAACTTTATGATGATAGCAATCGTGTTATTGGCGTTAGGTATTTCTACGCTCTGGCTTTCTCTTGAAAAAATCAATATACCAAAGATATCTTGGGTTGAAAAAAGAATAGAAATTTCCAATCTTAAAACACAACGCATTTTATCTTCCAAATCTGCCCCCGCGCCCGAATTTGGGCTTTATCAGCCAGCGCAGAATAACCAACGGGTATTTTTACGGTTAAAAGCTGCCTTTTTGGGGGGAATAGGGTTTTATGTGCACTGTTTTGTTCGGGCGCTGCTCTCCTTCCTGTTGTTGATACTTTGTGCTATTTGGTTGTTAATATCAGTTTTTCGCCTTAGAAACATAGTTGGTGCTGTTCAATGGGTAAAAAAATCGTTAATCAGATGCCCCGCAGTAAAAGTAAAAAAAGCAGCAAAAAAAGAAAAACGATTCATTGCATTAAAATACAAACTATTTAAATACATAGCATGCATAAAAGAGAAAGTTGAAGTGAATTTTAAAAGTAGAATTATCAAAATAAGCTTATTTATTGTTGTTTTAGTTGTCATCGGTTTGCTTATAGGCTCACCACCGAATAAAACTGACTATTTAGATGCTGCGTACAATGTTATCCATGGTTCTTCGATGGAAATTTCTTTTTGGATGGCTGAAGTGAATAGAGACCCGCAAAATGCTTTTTCGGAAGAAAAGGTAGCAGCTGTATTTCAATATATCGAAACTCAAATAGAAAATATAGATATAATAGTCAATTACGGTGACATCCCCTCTGATTACGAAAGCTTCCACAGTAACTTGCTTCAATTTTGCAAAGAGGAAGAGCAATATTTAGTTGAATTGAAAAACCGCCTTGCAGACGGATACGTTCCTTCGCAAGCATTGATGAGCAATTATGCAAACCTAAGAGCAAACCGGTTATTACATGAATATATTGAAATCCAGTTGCAAAATGCAATTCAAGGGATTTGATAGCACCCTCATTAATACGGATACGTATACCGCACAATAAGCCAGGGCATCACATTGTATAGGTCAAAGGCATCGCCAAATACACGGTAATATCTGCCCTCCACCCAGGTTGTTTTGCTGTTGTT
This sequence comes from Clostridia bacterium, assembly GCA_009784985.1. Lineage (GTDB taxonomy): Bacteria > Bacillota > Clostridia > Christensenellales > Aristaeellaceae > WQXF01. Next base: position 28,362 of record WQXF01000021.1, on the reverse strand, counting down.
TTCAATCAGCACCAACTGCTCGGTTTCGTTTAAGCCGGTGTCCATAATCGCCAGCTGGGGGCGCTCGCTGATGATCTCTTTGATGATGCCCTTGCACACGTACACCTGGCCTTTGCGCCGCTCAATGTTGTTCACCAAATCCACATAGTCGCTGCGCTCAAAAGCCCAGGCGCGGCGAGAATAAATGTCTTCCGGCGGCACGTAGTACACCACATGGGTAAGGACAGCCTCCCTGCCGTCGTGCCGGGCTTGGATTTGCACCTCGTTGTCGCCGATCTTGGGGAAGGTGGCAACAAAGGAGAAGGTGCCGTCTGTGTCCAAGCTGCTTAGATCCAGGCTGCCTTCTAAATGAGGCGAAAGGATCCGGATATCGGCGCCCGGTATGGAGCGGGCAAACAGCTTCATTTGTGGTTTCTTAACAGGCCTCTTGTCTTGATCCCAAATCGCTTGCAGCGCCGCTTGCCTCTCCTGGCTGTCTTCAATCAAGTCCTCGTCGGAGATACCTTCGGTTTCGCTTAGAGTATCCGGGGCCATCTCCAGCGGAACGGACTGGGGGGCACGCCAAAGCTCGAGCTCAATTTTATTTAACATACGACGCGGGGTGCGCACCTCAATATGCACCCAGTTTGTGCCCACGGGTACGGGTACGCTTTTGCTTACACGCCCATTGGCGTCCACCTGGTCGGTAACGTCGTCGCCAGCAATCACTACATGGCTTCCCCGCTCCACCTGTATGCGAATATCAAAGATGGAGGTGGAGACCTCGGCTCTCTCTGAAGCAGGGCGGATCAGCGTTACTTGGGATAAGGGCACCTCGATATCGTAATGGATCAGGGGCAGGGCCTCCCGCGCACCGGAGCCATAGACCACAGAGGGCGTTAAGGTAACCGGCATGGACTCCCTGTCCTCCAGTGTTGCTTTGGGGATGTCCTCTTCGTTTTCGTACCACAAATAATCGGGTATCTGAAACTCGGCGGTGCCGCCGATCACGGCCTTGCTATCCCCCAGTTCCTCAATCCAGATCGTGGTGCCATCTATGCCAGGGACCCAAATGGTATGCGCGCGGAATTGATTTTCAAATAGGCTCTGCTCAACACGGGCCTTGCTTTCCGCCTGGCTTGTTTCTGGCGAAAACATGGAAAGCAGGCGGGGCATGCCCAGTATCACCGCGGCAACCGCAACCGCTGCAAAGGATAGGATAGCTACCCACTGCACCAGCATCACGTTTTGGTGGCGGCGGCGCGTACGAGGCTTGTGCCTGGGCGTGCTTTGGGCCACGCCGGTTTGATGTTTCCCCTTGGCAAAAGTGGTGGATATGGCCCCCCGGCGCGAGGCCGACCACTCGTCCTTCTCCTGCTCAATGCTCAGGGGATCCAAATCCATGCCCCGGCTGCCTAGCCGTTTGTCGGCGGGGGAGGGAAGATACCCATCGTACAATACCGGCGCGTTTGTATCTTCCGTAAAGAAAAACTCGCCCTGGGTTTTCCACGCGGCGGCGGTATGCCCGCGCCAATCGCTGGCGGCGGCGCTCACCGAAGGCATCTCGATGGGTTGGAGAACCAGCGTGGGTGGCACGCGCCCCACCCGGGAACGGCGGATGCGCCGGGGCGTTGCAGACTGATCCCCTTGGCGGGGCTTTCGCTCGGGAACCCGGGCATCCTCGTCCAGATCGTCGATGGTCCGGGCGGCCAGCAGTGTTTCGTAAGGATCGGCAGGTTCCCCGGCAGGTTTTACAGCGGCCGCCTTCGTGGTGGATTCCTTCATTTGGCGTGCTTGCTGGCGCAAGCTTGCCAACTGAAACGCGCCGCGCTCCCTGCGCTGCTTTAACCCTTCGATTTCCCGGCCCAGGATGTCCTGCTTGGCTTCCTGGCTGGGCAGGATGCGGGCGTGGGGATCGTTGCCAAAGTCAATATACGTTTCGGAAGGTTCGGCCTTGTGCATATCTTCGTGCCAAGAGGTGCTCGGCAAAAAAGCATCTGGATCCGCCTTTGGTAACTCTGTGCCGCAGCGATAACAGCGCGGGAACGCCGCTTGATTCCACTTTCCGCATTTGGGGCATTTCATGGGGTTCCCTCCAGTCTGGCTCTAATTCAAAAGATACCAATCATAGTATAACATATTATGCTGCTAATCGTATAGAGAAAATCGTTATCTTGAAAAAAAAAGATTGTTGTTGTACAATAAAATCACAAAAATGCGAATGATGAGGTGAGGCAAATGTTCGATGGCCTATACATGTCGTTACCTGCAGCGTTGCGATACGCTTTTTTTGCTTCGACTATGTTTGGGTATACGATGCTGTTGCTTAAAAAATTCCAAATCAAAAGTGAGTTTATTCCCGTCACAATCTTTTCGGGCATTACGCTGTTGATGTATATCGGCGGGCTGCTGCATGTACTTAGCTACACGATTCTGCTGATTACCGGGCTGGGCACACTGTGCTTGCTATGGATTCTATGCATAAATCGCATCACGCTGGCCGATCTAAAAAAGCTCTTTACACCGGGCATGGCGATCTTTGTGGTGGCGTGTGCCTTGCTGTTTTTTACATACCAACATGCCCGCTTGACAAGAAACGATGATTTTTCCCATTGGGCCCTTATTGTAAAACAAATAGCCAAAGAGGGCAGGCTGCCTGATTCCATGACCCCTCTAATCACCTTTCAATCGTATCCCCCCGGCAGCGCCCTGTTTATTTACTATATCATTCGGATACTTGGATATGGATTCGATCTGAATATAGTTGAAGGAAAGATGCTATTTGCCCAGGGCATGCTGATTTTTAGTTGCTTGCTCACGCTTTTTTCGCTGATTCAAACGCGCCGGAAGGTACTGTATGGCATATCTATTGTCGTGATCCTGGTGGCCTCTGTTTTTCTGCTAACCCTTGAGATGCCGCTCAACACGTTGGTTGTGGATACGCTGCTGCCGCTGGTTGCCTTGGCAAATACAGTGATCCTGATAGGATACAGAAACGACATCAAAAGGGCGGCGCTGCTTTCTATTCCGTTGATGGTCCTTACGTTGCTTGTCAAAAACACCGGCATCTTTTTCTTTGCGGTGAATGCGGTTTTGTTGCTTATCCTTGCAATCCGGGCAAAAGGTATGCAACGGTTGGGTCTGGCAGTGGCAGGCATTGCTGTGCCCATTTTGATGCTGCTATTGTGGCACAACCATGTGCACCTGAATTTTGATAACAACACCGGCATGCATGCCATCGATTTTGAGCGGTATGAACAAACCTATCTAGAAAAAGAAGAATTGGGAACCGACGACATCATTCAAGGTTTTTTACGCAAGGCGACTGATCCAAAGGAGCGTGGCCTTCAGCTATATATCGCATGGAATATGGTGCTTCTTTTGTGTGTGCTGGGTTCGCTAAAACAGCGGCCTAAGATTTTTGTAGCTCTTTTCATTTTGGGGAATGTTTTATATGTTGTTTATCAGGCAGGCGTTTTGCTTGCGTACCTGTATTCGATGACCATGGAAGAAGCGATGCGGCTTGCCTCTTATAATCGTTATCACGGCACGATAATCCAGTACCTTGTGGGTGTTGCAACGGCCGCGATCCTTTTCTCTTGGAAGCGGGCAAAAACATTCGAGTACGCCCTTGCTCTCCTTTTGATTTTTACGCTGAGCTTTCCGGTGATGGAAGGCAAGCTGTACACAAAACTCGAGCCGTATACCGTCCAGAGCATGCCTTATATCGATAGATTGGATCAATCCGTGCAGGACATAGAGGATCCAACCGCCCACGCGTACACCCTCTATATCTCCCCAACATGGCTGGCCCCCGAGTATGTGGCCTTTTATGCGCGCTATTCCCTGGATACAACCGATGTGCAGGTGGTCTACTGGGTCAACGATGAAGACGATTTCTGGGATATTCTCGATGATAGCGATGTGTTTATTGTTCTGGATGAAAACGACGACTTGCGCGACTGGCTGGAGCCTTTTGGGGAGAGGGAATCCTACATCGGCGTATTCTAGTGTACAACCAACCATTTCCCATGTTATACTACGATCAGGTTGCCGGAAAGGAATGAAAACCATATGCCGATGGACAATTTTTTGGAGCAAATCGTGGTTCCGCGCAAAAAAGGATTACAAAGCATGCTGTATGCGCTATGCTGGTTCATGATCATCTTCTTTGGCCTAATTGCGCTGATTTTGCTGCAGGGCACCGTGATGTCGCTTAATTTTGACCCTTTTGGCATCCTGGCGCTGTTGATCACCGGCGGCATTGCCGTGCTGCTGTTTTTGCGCAAGGATCGCCTGCGTGTGGAATACGAGTATACCTTCACCAATGGCGAGATGGATTTTGCCAGGGTGTACGGCAATTCAAAACGCAAAGAGCTGGGCACCATGAAGGTGCGGAACGTACAGGCCTGCGGTTGGGTGCAGCATGCCAGCTTTCAGCGGTACATCACCATGCCCAATATTCGCAAGGACAACTGGTTCCTCAACAGGGAAGCGAGTCTATTTTATTTTTATTTTGAAAGGGAGGGCAAAAAGCGCGTTATCGTGATCGAGCCCTCCGAAGAGATGGCCAAGCTGATCCGCCAATATGCCGCGCATCATGCCTTTCAAGGGTGAAACCATGCAAAAAACCATATACCTGGACAACAGCGCGACGACGCCGGTGTTTGAAGTCGTCGCGTTACATATGTTGGATGCCATGCAAAACTGCTACTTTAATCCTTCCGCCGCGTATGGGCCTGCGGTAAAAGTAGAGCGGGAACTCCAGGCGTGCAGGGAAACGCTGCGCAAAGCCGCAGGCGCCCAGGGATACGAGGTGATCTTTACCTCCGGCGGAACCGAGGCCAATAACCTGGCAATACTGGGTGTGCTGGAACGCCAGCGTTTGTTGGGTACGTGTTGTTTTAGCGCGGTGGAGCATCCGGCGGTGCGGGAGCCAATGCGAGCCGCCGAGGGCTTGGGGCATCAGGTGCGTATGCTTCCCGTGGACGCCCAAGGTGTGCTGGACTTAGAGCGGTGTGCGGCCATGTTGGATGCTGGTGTGTCGCTTATTAGCTGCATGCACGTATGCAATGAAACCGGCGCGGTACAGCCCATCGAAGCGCTGGCAGCTTTGCGAAACCAACGCTGCCCCAGCGCGTTGCTTCATGTAGATGGGGTGCAGGGCTTTTTGCGGGCGCCCCTTTCCGTGGGGCGGATAGGCGTGGATCTTTATACGATAAGCGGCCACAAGATCCACGGCCCCAAGGGAATCGGCGCGCTGCTGGCCCGCAAGGGCATTAAACTTCATCCCCAGCTGCTGGGCGGCGGCCAGGAAGGCGGCCTACGATCCGGCACCGAAAACGTGCCCGGCATCCTGGGTTTGCAGACCGCCGCAGAAACCCTAAGGGCGATGCCGGATTTGGATCAAACCCTACGATCCAACAAGATGCGGCTCCTCCATCGGGTGATGGCCGGGGAGCCTCAAACCAAGATCAACGGCCCTGATCCTGAGTCGCCACAGGCCGCGCCCCACATCCTGAACCTAAGTTTGCCGGGCGTGCGGGGCGAGGTTCTCCTCCACGCGTTAGAAGCCGTGGGCGTGTATGTATCCACCGGGTCGGCATGCTCAGCACGCAAGCAGCGGCACGGCCCCGCCCTCGAAGCCATGGGCATCACAGGCGACCGGCTGGAAGGGGCGATCCGCATCAGCCTGTCGCCCCTCAACACATCAGAGGAGATGGGCTTGGCCGCCGATGCCATATTGGCTGCCCATGCCCAGCTCAAAGGATTCAAAAGGAGATAAAACATGCGCAAGTTGCTGCTGGTACGGTTTGGCGAAATCCACCTCAAGGGCTTAAACCGCCCGTATTTTCTCAACAAGCTTACAAATGATGTACGGCGGGCAGCCCAAGCCTTTGGCGGAAAAACCTGGATTGGGGACAGCCGTATCTTTGTGTACACCGAAGGGGATTTAGAAGCGTGTGCCGCACGGATCACAAAGGTATTTGGCGTACACTCGGTGAGCCCGGCCATCGAGATGGAAAAAGACAATTTTGAGGCCATCTGCCAGCAGGCCACAGAACTCATGGGCCCGCTGAGCGGCACTTTTAAAGTAATGGCCCGGCGTTCCGACAAAAAATACCCCATGGACTCACCGGCCATCAACGGCGCAGTGGGGCACTATCTGTTAGAGCGGCTGCCGCAGCTCACCGTGGACGTGCATACGCCTCAGCACCGGCTGGATATCGAGATACGAGACAAGGCTTACCTGTACGTGGAGCGTATCCCAGCGGCGGGCGGTATGCCCATGGGCACCAACGGCAAGGTCTGCCTGATGCTCTCCGGCGGCATCGACAGCCCCGTGGCAGGCTACATGGTGGCGCGGCGTGGCGTGGAACTGTGTTGTGTGCACTACCATTCCTTCCCTTACACCAGCGAGCGGGCCAAACAAAAGGTGATCGACTTGGCTAAGGCGCTGGGCGAATATTGCGGCCCCATGCGCCTGCACATCGTGCCCTTTACCCGCATCCAAATGGACATCCACCAGCACTGTCCGGACAACATGACCACACTGATCATGCGCCGGTTTATGGTGCGCATCGCCGAGCGAGTGGCCCGGATCGAAAAGGCTCACGCGCTGGTAACGGGCGAAAGCATCGGCCAGGTGGCAAGCCAAACCATGGAGGCCCTTGCCTGCACCGACGCCGTGTCCGGCATGCCGGTGTTCCGCCCTCTGATTGGCTTTGATAAGCAAGAGATCGTACAGCGCGCCGAGGAAATCGGCACGTATGCGATCTCCACGCTGCCCTATGAAGATTGCTGCACGATTTTTACGCCACGGCATCCGGTGTTGCGGCCCAAATTGGATGTGGTGGCGGAGTTGGAGCAGGTGCTGGATATAGAGGGGTTGATTGCGGAGGCGGTGGAGGGGATTGAGGTGGTTCTTATTGCTTCTGACAAGAACTAAACCGTATATTTTTCAAGGTTGCTCCAATCAATCGTATCCCCGTCGATATACTCATCGTTTTCTGCTTCTTCTAACTCTTTTCTTTCGGATGGCGTGAGTTTGGTGAAATCGGGATCCCATGCTAAAACCAAGCGCTTCATCAGCTCAAACGCCAAATCCTGTTCAGCTTCGGGCAGCATATCCATCATTCCTGCTATTTGTAACGCTTTGGCCGACATAATTAGCCCTCCTTGTAAATATCGCCGCGCGAACCTATGTTCATGATAAAAAGCACTGTTATTGCTTTCTCGCCATTTGCAACATCGTCATAGCGAAAAATAATCCGATACTTCCCAAGCCTTAATCGCTTTCGTCCATCCTTAAATCCTTCCAAAGGCTTAATATCACCCTTCGGAGGCGTTTCAGTCAAACCGTTTATCGCTTTTCTAACGTTTTGGACAAGTGAAGCTTCTACTTTTGAAAGAAACCTGAGTGCTTTCTTTCCGTATTTTATCTTCATTTGGTATCACTCCCACATACATTATACGCTTTGGGCATTTGCACTGTCAACACAAGGAAGCTAGGCTAAGAGGGATAGAAGGGAGGAATGAACTCATTGTGGCATGATGTAGAAAAAGGCTTTCAGATTGCGGTTCAAGAGGCGTGGGAAGCGTACAAAAACAATACCATCCCCATTGGTGCCGCGATAATGGATGCAGAAGGGAATTTGGTGACCACCGGTCAAAATCAAGTATACACAAATGGCGGCGGCATCCTAAAAAAACATCAGCTTGCCCACGCAGAAATCAATGCCATTTTGGAATTAAGCGAAATCACCGACCCAAACATCCGAAATCACATCAGAACCTTCACCCTTTATTCCACAATGGAGCCTTGCCCTCTTTGTTTTGGCGCCATTGTCATGGGGAGCATCCGAAATGCAAAGTTTGCCGCCAGGGACAGTTGGGCCGGGGCTACGGCGCTTAACGAAAGCATTGATTACATAAAGAACAAAAGGATAACGGTAAGCGGGCCCTTTGAGGAACTAGAAACCGTGCAAATCGCACTGCAAACCTGCTATGAGTTGCAGCGAGGCACGTATACAGATGTGCTTTTACCTAGTTGGAAGCGGTTTTGTGAACGTGGCGTTTTGCTGGGGGAGCATTTGCATAGAGAGCATGTTTTGCAAGACATGATCGCATCTGATTTTGGGGATGTGTATGATTGTATTGTGACCATGAGCATGTGATTTTTCGATGATGGAATGATCGTTGCGCCGCCCGAACCAGTTCCAGTGGTCAGGGCGGCTTTTGTTGCATACACTCCACAAATCTATGCCCAACGAGAGCAATCGATCGCAGGGGAGGGGAATCCGCATGCGCAGGGCGCTGGCCATCCTTTGTATCGCCGCCATCATCAGCGCGGTGTTTATGCTGTTTACTGCAGCGGAAACCCCCACCAAACTCATCTATATAGACACCCTGCGCATGTCCCTCATCCTGTACGAAAACGGCAAAGAGGTGCGGCGCTTTCCTATCGCGGCGGGAGCTGCGGACACACCTTCACCCATCGGTGTGTTTCGTATCATCCATCGCTTTAAGCCCGAGGGAGGCGGCTTTGGCACCCGCTTTTTGGGGTTAAACGTGCCTTGGGGCAGCTACGGCATCCACGGCACCAACAAACCGGGCTCCATCGGCAGCCACGCCTCCCACGGCTGCTTTCGTATGTACTCCCGCGACGCGGAGACCCTTTATGCCTTGGTCCCCAACGGCACCCCAGTGATCGTAGAGCATGGCCCCTACGGCGAGCTGGGTACCCATCTGTTGGAATTGCGGCCCTTGGATAGGGGGTCACAGGTGCGCGCCGTGCAGCGTAAGTTATTGGCTTTGGGTTTTTATGGGGGCAGTCTAGACGGCATATTCGGCGCGGGCACAGTTACGGCGCTGCAAGGTTTTTTAACGGAAAAGGGCATGGAGTGGGAAGGCAGGGTGGATCAAAAGGTGTACGACGCCTTGGGGCTGATTCTGTTTGAATAGGTTACGTCATATTGCCGGATGGACGTGCATACGATCCTTTGAGTGGAGGAGGGGATCATTTGCCTTGGAGAACCCATCTGTTGCCGTATTTGCCTCCGCCAATTGGAGAAACCTTACGCTCTCTAGATCAGGATCAGACCGATACGCTCCGGGAAATCCGCTTGCGGGCCAAACGCCCCATTGAATGGGTGAGCGCGCCCGGCACGGAGGCCCTGCCCTCGATCCCATGGATACCGTCCAGCGAAGACATCAACCAAATCGCCCAAAGCTTTTTGGATCATTCGGCCTATGCCCATCAAGAGGACGTACGCCTGGGCTACCTAACGCTGCGAGGCGGGCATCGGGTAGGGTTGTGCGGGCGGGCAAAAACCGAGGGCGGAAAAATGACCGGTATGGGGGAAATTCAATCGTTGTGCCTGCGTATCGCCCGGCCTGTGCCCGGCGTGGCCGATTGGCTGATGCCCCTGCTGATGCCCCGAGATGAGCCGCCCCGCAGTACTCTGTTGTTTTCTGCGCCCGGCCTGGGCAAGACCACCCTGCTGCGGGACGCTATTCGTTTGCTTTCGGATCGATATGGGCAGCGGGTAGGGGTGGTGGACGAACGATCCGAGATCGCCGGATGTGCCCAGGGCGACATTCAAATGGATGTGGGCCAGCGCACAGATGTTTTGGATGCCTGCCCCAAGGCGGTGGGTTTGATGGTGCTGCTGCGGGCCATGGCTCCCCAATGGCTGGCTGTGGACGAAGTTGGGCGGATGGAGGATGCTGAAGCTCTGCTGGAATCGGCGCTGTGTGGCGTGCCGGTGATCGCCACTGCCCACGCGGACAGTCTTGAAGGGTTGTTTACGCGGCCCGTCATGGGCCCGCTGCTGGATGCGAAAGTATTTGCGCAGTTCGTTCGTTTGGGTGCTAACGCAAGCATGAATGGCGTATGGGATGCAAGAGGGGTTCACATATGCACTGGATGATGGCGTTGCTGGCTTCCCTGGGCTGCTGTGGGCTGGGATTCGCCGTGTCCGGCGCGGCAGCGCGGCGGCTTCGAACATTGCGGGCGGGCGCCCAGGCCGTTCAGTCGATCCGCCTGGGCGTATGCGTGGGCGGCCAGGTGCTGGCCCATGTGCTGCAAGAGCTGCCCGCAGGTGAATCGGCAGAAGGGCGGGCTTGGGCGGCGTTTTATGGTGGCATGGGCAAAAAGCTGGCGGAAGAACCCGGTGTTTCTTTGCCAGACACATGGCGTGAAGCCTTCGAACACACTGCCCACACCCATCCCGCGCTGCACTCCCTGCAAGAAGATGACTTGCGCCTGCTGGAGCCACTGCGCGAGGGATTGGGCAAAACGCCCAGGGATGAACAGCAGGCCCTGCTGGACGAGGTGTACAAGCAATTGCAAGCCCAGCACGAGAGCCTTCGCCCCAAACTGGCGGATACGCAAAAAGTCGCCCAAGCCCTGGGTATGCTTGGTGGGCTGGCGTTGTTTTTGCTGCTGATTTAAATTTGGGAGGTTTGCCCATGAACATCGATTTACTGCTCCAGGTGGCCGGCGTGGGCTTGTTGACGGCGGTGCTTCACCAGGTGCTAAAACGAACCGGCCATGAAGACATGGCCATGATCATCTCCCTGGCCGGGCTGGTGATTGCCCTGGTGATGGTCACCGGCTTAATCGCGCAGCTTTTGAACAGCGTGCGCAGCATTTTTCAGTTTTATTAACGAACTACTCTAGTGGGAGAAAAACGCATGGAAGTGCTTCAAATCGTAGGCGTCGGTGTGATAGGCGCGGTGATCGTGCTGATCCTTCGGGATCTGCGGCCGGAGATGGCACTGGCCGCAACCCTTGTTACTGGTGGCCTGATCACACTGGCGGTTGTGGGCAAACTTTCCGGGGTGATGGAGGTGATGGGCAATCTGTCGGAACGGGCGCAGCTATCGGCGGGTTACCTATCCACCATGATTCGTGTAATTGGCGTGGCATACCTGGCCGAGTTTGGATCGCAGATTTGCCGGGACGCGGGGGCGGGCGGCATCGCCGCCAAGGTGGAGCTGGGCGGCAAGCTGATCATCCTGGCGATGGCGGCGCCTATCGTGGCCTCGTTGGTGGATTTGATTGTGGGAATTTTGCGATGATGGCTTTTTGTGCACGAACTTCTGTAGGGGGCGATGCCCACATCGCCCCGCCACATTGCGATAAAACGGCGCTAGTTTTGGGCGAATCACGGGGCGATGAGGGCATCGCCCCCTACAAGAGATTTGCGGCGTTGCTTGTATTTGGTTTTGTTTTAGCCTGCGCCCGTAGTGCATTAGCCGAAGGCAACTCCCTGTTCGAAGGATTGGGCAAGGTGCTCGGCGGTGTGGATTTTTCGGTGCTAGATCGCTCCATAGAAGATTTGCTGGGCCCCAACAACGGTTGGAACGCACGCCAGCTTGTGGATGGATTCGCCAGGGGGCAGGCGGCGGTGGACGCGGGCGCTCTATGGAACCGGCTGCTATCGTTATTGCTGCACGCCATGCAAAACCACATCGCCCTGGCCATCGCCGTGTTGGTGCCCGCGGTGTTGGGCAGTGTGCTCACCCGCATGCGTGCCTCCTTTGAGTCCGAAGCCGTGGCACATATTTGCCACTATGCATGTTTTGCGCTGGTATGCTTGCCTCTGGTGCGCAGTTTGGCATCCCATATCGGGGCAGCCCGCCAAACCATGGATGCCCTGCACCGGGGCATGCAGGCACTTTTCCCACTGCTGCTTACTTTGCTGGCTGCCGTAGGGGGCAGCGCTTCATCGGCCCTATTGCAACCAGCGGTGATCGCCGCCAGCGGGGCCATGACCACCCTGGTGCGGGAGGTGACGCTCAATTTGGCCTTGTGTTCGGCGGCAGTGACGGTACTGGACCATCTGTCCGAGCACATGCATCTGGGCCGCCTGGCCGGGTTGTTACGCACCGCCGCCAGTTGGACGCTGGGGGTATGCTTTACGGTGTTTATTGGCGTGATGGCCGTGCAAGGGATGGGGGCGGCGGCGGTAGACGGCGTGGCCATCCGCACCGCCAAGTACGCCATCGACAATTTTGTACCGATCGTAGGCGGCATGTTTGCCGACACGGTGGACGCCTTGGTAGGCAGCTCATTGCTGGTCAAAAACGCCCTAGGTATCACAGGTATGCTGGCGTTGGCCATTTCATTGGCCGCGCCCCTGATGAATTTGCTGGCCGCCGTATTGGTATACCGGTTATGCGCTGCGGTGCTGGAGCCGGTGGCCGACCCAAACCTGGTGGCCTGCATATCGGATTTTTCGAATATATTGGTACTGATTTTTATCACGCTGTTGTGCGTGGGGGCCATGTTCTTTTTGTTGATCGCGCAGCTGCTGGCCGTCGGCAACCTAACCGTAATGCTCCGGTAAAGGGGAAAGCCATGCAAGCTTTGTTCGATTTTGTGCAAAAACTAAGCGCGCTGGTAACCGCCGCGCTGCTGGCCGACCTGCTGATGCCCGCCGGCGCCATGCGCAAGTACGCACGGCTGGCATGCGGCATGCTGGTGCTACATATCATGGTGTCACAGGTGTTTGTTTTTCTAGGCCAAAGCCTGCCGGACACCACAACACAGGAGTGGACCCAGTTGGTGGGCGAGATCCGGGCATTGCCGGCGGACGCGGGCGCGGAAGAAGCGCTGGCCGCCTACCGCAGGCAGGCGGAAAGGCTGATCCTGGAAAAGGCCCGTACTCTGGGCATGGTTGACCCGGCTGTGGCCATCGCCTGGGATGCCGGGCACCGGGCCGTTGCCGTGATCCTGCGCGAGGATGCGGACAGTGTGGCAGCGGGAGCACAACTGGGCGCGTCCGCCCCATCCATCATCACTGAAGCGACAGATGTCAACATTCGCACCGGTGTAGCTGATATGCTCGGCCTTCCCGTAGAATCGGTATGGATACAAAAGGAAGGGGATTTTACGCCTTGAATCTTCGAAAATTGTGGAAAAAGGGCAAGGGCGTGCGCCACGTGGAGTGGATCGTGCTGATGATACTAGTGGGTGTGGCAGGGAGCTTGCTGTTGCAAGGCGGCGATTCCATACCGCTCATCCAAGGCGGGCAAACCGACTTGGAAAAGCGGCTGGCCCACGTGCTTTCTGCGATAGACGGGGCGGGGCAGGTAGAGGTGATCGTACACACCACCCAGGACGTCATCCTGCAGCCCGCCGGTTCATTTGGGGCGATAACGCCAACCAAGGCCGAAGAAAAGCCAAGCGGTGTGATCGTGGTGGCGGAGGGGGCTTCGAATCTGCAGGTGCGGCTCAACCTCTCCCGCGCGGTACAGACGCTGTTGGGCCTTCCCGCATCGGCGGTGGAGGTACTGCCGAAACAACGGGAGTAGGGGTTAGGGGATAGGGATTAGGGGATAGGGAGGCATTGTGAAATGGAACGCATCAAACAAAACGTAAACAAAAGCATAAAAAAAGGGCTTAGCCGCCGCACCACCGTGCTGTTTACCCTGCTGGGGCTGCTGGTGGTGTCCAGCTATGCCAATTATCAAATGAGCGCCAACAGCGCCCCGCCGGAAACCGATTTGCCGGTACTGCGCATCTTTGGTTCCGCGCCCGAGCCGGAACCTACCAAAGCGCCGGATTTTGTTGCACATTCCTTTGCTGACTTCCGTGAGCAACGAAGCTCCTCCCGCGCCCAAGAGATTCGGATGTTGGACGAGATGATCGGCGATCCGGGCGGCGCCGGCAACTCCGCCGAGGAAGCTCGGGCGCAAAAGCTGGCCCTGGTGCGCAGCATGGAGCAGGAATCCACCCTGGAAGGCCTGCTCAAAGCCAGAGGGTTTGAAGACGCCCTGGTGTCTTCCCGGCCCGGATCGGTAAGCGTGGTGATCAAGCGGGAAGTCCTTACCGAGGCGGAAGCCGTACAGATCATGGAGCTTACGATGCGCGAAACCGGCGAGGAGGCTCGCAACATAAAAATCATACCTACAAAATAGCCCAAACAGAATCCCTCCACCGCTGCGGCGGTCCCCCTCCCTTTAACAAGGGAGGTAGGGGTTAAGGATGAAAACTTGGATTAAATTCCTTGCCCCCTGTCTTCGCCCAAACAAAAATAGCCCAAACAAAATATCAGGAAGATTTGTCAAGAAGCCGGGAATCTGGTATACTAAAGAATATTCCAAGGAGGTGCTTGCCCATGAGCCAAGATTTGCCTATGAACGTGGATCCAAACAAGGATCTGTTTGAAGAAAAAGGCACCATTACATATGCCACCGAGGTGATTGCCACCATTGTGGGCGTGGCCACCACCGAAGTGGAAGGAATTTCTAGCATGGCGGGAGCGGCCTCTATTTCCGAACTGTTTAGCGGCAAACCCAAAAACCTCTCCCGGGGGGTGCGGGTCGAAGTAGGCGCCGAAGAAGTTGCGGTGGATGTTTCCGTCATCGTAGACTATGGCATGCCGATTCAGATCGTAGGCCGCGACGTGCAAGAGAACATCCGCAAGTCCATCGAAACCATGACGGGCCTGCACGTGCTAAAAGTGGACGTGCATGTGCTGGGCGTAAGCTTCGAGAAGGAAAACAAGGAGCTGGAGCAAAGCCAGGAAGTGGCCCGTTTGCAGTCCATGCAAGACAGCCCACGCTTTGGCGGCGTATTGCAAGAGGGTGTAAGCGAACCTGCCCCCAAGCAAAAAAAAGCGGAAAGCGCCAAAGCGAAAAAAGAGCAAAAGGCCAAAGAAGAAAAAGCATTCGAAGAACAGGCAATAGAAGAAAAGACGATAGAGGAAAAAGAAGAAGTTGATCCTTCCGTTGCTGAAGTAACCCCCGAAGTGATTTTGGAAGCAACGGAAGCGACAGAAGTAACGACAGAAGCGCTGTTAGAAGATTCGGAACCGGCTGAATTACTCGAGCCGCAACCCGATCCAAAACCCAAAAGCGGAAAAAAAAGCAAAAAAAGCCGCCTGCCCAAGGTGGACGACCCCGATGAATCACCCCCAATGTAATGCAGCGCACAATGGCGAAGGGCTTTACTTTTGTGCTTTTCTGTAACTTAAAGGAGTCGAATTGCCCATGAAACACGCTTTTTGGGATCGCCTGCTGATCGTACTGTGCGCGCTGATGCTGTTGGGCATCTCCGCCATGCTGCTGGGCATGGTGATCGGTTTTCTGCCAGCCAGCCTGCTAATCGAGCAGATTGGCCTGCTGGCCTCCAACCGGGTTTGGCGGGTGATCCTGTGTGTTGTGGCGGCGGCATTGATCGTGCTGGCCGGGTTTGTGTTCTGGATCATACTCCCCCGGCGCAAGGGCCGCTTTAGCACCTTTGCCCTGCAGCGCACCGAGCACGGCGTGCTCAAAATCGCTGTAAAGGCGCTGGAAAACCTGGTAGAAAAATGCACCTCCCAGCACCCGGAGCTGGCCATCGTATCCTCAGCCATCTACAGCAACGAGGACACGGTGCGTGTGGAGTTGCGGGTTACGCTACAATCAGATATCAATATACCGCTGGCCATCTGCGCGCTGCAAAAGCAGATCAAGCAGTATGTAGAGGCCTGCTCCGGCGTGGATGTAGACGAGGTGCTCGTAACCGTGGAGGCCACAGTGCCGCTTGAGCCCGGAACGGATTCGCCCTACGCCATACCGGACACCGAGCAGCCGCAACTGCCCAAGCTGGAAGAACAACCAGAAATAGAAAAAGAAGTAATAAAAGCGTTGGAGCCAGAACTTGATCCAGAACCAGAGCCGTTGCCGCCTGAACCCATGCCTGACTGGCTGCTGGAGCGGGAGCCCGGCGTGTTAGCCAACGATGATACAGACGACGCACAGAAAGGAGAATAAGCCATGAAGGATTTTCGTGAACACGTTCGCAAACTCACCGAACCCGGTACCCCCCAGGCAGCGGCCTTTTTTGCTGGCCTTGGTTTGGTCATCGCGCTGCTATTGCTGTTGATCGGTTTCTGGAAAACGCTGCTGGTGGTGGTTTGTTGCCTGGTGGGCTGTTTTTGGGGAGGCGTAAAAGAAAAGGGCGAATTTATCCGCCGCATCGTCAATCGTTTTTTTGCTGGGAGGCAATAGAATGGCCCGATCCACCGCCCGTGCGGCGGCAATGCAACTGATTTTCGCGCGTATGGCGGGCGGAGAGGGAGATGAGCGCACCCTCGAAGGCTTGATCGCACCCGACGAGCTAACTGCCGAAGACAGGCTGTACATCACCGACATTCTGGAGGGTGTGTGGAGCCAACGGGCCGAGTTGGATGAAAAAATCGGCACATACGCGCGGGATTGGACGGTAGCGCGCATGGCAAAGGTGGATTTGGCTATCATGCGCCTGTCCGCCTACGAACTGGCCAACCGGCCAGATGTGCCACCGGCCGTGTCCATCAACGAAGCAGTGGAGCTGACCCGCACTTTTTCCACCGAGGAATCCGGCGCTTTTGTCAACGGCATCCTGGGCAATATGCTTCGGGATCAGGCAAGATGACAAACATCGTGCTGGGGTTTGACACCAGCTGCTACACTACCTCCGTGGCCGCGGTGGGTTTGGGAGGCACGATCCTGGCCTCCTGCAGAAAACCATTGGATGTTCCGGCCAATTCGCGCGGCTTGCAGCAATCGCAGGCCGGTTTTTTCCATGTCCGCGCCCTGCCCGCCCTGATGTTGGAATTGCGAGATGTGGTTCCTAATCTAGAGATTCAAGCGGTTTGCGCATCCGCCCGGCCCCGGGATGTGGATGACTCCTACATGCCGGTGTTTTGTGTGGGGGAGAGCCAGGGGAGGTCGCTGGCGGCTGCGTTGGATGTTCGGTTTTTTTGTACCGATCACCAAACTGGGCATCTCTATGCCGCTCTAGTGGGAACAGAGTTGACCATGGATCACGATTTTCTGGCGCTGCACCTATCCGGCGGCACCACGGAATTGCTGCAAAAGCAAGGGGATACGGTGCAATGCCTGGCCGGAACCGCCGATATCAGCGCCGGTCAACTGGTGGATCGCGCCGGGGTGGCGCTGGGTTTACCTTTCCCCTGTGGGCCAGCACTCGAAAGGCTCGCCCGCCAAGGAGAGGCCCATCAGCGCCTGGGTGTGAGTATGGAGGCCGAAAACTGCCACTTTTCCGGCGCGGAAGCACAGATCATGCGCTGGATAACATCAGGCGAAATGCGGCCGGAAGACATCGCCGCCGAAGTCTACGCGTTGCTGGCACGTACGGTGGCCAGGATGATCGAGTGGGGCGTACAACACACCGGTATTGCCGATATCCTATTAGCCGGGGGCGTGGCTTCTTCTGTTTTACTTAGGGAACAACTTCAAAAGCGAAATAAAACCCCTGCGATATTACATTTCGCTCAACCAGAACTGGCGGGGGACAATGCAGTAGGCGTGGCGCTGGCCGGACTGGCGCAATATACAAAAAATATCAATGAAAGCAGGCGATCCAATGGCTGAACTGATGGATGGCAAACTGGTATCCGCCCTTGTGCTGGACAAGCTACAAGCGCGCACCGAGTTGCTCAAAGCCCAGGGCGTGGCGCCGCACCTGGCGGTGGTGCTGGTGGGCGAAGATGAGGCCAGCGCCATTTATGTGCGCAACAAACAACGGGCCTGCGACCGGATCGGCATGGACTCCACAGTGATTCGTATGCCTGGCGACACAACCCAGCAAATCTTAGAAGATCAGGTGCGCGAGCTAAATGCCGATCCGTCGGTGCATGGCATCCTGGTACAGTTTCCATTGCCTGCGCCCCTGCAAGAGGGCCCCATCCTGGCCCTTATCGATCCCACCAAGGATGTGGACGGCTTCCATCCCGCTAACGTAGGCCGCTTGATGAACGGCCTGCCCGCTCCTGTATCCTGCACGCCCAAGGGCTGCATGGCGCTGTTGGATCATTACAACATACCCGTATCCGGTAAGGAGGCGGTGGTGGTAGGCCGCTCCAACACCGTAGGCAAACCCATGGCCGTGCTGCTGATGCAGGCCAACGCCACGGTAACCATCTGCCACTCCCGCACGCAAAATCTGGCCGATCACTGCCGCCGGGCCGATATCCTGGTCGCCGCCATCGGCAAGGCGCGCTTTATTACTGTCGATATGATCAAGCCGGGCGCCACGGTAATCGATGTGGGCATCAACCGGGTGGACGGCAAAGTTGTAGGCGATGTGGACTTCGCCGCAGCGCAATCGGTGGCGGGAGCCATCACCCCGGTGCCCGGCGGCGTGGGCAGGATGACTGTGGCCATGTTGTTGAGCAACACGCTGGATGCTGCGGAGAGATGGATTGCTTCGTCGCTGTGCTCCTCGCAATGACAACGCTTAACACCGTCATTGCGAGCGTAGCGAAGCAATCCAGAGCTTAAAGGAGAACTTTTTCTTTATGGAAGAATGGGTGCTGTCCGTAGGGCAGCTCAACGAATACGTGCGCCGCAGCCTGGCCGCGGATCCCATGCTCAAACGGGTAAAACTCCGGGGCGAGATCAGCAACTTCAAGCGGCATACCTCGGGGCATCTGTACTTTTCTTTGAAGGACGAGGAGGCGCGCATCGCCTGCGTCATGTTCCGCTCCAGCGCCGATGATTTGCGTTTGCGGCCCATGGACGGTTTGCGGGTGGTGCTGGGCGGGCAGGTGGGCCTGTATGCCAGGGACGGCCAGTACCAATTTTATGCCGATACCATGCGGGAAGACGGCGTTGGCCAGCTCTACTTGCGTTTTGAGGCCCTCAAGCGCAAGCTGGAAGCCGAAGGACTGTTCGACGCCGCACGGAAGCGGCCCCTGCCCCTGTTGCCACGTACCATAGGGGTGGTGACTTCGCCTACCGGCGCGGCGGTGCGGGACATCGTACACGTGGCCACCCGCCGCAATCCCCAGGCGTGCCTGTTGCTTTATCCGGCCCAGGTCCAGGGGGAGGGGGCTGCCGGGGAGATCGCCCAGGGCATCCAAACCCTTGGGGCCATCCCCGAGGTGGATGTGCTCATCGTAGGCCGGGGCGGCGGCTCCATGGAGGAGCTTTGGGCCTTTAACGAAGAGATCGTGGCCCGGGCCATTGCGGCCTGCCCGGTGCCGGTGGTATCCGCCGTGGGGCACGAGACCGACTTTACCATCGCCGATTTTGTGAGCGATCTGCGCGCCGCCACACCCTCGGCTGCCGCCGAACATGTGGTGCAAGAGATTGAAGGGCTGCTCTACGGGCTGGAAACCCAGCAAAGGCGGCTGCGCATTGCGGCCCAGCAGCGTTTGTTTGCGGCTTCTGCCAGGCTGGAGCGACTGCAAAGCCGGTTGCAAAACCGCCACCCTGCCCGCGCATTGCAGGGGGAGAAGCAACGCTTGCAACACATCAAACAACGTTTTGGCTGGTTGGCCGAAGGAGAGTTGCAGGCCATGGCCGCCCGCTTGGGTTCCCTGGGTGAGCGGCTGCGGGCGTTGAGCCCTTCCGCCACATTGGCCAGGGGATTCGCCTATGTGATTGCGGATGGCGTGCCCATTCTCTCGGCGCGGACACTACAAGTGGGGCAGCGTTTTTCCGTACAGATGCGCGACGGCCGCATAGACGCAACAGCAGAAGCCGTGCATACCGACAAAAAAGGAGAGTGAACCATTTGTCCAAACAACTTAGCTATGAAGAAGGCATCGCCCAGCTAGAAGCGCTGGTGTTACGCATGGAAGAAGGGGAGCTCTCTTTAGAAGAGACCCTGGCCGCCTACGAAGGCGGCGTTGCCCTGCACGCCCGTTTGGAAGCCCAACTTAAGGATGGCGAAAAGCGCATCGAGATGTTGGCATTCAAAGATGGCGAGGCAAAACCAGTTCCCTTTGAGAGCGAACCCGAACACATCGCCTTTGCTTTGGAGGACGAATGACAAATAAAACTTTTGTTACCCATGAAGCGCTGCTTGCCTTGATCGAAGAGGGCCTAAATGCAGCAGTGCCCGAAGCGGCCGCTCCGTATGCCCACGGCCACCCACCGGCTCTATTAGCAGAGGCCATGCGCTACTCGCTGCTGGCCGGGGGCAAACGGCTCAGACCCGCATTGCTGCTGCGCACGGTGGAAATGCTGGGCGGCGATTTGCAAGAGGCCCTGGCCATGGCCTGTGCCCTGGAAATGATCCACACCTATTCGCTGATCCACGACGACCTGCCCGCCATGGACAACGACGACTTCCGGCGCGGGCGGCCCACCAACCACAAGGTGTATGGCGAAGGCATCGCCATATTGGCGGGGGATGGTTTGCTGAACAGCGCGTTCGAAGGTATGCTGTGCAACGCGTTGCGGTACCCGGAGCGTTTGCAAAGGCATGTGGCTGCCATCGAAGCAATCGCCCGGCGGGCCGGGGTCACAGGCATGATCGGTGGCCAGTGTTTGGACTTAAGCAGCGAAGGTATGGGCGGCGACGAATCGTTGTTATCCTACATCCACCTGCACAAAACAGCCCGATTGTTTATTGCGCCGGTGGTGGCAGGCGGACTGTTATGCGGTGCGGAAAGCAAGCAGCTGTCTGCCCTGGAGGTGTATGGGCGCAACGTGGGTTTGGCCTTCCAAATCGTGGACGACCTGCTGGACTTGGAAGGCGATGCGCTTGCAATGGGCAAGGCCACCGGCGCGGACGCCAAGCTTGGCAAGCTGACTTGGCCCGCCCTGCTAGGGGTAGAAACCGCCCGGCAAAAGGTGGCCGATTTGCGGCGGGAAGCGTTTGGAGCCCTTGAATGTTTCGGTGATGCGGCAAAAGAGCTGCTGGGTATAGGGGATCGCCTTACATCACGCAAAGCCTAGATGCAAAATAGGAGCAAAGAATGAATCAGATCGCCGAACTGCTACAAAACCCCATCCTGTGGGTGGGCTTCTGGGGTTGGTTCTGTGCCCAGGGAATCAAGGTGCTGCTCCACTCCTTGCTCAACCGCAAGCTGGATCTTTCCCGCATGTTTGGGCTGGGTGGCATGCCCAGCTCCCACTCGGCCTTTTTGTGTGCGGTCACCATGGCCATTGGGTTCCGGGAAGGGTTTGGCGGCACGGTATTTGCCCTGTCGGCCTGTATCACCATGGTGGTGATGATCGATGCCGCCGGGGTGCGCAGGGCGGCAGGCAAGCAGGCCGCGGCCCTCAACCGCATCATCGACGATATGATCCACCAGGGAAAAGGTTTGGACGAAGAGAAACTAAAGGAACTGATAGGCCATACGCCTGTCCAAGTAATCGCCGGAGCCTTGCTGGGTTTGCTCGTAGGCGTAGTTTTGGGGTGAGCACATGCGTTTATTGGATACCATCAACCAACCCAAGGACATCCGTGCCCTTTCCATCGATCAGCTGACGGAATTGGCGGGGGAAATCCGCCAACTGCTGATCGACACCGTGGCGGTCCACGGCGGGCATCTGGCGCCCAATTTGGGCACGGTGGAATTGATACTGGCCATGCACTGTGTGTTTGATACGCCAACAGATAAGCTGGTGTTTGATGTAGGCCACCAGGCCTATACCCACAAAATCCTTACCGGCCGCCGCCAAACCTTCCATACGCTGCGCGACTTTGGGGGCATCAGCGGCTTCCCCAACCGGAAGGAGAGCCCCCACGACGCCTTTGGTGCAGGCCACGCTTCCACGGCCATATCCGCCGCGTTGGGGCTGGCCCGGGCGCGAAGCTTCTTGGGGCAATCCCACCATGTGGTGGCTTTGGTGGGGGATGGGGCGCTGGGCGGCGGTATGAGCTACGAAGCCATGAACGATGCGGGCAGCAAAACCGAAGGCAAAACCATAGACACCCCGTTTATTGTGATCCTAAACGATAACGAGATGTCCATCGCCCGCAATGTGGGCGCCCTGTCCAAGCATCTTACGCGGCTACGCTCCAGCGAACGGTGGCGCGGCACCAAGCGGGTGATACACGGTGGCTTGGTGCGTGTGCCGGTGGTGGGCAAGCGTCTGGTTGCCTGGGTGAAGTCTTTTAAGAACGATCTAAAGAACTTTTTGGTGGGCGGCGAATTTTTTGAATCGTTGGGTTTTTATTATCTGGGGCCGGTGGACGGGCACGACTTGCCCATGCTGATCCGCGTATTGGAAGAGGCCAAGGGCATCGACGATGTGCCCGTGCTTATCCATGCCGTAACCCAAAAGGGACGGGGATACGCCCGGGCCGAACGCAAGCCGGAAAACTTTCACGGCGTAGCGCCCTTCCTGGTGGAAAACGGCAAGGCGCGCTACACCAGCCAGGTGCCATCCTTTGGTGCGGTGGCGGCCGAAGCGCTGGTGCGTTTGGCACAGCAAGACGAGCGGGTTGTGGCCATCACCGCTGCCATGCGCCTGGGCACCGGGCTTTTGCCCTTTGAAACAGCGTTCCCCAAACGTTGCTTTGATGTAGGCATTGCAGAACAGCATGCCGTAACCTTGGCGGCCGGCATGGCGGCGGGGGGGATGCGCCCCTATTTTGCGGTGTATTCCACCTTTTTGCAACGGGGATACGATCAGGTGCTCCACGACATGTGCCTGCAAGGCCTGCCCGTATGCCTGCTGGTGGATCGCGCCGGGTTGGTGGGCGACGACGGCCCCACCCATCACGGTGTATTTGACATCGCCTTTTTGCGGCACATCCCCGGCTTGTCCATCTTTGCGCCCCGTGACACACAGGAACTGGCCGCCATGATGGATCATACGCTGCGCCTGGACGAGCCCTGCGCAATCCGCTATGCGCGGGACGGTGCGGACATGTCCGCCACCCATCCCTATGGCAATTTTGAGCCCGGCGTTTGGGAAGTGCTGGCCAGCCCGGCAGATGCACAGGTAGCACAGGTGGCGCTGCTTGCCTTTGGCCACATGGTGCGCGTGGCATTGGATGGCGCGGAGTTGCTGGCCGCCCGTGGCATACGTGCTCAAGTGATCAATGCTTCTACCATCAAACCCTTGGATCAAAAGATGCTGGCGGATTTGGCGGCCCGGTGTGTGCTCATCGTTACTTTGGAGGAGCACGCGCTGCTGGGTGGTTTTGGGGAGGCGGTGGCCGGTTTTTGTGTGGCCAACGGACAACCCGCGCCCATTGCCATGCTGGGCATTCAAGACGATTATGTGCCACACGGCGCGGTGAACCGCCTGTTGGAGCTATGCGGGCTTACCGCCGAAGGTGTGGCATTGCGTGTGGAAGAGGCTCTGAAAAAGCATGGCTAAACAACGCCTGGATACCGAGCTTGTGGCCCGCGGCCTAGCGGAGAGCAGAGAGAAAGCCCAGGCCCTGATCCTGTCCGGTGTGGTGTACGTGGGGGAGCAAAAAGCGACAAAGGCCTCCCAGCAGATCACCCCGGAAGATCAGGTGATCGTGCGCGGCGCGGAACATCCTTATGTGAGCCGCGGCGCACTTAAATTGGCAAAAGCCTTGCGTGTGTTTTCTGTAGACGTACAAGGCGTGGTGGCGGTGGACGTGGGTGCATCCTCCGGCGGTTTTACCGATGTGCTGTTGCGGGCCGGCGCCCGCAGGGTATACGCGGTGGATGTAGGTTACGGCCAGCTAGAATGGAAACTGCGCAACGATCCGCGGGTTACCGTGATGGAGCGCACCAACGCACGTTATCTTACGGCAGAACACTTTATTCCGGAACTACCAACGCTGGCCGTGATGGACGTATCCTTTATCTCGATCCTGAAGATATTCCCCGCGCTATTCGCCATCTTGGGGCAGGAAGGGCGTTGCATCTCGCTCATCAAACCCCAGTTCGAAGCCGGGCGGGAACGGGTGGGCAAAAAGGGCGTGGTGCGTGATCCCGCCACCCATCGGGATGTGATCGCCCAGATCGTACAAGGCGCAGATGCCTTGGGCTGGTTCTGCCGGGCGTTGGATTTTTCGCCGGTAAAGGGCCCGGAGGGGAATGTGGAATTTTTGATGGATTTGATGCCCGGTAACGAACAATTTTGTGAAGAGAAAATCGCCCGCGTAGTGGAAGAGGCGCATCAATCATTGGCATAAAACAAGAATGGGGAAGTGGGAGTCTTGACAAAAAAGATCGGCTTTATCGGCGCGGGCAACATGGCCCAGGCCATCTTTCGCCGTTTGCTGGCGCAAGGTTTTGTGGAGCCTGGGTCTTTGTACATCAGCGACGCGCTGCCCAAATTAACCCAGCGCCTGGCAACGGAACTGGGTTTGCGGGCCTGCCCAAACAATGTCTCGCTGGTGCAGGAGGCCGATGTGGTGGTGCTGGCCGTAAAGCCCATTTACTGCGCGGGTGTGCTGCGGGAAATCCGCGAAGCTTTGGGCAAAAAGCCGTTGCTATCCATCGTAACCGGCTGGACGCTGGATATGCTGCAGGCCGAGATATCTCCCGGCGCACACATGCTGCGCGTGATGCCCAACACACCGGCCATATTGGGCGAGGGGATGACCCTTTTAGGCGCAACCCACACGCTAAACAACGAAGAGTTTGCCTACGCCCAGGCTTTGTTTGCCTGCGTGGGGGATGTGCTGCTATTACAGGATTCTCTTTTTAACGCGGCCACCTGCATTAGCGGCTGCGGGCCGGCGTTTTTGTATCATGTGATCGAAGCGCTGGGCGATGCCGGCGTGATGCTTGGCCTGCCGAGGGATGTAGCCTATCGAGCGGCGGCACAGACCATGGTGGGGGCGGGCAAAATGGTGCTGGACAGCAGCCAACATCCTGCCGAACTAAAAGACGCGGTTTGTTCGCCGGGCGGCACCACCATCAAGGGTATGATCGAGCTGGAAAAATCAGGCGTTCGCGCCGCCATGCTGGATGCGGTAAGCGCCGCGTATCACAAAACGCAACGGGTATCCTCACAAAATAAATGAGGTTGAAATGAAAGAAGTAATGAAAGAAGTTATAATCTACACAGATGGGGCATGCTCCGGCAATCCGGGGCCGGGAGGATGGGCGGCGGTGCTGATGTACGGCGAGCATCTCAAAGAGATATCCGGGTACATGCCCGAAACCACCAATAACCGCATGGAGGTTTTTGCGGTGATCCAAGCCCTTGGGCTGCTAAAACAGGCCTGCAAGGTCACCGTGTATTCTGATAGCGCGTACCTGGTGAACGCTTCGCTGCAGGGCTGGCTGGACAACTGGCAACGCAATGGCTGGAAGACCTCCAAAAAAGAGCCGGTGGAAAATCAGGATTTGTGGCGGTCGTTGCTGTCGCTGATGAAACCCCACGACATGCGCTTCGTAAAGGTACGCGGCCATGCGGACAACGAATGGAACAACCGCTGCGACAAGCTGGCCACCGGGCAGATTAAGCAGCATGCGACGAAAAAGGGTGGGGAGACGGCGGAATAGGTTTACCTATTCATTTCCGAACTATTCGCGAAAGACATCTTTAACGAATAATGACGAGCTGGATTGGGCATACAAAAGCGGCGTCCCCATCCCTTTCTATCTTCTCCAATTGATTGTTGTTATGTTTGTTGCTAAAACGAATCCGAGTGAAGTTGTAGCAACCACCTTCAATAATTCAGGGACAAAAGAATCGAGGATTCCATCATGTTTTTGTGGAACGACAAAAAACTCAAGAACCCACATGGCCACTAAAAAAACTACACAAACGACAACGGCCCATGCTGCAAAACTGTGTGCAAATGACGGTGCTTTGGAAGGCCCCCCTAACGCATGCTCCTGTTCATCTGTCACCGGCGTCGGCATCGCTCTTCCTGGTGGTTTTGTCATTGGTAGAACCCTCCATGCTTTACTTTAATAAATCAGGTTCAGCCTTGATGTCCTCATCTTTTAGAAATGGTAAATTGGCTTTTCTCGCTTTATCCCAGGCACTACCAGGGGTATGCGTTAGGTCAGAAAGGAAATCTCCTGTAAATTTCGAGTATTTCTCCCAGGTATCTGACAAGGTGCTATTGAATACCGGATCAGAATCGTCGTTCATTGGAATATAATACTCTTTTCCATTCGAATCAGGACAAAAACGTGTGATGTAGTCGTTTTCATTGAATCTCTTATACTCTTTGACGACTTTGAGAGAAACCGGCCCTGTAATAGCAGGCTGAAACTGCCCATAAAACAACGGTTCATCTGTCTTCTGCAGATAATCCTTATAATGAAAATAGAGTAATTTGTGCAACTGCTTGGGGGTAATCCGCCTTCCGCGTGCTAGCCCATGATTTAAGATGCTGTTTACAACATGCGATACCTCGTACACATTCCCCCTCCTCTCCCGGTCGATGCGCCCCAAATGCAAACAAAATGAATGAATATCCGCGGGCATGCACCTTGTTCGCATTATACCATCTTTTCTACGAATTTTCCAGTGCCTTGCTGGAAAAGTAATAGATTTATTAAGAAATTGCTTCATTCTTCCCCCTCGTTCTGCCTTTCTAATGATATGCTATGTAAAAAGCGGGCAAATGATCCGTGATGCATCGCAATTGCGCCCGTCACAGAACGGTTGTTCCCTTTTTGTATTGCAAAAGCAATGAAAAGTCAAGTTTATATGCGATATTCTCCACCGCCGAGCAAGGGTTTAGCTGCACTGAACCGCAGAAGTGTCGCCTTCGATGCTTTTGGGCTCGGTTTAGCGCCAGCAAACCTCCTCGCCCACGCAGGAATCCCCTCCTCCACGGCGAAATAACATCAACATGAAAACACACAAAGATAACCTCTCCATCCACCGCACCGAACTCCTGCGCCAAATTCAGCGTGAGCTGCCCTTGGCCTGCACAGACTTTTTTGTGGCCATCGAGCCGCAAACCAGCATACTCACCCGCTTGGCCTACGCCTATGATTTGCGTATCTTCTTTCACTATCTCTGCGATGAAGTACGCGCCTTTGCCAGCAAGACACCTCCCGAATTAGAAGACGCCGACATCGCCCGCGTCACCAAGCTGGATATCGAACGCTACACCGGCTTCTTAACTTTGTACTACAGGAACCACACCCAGCCGGATGGCGAAGTTATTTCCTGGGAAATCGAAAACAAAGAGCTGGGCAAAATGCGCAAGCTGTCCAGCCTGCGCTCCTTTTATAAGTATATGTACGCAGGCGGGCGCGTGCCCGGCAATGTGGCGGAACTGGTGCCCCTGCCCAAGCGCCGCAACAAGGCCATCATCCGCCTGGAGATCGACGAAGTCGCGCGCTTGCTTGATGCCGTGGAAAGCGGCGAGGCCCTATCGCAACGGCAGCAAAAGTATCATGAATTAACCCGCACCCGGGACTTGGCCATGCTCACCCTGTTCTTGGGCACCGGCATCCGTGTGAGCGAATGCGTGGGTTTGGATATCGACGACTTTGATTTTGACCAAAACGCTTTTTTGATCACCCGCAAGGGCGGCGACGAAACCATCCTCTACATGCCCGATGAGGTGGCGGATGCGCTCAAGGGGTATCTAAAGGAGCGGTTGGAGATCGAAGCCCTGCCCGGCCACGAGCGCGCTTTTTTCCTTTCGTTGCAGCGCAGGCGGATCACCCAGCGCGCGGTGGAAAACCTGGTGCGCAAGTACGCACAAATCGCCGCGCCCCTCAAGCGCAAAATCAGCCCCCATAAGTTGCGAAGCACCTTTGGTACCAATCTGTACCGCGAAACCGGGGACATCTACCTGGTGGCCGATGTGCTGGGCCATGCCGACGTCAACACCACACGCAAGCACTACGCGGCCATCCCCGAGGATCGCAGGCGGGAGGCGGCGCGGCGCACTGTACTGCGCTATAACAAACCCCAAAAAACTGAGGAATAAGAGCAATATGGAACTACCGGAAGCCCTTCGGTTGGCCTTGGAATCGGCGTTGGACGGCATGCCCGCTCAACGCCTTGCAGTTGTTGCCCAGGCCCTAAGTGAGCGGTACCGCGCCCAGCGTGGCGATGGCACACCCTTAGCGACAGACGCCGAGCAGGCGCTGGCTTATGCGGCAGCGCGCATGCCCGCCACCTATGCTGCCGTTTATTCGGCGCTGTGTGAATCCCTCGCATCAATGGAAATAGACCGGCCCGTGAAGCTTTTGGATGCGGGTGCGGGCACGGGCGCGGCCAGTTGGGCTGCCGACGCGCTGCTGGATCTTCGTGAGATCACCTGCCTGGAGCGGGAGCCGGCCATGCGCACCTTAGGCGAGCAATTGATGAAAACAAATGGAGCCTCTGTGGCGCTTCAGTCGGCACAGTGGCTTGATTGCGATTTATGTCAGGGAATCGAATCACAGAGCGGGGACGTTGTCATCGCCGCCTATGTGCTCAACGAGATCGCCGAGGAGCGCAGACCCGCGGTCGCCCTGTCCCTTTGGCGGGCGACGACCGGTCTGTTGCTGCTTGTAGAGCCGGGAACACCGGTCGGTTTTAGCAATTTGCGTGCGTTGCGTGATGTTTTGATCGATGAAGGCGCGTTTATTGTTGCTCCCTGCCCGCAAACCGACCGCCCGTTTTGCCCAAACCGACCGCCGGACTGGTGCCATTTTTCTTGCAGAGTAGCCCGGAGCAGGATGCATCGCCTGCTAAAGGGTGGCGATGCGCCCTATGAGGATGAGAAATACACGTATTTGGCCT
>WQXF01000020.1 GCA_009784985.1 Clostridia bacterium | reverse complement strand
GCTTGTGGGCGTGGGAGCCAACATCCAAGCAAAAGCGTTGTTTATTACCTTCGGCATGAGTTCGGTTTTTATTGCGCTGGCGCTTTTGTATACCGATGGTCGCACGCTGCACATGTGGGAGCTTGAAAAGTCGCATGCCATATTTACGGCCATCGGCTCCGGAACGGTGGGCATCGTTTCCATATCGTTTATCATCTTTTTGGTTTGCCTGGGGCTGCTCCACATCTTTCAGTCCAAAACGGTTCTGGGAAGGTCGGTGAGCTATACCGGCGGCAACATGGTGGCGGCGGAGCTTAGCGGCCTGTCCACCAAGCGCATCATGGTGCTGATTTACACCATCTGCGGCTTTATGGCCGCCCTTGCCGCCATCGTGCTCATATCCCGGGTTACAACAGCGTCGCCTGTTATGGGCAAGGAATTTGGCACAAACGCCATACTGGCTGTGGTGGTAGGCGGCACGTCTTTGCAGGGCGGAAGGGGCGGCGTGCTGCGTACGGTGCTGGGGGTTGCGCTGGTGGTGGTGCTGTCCAACTGCATGAACCTGCTGGGTGTGTCGCCATACATGCAGGTGGTAATGCAGGGCGCCATCCTGGTTACGGCCATCTGGCTGGATCACCGCAGGCATAATAGGGGGTAAGCGTAATGGAAAATACAGTAAAAAAATCCGCGCTGTCGATTGGCAGGTTTTTGCATCGGATCGTCAGTAATAAAGCGGTGATCGCCATTGCCGTCATACTGATTGGCATGTGGATGTACGGTTGGAACAATAACTCAAATTTCTTCAGAATCAACAACATCATTAACATTTTCCGGGCATCTTCCATCAACCTAATCATTGCCTTTGGCGTGACCTTTGCCGTGATATGCCGGGGTTGCGACCTTTCGGTGGGGGCGGTGATGTCCCTGTCCGGCATCGTTGCGATCCAGTTGATGAACAGCGGCATGGATATGGGGCTGGCGATTCTTCTTGCCATATTGTCGGGCACCGTGGTTGGTTTTATTAACGGCTTCCTGGTGGTGCATCAAAAGACGGAGGCATTCATCATCACCCTGGGCATGGGCATGCTAGTGAAGGGAGTGGCCCAGCAACTCACCAACGCGATGCCCATTTCCTGCCGCAACCCGGAGTTTATGAAGATATCCAACTCCAAAGTTTCCTTCGGCAGCAACGGGGAAGTCTTCTTCGAAAATATCTTTGGCCCCAATCAGCGCAGCCTAAAGGAAACCCTTGCCAGCAACGATTCAGAGCTGCTCTTTAGCATCCCTTATGTGATTTTGTTTATGCTTGCCTTGGGGGTTATTACTTTCGTG
Organism: Clostridia bacterium; assembly: GCA_009784985.1. Classification (GTDB taxonomy): domain Bacteria; phylum Bacillota; class Clostridia; order Christensenellales; family Aristaeellaceae; genus WQXF01. The sequence goes on along the minus strand of WQXF01000020.1, from coordinate 30,379 downwards.
CTGCTGCGCTATACCAGCTTTGGCCGCAACTGTTATGCCCTGGGCGGCGATTACGAGGTGGCGAAATATTCAGGCATCAGTGTTGTGCGCACCAAGTGGACCGCCTTTGTAATCACCGGCACGATGGCCGCCATCGCAGGGGTGCTGCTCTCTTCTGAAATGAATGCGGGTTCCAACATCTATGGCGATGAAATACCGCTGCTGGTGAACTGCAGCGTGGTAATCGGCGGAACGTCCTTTGCAGGCGGCATCGGCGGCATCCCCCAAAGTTTTGCCGGCGTGATGGTGATGGGCCTTTTGCACAACAGCATGAACATGCTAAAAATTCCTCCGTACATAAAGCAACTGTTTATCGGCATGATCATTGTGGCCATCATCTGCCTGGACTGCTACACCACTAAACGCAAAAAGATGGATGTGTAACTATGCGGATTCCCACCCTTTGCCCCGAACGGGCGGAGATCATCACAAAATCTTTTATGGCAACAGAAGGCCAGCCCATCGTCCTTCGCCGAGCAAGGGCATTTGCTGATATTCTGGCCCAAATGACAGTGTATCTTGAGCCGGGCATGCTCATCGTAGGCAATCAGGCAGGCGCGAATTTCGCAGCGCCTGTCTTTCCTGAATACTCGTATCAGTGGGTCATCAACGAGCTGGACGATTTTGAGAAACGTTCCGGCGATTATTTTGTTGTGACGGAAGATACCAAGGATCGCCTGCGCAAAATCGCGGATTATTGGCTGGGCAAAACACATCAAGACCAGGTGCTGGCCAATCTTTCCCCCGCCAATCTTTTGGCCGAAAAGCAGGGGGTACTGCATCGCGGCGGCATCTCCATGTCGGGGGACGGGCACATCATCCCAAATCACGAGTTTGTGCTGCGGGTGGGTTACGGCGGCATCGCAAACATCGCCCGGCAGCATCTGCAACGAACTGATCTTACCCAGGAGCAGCGGGACTATTACCAAGCCACCGTAATCGTCATGGAAGGCGCATTGTTGTACATCAGGCGCCTTGCCAAATGCGCAAAGGCTGATGGGCTGCCGGAACTCTCACAGATGCTGGATGGGTTTATGCTGGGCGGCGCCCGCAACTTTCACCAGGCGGTGCAAGCCGTGTACCTAACCCATCTGCTGATGATGATTGAAAGCAACGGCCATTCGTTTTCCTTTGGGCGGTTCGATCAATACATCTATCCCTATTATCAGCAAGATAACATCACCGAAGAAAAGGCGCTGGAGCTGATCACGCATTTTTTTATCATGACAAATTCCATTAACAAAGTCCGGCCATGGGGGCATACCCAATACAGCGGCGGCTATCCCCTATACTCCAACCTAATGGTAGGTGGCATGAAACCCGACGGTACCGATGGCACGAATAAAATCAGCTATCTTTGTTTAGAAGCCATGAACCTGTCCAGGCTGCCCGAGCCCAACCTAAGCGTGCGGTTTTGGGAGCACACACCCCACAAACTGATTGTGGAGAGCGCCCGGCTGATCCGCAAGGGTTTTGGGATGCCCTCCATGTTTTGTGATGAAGTGTGCATCGACGCCATGATGACGCTGGATATCGACCTAGAGACCGCCCGGGATTACGCTTCCATGGGTTGTGTGGAGATCGCCATTCCAGGCAAATGGGGCCACAGGGCCACGGGAATGACCTATATCAATTTTGCCAAGGTGTTTGAAATAACGCTCCACAAGGCCAACTACAAAACCTATGATGAGCTGTGGCAGGCATGGAAAACTACGTTAAGTTATTACTTTGATCTTGCCGTAGCCTGCGACCTGGTTTGCGACCGCTCTTTAAAACACCACGACGCCGACGCCTTTGCTTCTTCCACTGTGGATTGCTGCCTAGAGCGTGGGAAAACCCTAAAAAACGGGGGCGCAAGGTACGATTACGTGAGCCAGTCGAACATCGGCATGAGTGTGGTAGGCGACAGCCTGGCAGCAGTAAAAAAGCTTGTGTTTGAAGACAAAACCCTTACATTAGAAGAACTAAAGCAGGCGCTAAACAGCAATTTTGCGGGTACGGAAGGCGCACGGATCCGCCAGCTATGCCGCAAAGCGCCCAAATTCGGAAATGACGACGACTATGTGGATTTGATCGTGGCCGATGTGTTTGAATCCTATTTGGAGCTTCTCCCCTCAAAAAGGACGGACAGGGAAGGCCACGGGCCCATCGGCTGCGGATATACCATGTCCACCTCCAATATTACGAGTTACGTGCCCAACGGATTCGATGTAGGCGCTACGCCCGATGGCCGCCTTGCGGGCAAACCGCTAAACGAAGGCGCGTCGCCCTGCTTGGGCGCAGACCGAGAAGGCCCTACCGCCGTGATCAACTAGGTTTCCAAGCTGCCCAACAGGCGCATGGCGGGCGGCCAGTTGCTCAATATGCGCTTCTCGCCCGGAGCCTTGGAGGGCGATGAGAATCTAGAGAAATTCGCTTGTTTTATTGAAACCGGGCGGCTAAAAAATATATTCCATAACCAATTTAACATCGTGGATTCAAAAACCCTGCGGGCGGCCAAAGAACATCCCGAGGAATACCCCGGCCTGATGGTGCGCGTTGCCGGGTACTGCGCCCAGTTTGCCTCCCTCATGCCCGAAGCGCAGGATGCCATCATTGCCCGAACCGAAATGGGCTGGGAATCATGAACGGGCTGATATCAAAAATACAAAAGTACTCTACAAAGGACGGCCCTGGTTTGCGCAGCACGGTATTTGCCGTTGGCTGCCCTTTGCGTTGCGGTTGGTGCGCCAATCCGGAACTGATGGAGACAAAACCAAAGTTTTTTCACTACCCCGAGCGCTGCGTTAAATGTGGCGCTTGTGCCGCTTGCACCGATAGAGATCGGCGTGCGGCTGCATGCTTTTATGATGCGTATGAACCTGTGGGTTTCACCATCTCGGCGCAAGAAATGGCGGTAAAGTTACTGCGCGACAAGGCGTTTTATGATCAATCCGGGGGCGGCGTAACGTACTCGGGCGGGGAGGCAGCCTTGCAAGCAGATTTTTTTCTTGAGGCAACAGAAATACTCAAGGCCGATTCAATTCACGTAGCGTTAGATACTTCGGGGCATGTACCCTGGGAGACCCTTGGACCCCTGGTGAGGGCCGTGGATCTTGTGCTGTATGACATAAAGGCAATGGATAGCGAGATACACAAGCGCCACACCGGCGCGGACAATCACTTGATCCTAGAAAACGCACGCCACATTGCGGACATGGGCAAGGAAATGATCGTGCGCCTAATCCTTGTGCCGGGCATAAATGACGATGAGCGAGAGATTCAAAATCGATTGGACTTTGCGATGAGCCTTGGTAACGTTGTTAAAATAGAGATTCTTAAATACCATCGTTTGGGCGCAGGAAAGTACCGGCGGCTTGGGCTGGATGAGCCTATGGGCGACACGCCGGAGTGTTCGGATGCGGTTGCGGAGCGGTTCAAACAAAAGGCCGCTGGGGTGATGGACATAAGGAATAGGGGCAACGGCATGTACCTTGCGCCCGAAGGCCGGGTTCGGGTTTGGTAAAAAAAAGCTTGTTTTATGTAAAGAATGTGTGCTTCGATTCAGAATCGCCAGCCCTCTTTTTCTGCAAACTCGGTTATGTTGTAGCAGGCGATATCATAGGCTTTACAAATTTGCGGGATTTTGTTTGGGGAAAATTTGTTCTCCTCCGTGATCACCGCTAGATTGAATTTTATCGCTGTAGCAACTAAAAAAGCGTCGGCGGAAGACTTATTGTTTTTAAACTGGACCATTCCTGGATGCTCTGTCACAACCTTTGCAACAAGTCTCTGGATATCGTCGTCGATGTCCAGTATCACACAACTATGCTGGGCAAGCCATTGTTGTAGTTCCGCGTCCTCCACTTCGTCCTTGATCTCGGAGCAAGTAACAATGGTTTGTCCTTTTACGAGCTCATCAATTCGCTCCCACAAAGTGTTGTAGACAACGCGACGGTAGGGTTCGTCCGGCTTTTGTAAGATAATGGAGCACGTATCGATGATGTACCGATAGGGCAGTGTGAACATAGTTTGCTGTCCTGCAGATGTGTTCATCACCATTTTGCCACCTCTTCAATAAACTTTGGTATATGCTTTTCTTTAATCCCAAGAAGCCCCGAAACATCCTGCTTGCTGAAGTAGCCTTCACCATAACCAACCAGCAATATTCGGCAGATTGCTGTACTATTCATGTCAACAGCTTCTCTACTTATGTTCCTGGGTATGGGCTCCCCCCTTCCTTCTTGCCGAGCAACTCTCGCCGCCTCACGCTCCTGCTCAAAGGAGTGACGAATCTCGTTTGAATAGGTATCGTACGCGTCTTTAGAAATACATCCAGTATCCAATAATCTGCGAATAATGACCTCTCGGCTCACTCTGAATCTATCAGCAACTATCTTAATGTTGTCCAAGGATATGCCGCTTAAGGTGTGTGCACTAAAGTAGGCGATCAACGAATCAGTCGGGACAAGAACCTCTCCAGCAACAGCGTTGCAGAAAACCTCCTCATCCTGCACTGCAAATGAACTATGCATATCGTTGCAGAGTGTAGACTGGCGTTTTAGGATGTGAACCAACTCATGGATGATTGAAAAGGTCTTTGCTGGGTAGTGGTCATTGTCGTTGATCCCGATAATGGGGTTTGTTTCGTCGTATAATGCAATACCGCGAACAGCCTCTACTTCAACTCCTGTGAAGCAATGGATGAAGATACCCTTTCTTTCAATCTGCCCTCGCACGTATAGGTAAAACTGCCGGGTAGATGTGAACCTAAACTGCGCGTCTAACTCTATCCCGAAAAATTTTCGAATATGTCCCGCATATTCAGTGCTTGTTGCCGTGTCCGAAATAGCAGGCAATGAGAGCGCGACTTTTACCAAGCCAAGTTCCTCTTCGGAGGTATACAGGAAATCGCGGGCTCGGATGAGGTCAACAATCGCAAGGTTCAAAGCACTATCATCAATGGCAACACCAGCGGGTATCGTCCGCAAATTCCGGAGGTTGGGCAATTGGTTTATATTGATACATTCCTTGCTCATATACAACCCAGCAAAAGGCACCTTGAGAACCTTTGCCAGCATCTTTGCCTGATTGAGGGTCGGAAGAGCAGTGTCATCTACAGCCAGCCATTTCGCAATTGTATCCTCAGCAATATGGATTCGCTGGGCAAGAAATGTGTTTGTAACGCCTATGTGCAAGCATATATGCGCAAGCGTTTCTTTATTAATTAAGGCGCTTGATCTCATCATGATGGCACCTCCCTTCTATTGAGCTCTTTACATAATTATTTTTGCTAACAGCAGTATATCACATATAGAAAATCCAAACAACAAATCTCAACTAAGCAATATCTGGCCACCCTACCAAACATGATACACATCATGTACAGCCTCACCAGCCAGCACACAACGCTCACGCTCCACATTCCAGCGCACGTGCTCTCTCAAAGCCTCCGTGGCATCAAAACTCAGGCCAAACACCCGTTTGATTTTGCCCACATCATATAGCCAAGGGGCGCGCAGTTCCTCCCCCTCCGGCACAATGATTTTGCTCTTCGAATCAGGCACACAAGCCAGGGCCATCTGTGCGATTTCTACCCATGACGTAAAACGGCTTCCCAGCGCAAAGAAACTTTCTTCATTCAATTCGCTCTCAACCAGCCTTACATAAACTTCGGCGATCTGCTCCGAAGATAAAAACTGCGTGCCATCGTTGGGGGATAGCATCATATTCTCCCCCTTCAGCACGGCACGGGCGATATCCCGGAAGCGTATATCCGACTGGGAAGCCCCGCCCTCGTACGCGGGATTGGAGAATGTGTATCCAGGCCGTATGATGTTGCGGCGCATTGTTACCTTGCCGCTTCTCTCCCCCTGGCCCGAATAAAACTGCCGGAAGCCCAACAGATAACTTTCGGAAGCGGCCTTGGTTGCGCCATACAGATCCGTTGGTTTGCAGGGCGCAGTTTCGTCCATGCCGTCATCGGTCATATTGCCCACGGCCGCGGTAGAACTAGTGTACACAAAAGTACGGACGCCTGCGCGCTCGGCTTCTTCTATCAAATAGGCGGTGACACGGGTATCGTTTGCCAGCATCTCCACTGGGGTATTGCCCCATCCCAAGGCGATATGTATCACCGCGTCGCAACCCGCGAGGGCCGCCTTCATGCGCTCCAGCTCCAGGATATCGCCCTGTACCATCGCAACGTTGGTCTGGGCCGCAAAAGCGGGGATGCGTTCCGGCGTGCGGGTGTAAGCCACAAGGCTGTGGCCCGCCGCCAGCAGGGCTTTGCTTACATACTGGCCGATATTTCCTGTGCCGCCCGTAATAAAGATTTTCATTAGTTGCCTCCTATTCCTCGCGCCTGAATGTTGGCTTTGTCCACCTTGCTCACAGCGTCATACAATACAATCGTTCGTGTATCGCCAGGCAGCATGTCGAAGTACTCGTCGCTTAAACGAATGGACGCGTCAAGCCCAAAGGACACGGCATGGCTGTAGCCGTCGCTCCTTACGGTCACTTCATAATCGCTGCCCTTGGCCTGGATGTTTTCGATGGTTACGGCGCTTTGGGCCAGCGCGTAGTCCTTAAAGTCGCCGGTACGCAAAATCGCCAGCGGAATACCATCGGCCCGGGCAAATACAACGCCCCGGCGTTTGTCTTTCTTAGGCATATCAAACATGGCCACGATGCCTTTGGAGAAAGGCTCGACCACAATCTCTTGCCGGGCTGTGTCGAAAGCGCCATCAAAGCCCGCATAACCGTATTCCATCCGCAAACGGGCCTTTTCCGGCGTATCGTTGATGCCCATCACCAGCACACTTTTTTGATCGGCGGATGGCCGCAGGATCAGCTTCACGGGTGCAAAGGCCCGCTTCACAAAATAGTAGGAAGGCTTGCGATCCAGATAATAATCGATGATGGTCCAGCCCACCTCGCCCCAGGCGTCGTTGTACATCCAGAACAGGCTTCCGCTGCTGTGCTCGTAAAACCGAATGGATTCCAGCGAGTAGGCGTACATCAGCCCCTGCACCAATCGTGCGTATTGCAGATAATCGCACAGTTCCAGGGCATCGGGCTCAGCATAGTGCTTTCGGATGCCTGCCGGAACGGTCTCTTTTTCAAAGGTGTTGTTGTGCAGATTCCAAATGCGGTCGCCGCGGATCACCTGGTTATCGCCATAGTACTTGCCGATGGTTTTATCCGAGCACGGGCCGATGTATCCATACTCCGATATAAATTTGGAGGTTGTTTTGTCGTATTCTTCGGGGGTGATGCGCTTTTCCATGTCGTTGTTCATGGTGCAATCACCCCAATGATGCCGGTCGCCCACATCGTTGTCGTTGGGCCAATAGCCACCGTACGGCGAAGACCGCCAGTAAGGGATTTCCGGGGAAATATCACGCAGGATGCTGGGGGCGAGCTGGTTATAAATCACAAGACCCCCTGTTGCCGCTCCCGTTTCCATCCCGGCAAAATAACGCTCAAAGATCGACTGGTTTTCATTGTTGCCGCACCACAGCGCCAAACAGGGGTGATGACGCAGGCGCTTGGCCTGATAGTGAATCTCCCTCTCACATTCGCGAAGGAACCATTCCTGGTCGTCAGGATACAGGGAGCAGGCAAACATCAAATCCTGCCAAACAAGGATGCCCTGCTGATCGCATAGATCATAAAACACATCCCGCTCATAGATGCCGCCGCCCCACACGCGCAGCATGTTAAAGTTGCAATCCCGGGCCTCACGGATCAATGCCTCGTACTTTTCGGGAGTTACCCGTGCATAGATCGAATCAGCCGGAATCCAGTTGCCGCCCTTGCAGTAGATGGGGATGCCGTTGACCTCGATGGCAAACCGGCGGCTGCCCTCCCCGCACTTATCTAAATTAAGTGATACGGTGCGGATTCCGGTTTGGACCGGCTCGGCGGTGTATTCGCCGTCTTCGGTTTTGAGGGTAACGCAAACGGTATACAGAGGTTGCTCCCCCGCGCCGCTGGGCCACCAGAGCCGGGCATTTTGAATCTCTGCCTCAAAGTTCACAAAGTTTACGCCGGATACGGCAAGCACTTCCTTTTGGAGAGAGAGCACCTTTTCATCGCCTATCCGCATATCCAACAACACCGTGGTTTCAGAGGTGGAGATGGGCTTGTAGTTATCAAATTGAACTTCAAAACGCATACGCGCGCGCTTTGATTCCGCGTCGGCCTCGAGGGTCACCGGATGCACCTGTGTGATGGCAAAATTATGTTGGATAACAAGAAACGCGTTTTTCATGATGCCGATGGTGGCGATCCGGGGCGCCCAATCCCAGCCGTACACATACTGGGGCTTGCGCAAAAAGGCCCGCGCTTTTTCGCCGCGATCTCCCCGGCCATCCCTGGATTCCGTGCAAATATAGTCCTCGATATAACGTAGCTGCTCCGGGGCGACTTTCTCATGCCCGGCGGTTAAACGTACCGTAAGTGTGTTTTTGCCCTCGCGCACGCAGCGGCTGACTTCTGTTTCAAAAGGATAATGACAGCTTTGGTGGGAGCCCACATGCTGTGCGTTCACAAAAATATCGGCACATAAATCAAGGCTTTCTAACACCAGCCGGATGCTCCGCCCGTGTTGATCCTGGGGGGCAATCACAAACTCTTTTGTAAACCACCAGGATTTTTGCTCGACCCACTCGCTTTCAAAGCAATAATCCGCAACAACGGGATCCCGAATGATGCCATGGCGGATCAGGGGCATCCGCACATCACAGGGCAGCGAACCGGCGTGGATAAAATCGTCGGCGCGGAGAATCTCATCGATGCTGACATTCGAAACCTCCAGCCCACGATGTAAAAGCCTCCAGCCTTCGTTCAGCAGTTGTTTCATTGAGTTTCACCTCTTTTTGATCAATCCACTTTGCAGCATAATGGAACCCGCGAGCTGCGCTGTAACAACAAATGCATTGCGTTTTTTGCCGACGCCGCTGGGAACGGAATCCCTCCACCGCTGCGGCGGTCCCCCTCCCTTTAACAAGGGAGGTAGGGGTTACACAAGCAAACTGGCCATCCTTACCTTGCCCCCCTTGTTAAAGGGGGCCGAAGCGCCGTCGCGCCAGTGGCGCGATGAGACGGCGCGGAAGGCCAATGAGCCACAGAGCGCCACAGCGCGACAATAGCGATTTGAGGAGAGGGCCACCGCAGTGGCGGGGGGATTCTCTCTGGCAGATCGGACAACTGGTCTTGTAACATTCTAGTTGTTACAGCAAACTATAGTGCATACACCCACTCCCGCACCAGAATGGACCCGGAAGCGACATCTAAAAAGGGCTCGCCTTTTTTGATGCCCACCAAGCCGTACCCTGTAGCGGTAGAAAGGAAACAAGCGTAGTCGCCCTTGATGGCAGGTTTTAGTGTCAAACGCTGCTCGACAGCATCGTAGGTTGCTCCGCCAAAGGCTTGCAGCAGTGCGTAAGAGGCCAGGGCACGGGCATACCAGTGGCCGCACTCATACTCGTCAAAGGGGTTTCTCTTGCGCCCATCGTACCGGCTGCGGCACGTGCGGACAATATCAAGGCCCTCTTCTACAAAACCCATCAACATCAGGTGGCTGGCAACCTGATACTCAATGCCGGTCCATACCTCGTCGCTATATACAAAGGGCAGGCTTGGTTTTCCGCCCATGGGCCAGGTGCATAACAACAGGCCGCCCTCGCGGCCCAGGGCAAAGCCGGGGCGCTGGGGATTGGCATGCCCGGTTAAATCCTTGCGCAAATTGTGCCGGTACACGCTGGCCAAATGGGCTTTTACTTTTTCTTCTGATATGGAGGCCTTGTCCATGCCGCACACGTGTTCCATCCATGCCCCAAGCACACCGTCGGACAAACAGCCCTGCCCATATTGATATTTGGGCCCCTCCGCATCGAAAAGGGCTTGGGCTTCGCTGGACTGCACATCCGTCATGTCCACGCCGCTGGTGCCCATCGCCTGTTTGTGTTCGGTGCGCACTTCCTGAATAAAGTACGCGCCGTTAAACAGCTTTTCTTCCATGTAGGCGCGGCCTTTTGCCGCCAACCGCTCATAGGCAGAGCCATCCTCTCCCAGGGCGGCGGCCATTTGGGCGGCAGCCCGCAAAGCGCCTATGTAAAAAGAGGAGCACATACCGTCCGGCCCCCAAAATTCGATATCGTACGTATTGTGATGGGGTTCGGTGAGCACGCCCGTACCGTCCGGATCCCACTGGCGGATGCAGTATGCCAAGCTTTGTTGTACCTTTGGCCATAGGGATCGCAGCCACTGTGTGTCCGCACTGATACGCCAGTCGCGCCACACCTTTAGGATGCCGCCCAACTGACCGTCCGCCGCGGCATGAAAGCCGTGGGGATAATCGCGCAAAGGCAAACCGGCCCGGAAGTTTTGGTGCCCCGCCTCATCTTGAGAGAAACAGAACTCCCCTTCGCGCAAACTGCGCTCCAAATCGGGAAACAGATGGGCCACCGCCTGCCCGTAGTTCCACACATGGGTGCAACTGCCCGCGCAGCAGCCCGATGTGTCATGGCAGCCTTCCCAGCACCAGAGCCTCCCTCCCTTTTCCCTGAGCATCGTCGGCGATTTCAGGATGGATAGGTTGGCCGACACCGCCTCCATCACTTCATCGGGGAGGGTGGAAGCATAAAAACAATCGGTAAAACGTTGTGTTTCCGCCCGCAAAACATCATGGTTCCGGGCAAAGTAACCCATGATATCGCCAATGCCGTCAAAGCGCGAGGCGTACCATGGCGTGTAGGCGTTATCATCCGGTGGGCAGCAGGCATCCGGGTCACAACACGCGCATTCCTCAGGCGGCTCCACCGTGCTAAGCGCGGAGGCGGGCACGTACCAATGGAGCATGATTCGGATACACCGGCTTTGCTTGGGCGCCAGCTTCAATGCAACCGATATGGAACAACCCGGCGAGGGCGCTCCTTCTTCATATGGATCACTATCAACGGATTCCCCGCTTTCGATATGGTTCCAAAGCATGGTGAGGGAGTCAAACCAGCCGCCGCGGAACCATCTGCAGTTCACCATGGCATCGGGCTCGTCGGTCTGCACGCCAAGCCAACCGTGCTCCTCGGTTGCGCACCCCTCCGGCAGGTGTTCGATCACAAATCCCTTTGGCACGCGCTTGATCAGGCTTTTGCCCTTGTTATCTTCAGGAGCCGCCATGCCGGTGGATACATGGAAGGAAAACAGGCCTTCGGCAGCTTCATCGCCCGGATTGTGTATGGTGTACTCCAGCGCCGCCACGGGAAGGCTGGAATCATGGGCATTGCCGGGTATAAAGGGGCTCCAGCCCGTTACGGCCGCCGCAAGGGGAAAGTTTGCATCACGGAGCGATACCGTGCCAAAGGGAAACCGGCTTGAAAAACCACATGTGCCGAACCGGGGCAACCCATACGTTTTGCCGGTTAATCCACTTCCGCCACCGGGCACACGGTATATCTTACGATCGGGCACCTGCCCTTCCAGCACCAAAGCTTGGTTTCCTTCGGGCGTTTTTACGGTTAGGGCTGCCATCACCATCGGCTCGTGATATAGAGCCGGCTTGTGATAAAACGATACATGGGACAAAGCGCCCGTTCCTTCCAGGCACATCATACCCGCGCCGATGCCGCCCAAGGGATAGGCAATATACTGGTTGTGTTCCCCTTCATACGGGGTGTGAAATCCACGGCTCATAACAACCCCTCCTCTGTCCACAGTATATATTGCAGCAGGCCGCAATGCAATAGTTTTGCTATTGACAAAATGGCAAAACCCGTATAAACTACACCATAAGATAATTGCATTCATATGGAGTTTGATGAAAATGATCCGCAAAAAGACATTGTTCCAGACTCTGCAAAGGCAATGGCAGCTACTGTTGTTGTCCGTTCCTTTTATGCTCCTTGTTCTTCTGTTTAGCTACGTGCCTATTTGGGGCTGGATTTACTCGTTTTTTGAAGCGTCCCAGCGAACCATGCTGCCCAACTTTGAAAAATTCCAGGGCCTCAGCATGTTCGCAAAAATGATCAATACGCCCCGTTTTTGGGATGCGCTGCGCAACACGCTGGCGATTTCGGTTATAGGCCTTGTCATCAACTATGTGGCCTCCATCGCTTTTGCCGTGATGCTCAATGAGGTGCGCGTAAAGTGGTTTAAACGATCCATGCAAACCATATCCTACCTGCCGCATTTTATTTCGTGGGTTGTGGCGTTTTCGATGATTTCCGTCGCGCTCTCGCCGGATAGCGGCGTGATCAACGAAACATTGCTTGCATTGGGCATTATCGATAAGCCGGTAAACTGGATCATCCAAAACAACCCCACCATCTGGATGGTATTGGTATTGGCTGCGCTATGGAAGTCCCTGGGGTGGAACTCCATCATCTATTTGGCCTCCATGGCCGGCATCGATCCGGGCTTATACGAATCGGCGCAGATAGATGGCGCGGGGCGGTTGCGGCGGATATTCAGCATCACCATCCCCAGCATCATGCCCACCATCCGCCTGTTGTTAATCCTGTCCATCGGGCGCCTTCTCTCCGTTGGGTTTGAGCAATACCTGCTGATGCAGAGGCCACTCACGCTGCAATACTCCGAAGTGATCGAAACATTGGCATACCGGGTGGTTTGGGGTTCTAACAACCCCGGCCGCATGTACAGAGATATTTCGTATGCCACGGCCATCGGCATGATGAATTCGGTGGTTAGTTTGATATTGCTGATCAGCGCTAACAAAGTATCCCGTATGATTGACGGCGAGCGGCTGTTTTAAGGGGGCCAGGGGTATGAAGCTGCGAAAGATGTTCTTAAGAGACGGCGTTGGCGGGTTGGTTTTTGACATCGTCATCTATTTTGTTATGCTCTTTGTTTTGGTTATCACACTGTATCCCTTTGTGAATATGATCGCCGTTTCGTTTAACGATGCGTTGGATTCTTTGCTGGGCGGCATCCGGCTGTGGCCGCGCAGGTTTTCGCTTTATAACTACGAATTTATCTTCCAAAATAATAGCATCATGCAAGCCACGATCATCTCGGTTTTGCGTACGCTGATTGGGGCGTCCCTTAACCTGGTGGCGTGCATGATGTTGGCTTATACCCTGTCGCGCAAGGAATTTGTGTGCCGGTATCTATTTCTGAAAATATTGGTATTTACCATGTATATTTCAGGGGGCCTAATCCCTACTTTTTTGCTGATGCGCTTGTTGGGCCTGATCGGCACGTTTTGGGTGTACATCATCCCCGGCATCGTTTCCGCGTGGAACGTGGTGATTATCCGTTCGTATATTGAAAACAGCATTCCAAATTCATTGATTGAATCGGCGCGTATCGACGGGGCTACCGAGTTCCGCACTTTGTTTAGGATCGTCATCCCGCTGTCCATGCCGGTGATCGCCACCGTGCTTTTATGGAACGCCGTGTGGCAATGGAACAGCTGGATTGACGTAATGTTGTACAACAACGCCAAGCCGCAGCTGTCCACCCTGCAATTTGAGCTTCAAAAGGTATTGATGCAAACCATACAAACCGCACAAGTCTACAACGCTTCGCAACTGGGTGCGGAAATGGCGGCAAGGCGGCAAACAACCACCGCCCAGGCTACCCGCGCCGCCATGACCATTGTAGCGACCGTACCCATTTTGTTGGTATACCCGTTCCTGCAAAAATACTTCATCCATGGGCTTACCATCGGCGGTGTTAAAGAATAAAAGGTATTTTAATCCCAGAGGTGGGATTAAACATAAAAAAGGAGGATCATGGAATGAAAAAATCTGTAGCTCTGTTCCTTGCTTTCCTGCTGTTGGCGCCGCTTGCGGCCTTTGCCGGCGGGAGCGAAGCGCCCACGCCCAGGGTGTTCACCGTGTACCTTGGCGACAGCCTGAACAAAAACTCCTCGCAATGGAGCGACACGGAAATCGGCAAGATCGTGGAAGAGCTTACCGGCGTACGGGTTGAGATCGAGTACATCTTCGGCTCGAACGAGGAAGAGTCGGCCGGGCTTAAAGTCGCTGCCGGCCAATTCGCCGACATCATCATCCCTCACCATGCGGCCAATATTTTCCGTGATGCGGGCGCGCTGGTTCCCCTAAACGACCTGTACTTAGAGCATTGCCCCAACGTGCAAAAACTGTGGGGCAATTACATCGGGCGGCTTAACGATGTGGAGACCGGCATCCTGTGGGGCCTTTCCTCCAGCGATTTCAACGCCCCCGCCATGGACTACCCCTTCTCTGGGTTCTGGATGAAGAACGCGGCGGTGGCGCTAAACGGCTATGAAGTCATCCGGACGCAAGACGAGTTTTTTAACGCCATTCGCGCATACGTGGCGGCCAACCCCACCACCAACGGGCAGCCCACCATCGGTTTCTCCGGCCCCGCGGAAGACTGGCGCTGGGTATTCTTCACCCACGGCGCCCGCAAAATGAACGGCTGGCACAATACCGGCGGATTTGTGTACGACCCGGTTACATACCAAGCCACCTCCTACAACCGGATGGAAGGCGCCCGTGACTACTTCTTGTTTATGAACGAGTTGTACCGGGAAGGCCTGTTGGATCCGGAACTGCTGTCTCAAACCCATGACGAGTACGTGGCAAAGGTAGCCTCGGGCCGCGTGGTTGGGTTCTACGATGAGTGGTGGCAGGTGATGGACGCGTTTGCGCTGATCAAGCAAGAGGACAGGGCGGACGATATGTATATCCCGTTCTCCATTAGCAGTGACACCGCGCAAATCGGCATGAACGACGTGTACGCGGGCGTTCAGGCCATGTCAACGGCGCTCTCCATCTGTGTTTCTTCAGACGCCGAAGATCCGGTCGCCATTTTGGAGTTTATTGATTTCCTGGCGTCCGACGAAATGCAAGAGCTACTCTGGTGGGGCGTTGAAGGCGTCCATTTCCAAAAGGACGAGAGCGGCCGCCGTTACCTAACGGAAGAGCAGTACGATGAGCGCACAATGGACGTGCGTTTCAGCGACAGAACCGGCATCGGTCACTCTTTTGCCACCGCCATACCCGCCAGGGTAGACAGGAGCGCGGAATGGGAAGATGGCTCCGGCGTAACCGATCCGATGTTTGACAGGAAGATCCGCTCACAAATCGTGTACAACGACACGGAGAAGAGCGTGCTGGCCAACATGGGTTGGGAAACCTTTATGGACGGCATGGGCGAAATGTGGAAGTCCCCCTATGGTTACGCTTGGGATATCGGCGTGCCGGAGGAGGATGACCTGCTGAACGAAGCCAGGAGCAACATTTTCTTAGAGGGCGAACATGGCCAAAACTTCTTCCAGCATATGATTATGGCCGGCTCCACAGAAGAAGCCCTGGCCATTTGGGATCAGCTGCAAGCCTATCTGATCGACGGCGGTGTCGAAGCCCTGGAAGAGTATTTCACCATGCGGGTGCAACAGCGCGTAGAGGAATGGAACTAATACCAAACTATAGCCTCTATTAGGTCTAGCAAGCTGGCGCCGTTTATGAAGCGGCGCCAGTTCTATCGCATAGCAGGAGGAATGCGTATGAAAGCATTATTCATCGGCGGAACCGGCACCATCAGCACGTCCATCACCGAATTGGCGGTGCAGCGCGGCTGGGATGTAACCCTTCTGAACCGGGGCAACGGGCCCGTACCACAGGGCGTGCGCTCCATACGCGCCGACATCAACGACGAGGCTGCCGTAACCGCCGCCTTGGCCGGCCAAACCTTTGACGTGGTGGCCGATTTTATCGTATTCACCACCGAGCAATTGGAGCGCGATCTTCGCCTGTTTACAAACAACACAAGGCAGTATATCTTTATCAGCACGGCATCGGCCTATCAAAAACCCTGTGCCGACTGGCTCATCACCGAATCCACGCCCATGCACAACCCCTACTGGCAATACTCCCGCGATAAAATCGCCTGCGAGGAGCGGCTGCTCAACGCCTACCGAAACCAGGGCTTCCCCATGACCATCGTGCGCCCGAGCCATACGTACAGCCATCGCAGCATCCCGGTGCCGGTGCACGGCGGCCATGGCTCGTGGCAAGTGATACAGCGCATCCGCCAGGGCAAGCCGGTGATCGTGTGCGGCGACGGCACCTCCCTGTGGACGCTCACCCACGCACGTGATTTTGCCGTAGCCTTTCTGGGGCTGATGGGTCAGCCAAAGGCCATAGGCCAAGCGTACACCATTACCTCTGATGAGCAGCTTACTTGGAACCAGGTGATGGAGGCCGTGGGCCTTGCCTGCGGCGTCGAATCCAAGCTTGCCCACATTTCCACAGAGTTTCTTGTGGCCTGCAACCCCAGCCTGTCCGGGCCGCTTTGGGGTGATAAATCCAACAGCGTGGTGTTTGATAATAGCAAGATCAAGCGCCTGGCGCCCGAGTTTATATGTACCACCCGCTTTGCACAGGGTGTGGCCGAATCGGTTGCCTGGCTCGACGCCCATCCCGAAGCCCAGCGGCCCGATCCGGATTTTGATGATTGGTGCGACCGGGTGATTGCCGCTCACGAGGCGGGCAAGCGGGCGTTTGTGGAGGGATCAACATGACAAAAGCAATGTTTTGCATCGCGCTCTTGGTGTTTGTATGTCTGCTGGGCGCTTGTAGCACACCCGAACCGGCAGTATATCAAAAAATCACGGCGGAAGAAGCAAAAGCCCGAATGGAAGAAGGCGGAGCCTATATCTTGCTGGACGTCCGCACCGACGAGGAGTTTAAAGAGGGGCGAATCGACGGCGCTTTGCTGATCCCCGACTACGAAATCCAGAGCCGGGCCAAAGCCGAGTTGCCCAACAAAAACGCCCTGCTCCTGGTCTATTGCCGCAGCGGGCGCAGAAGCGCCCTCGCCGCCCAGGAATTGATCGATATGGGCTACACCAACGTATATGATTTTGGCGGCATCATCGATTGGCCTTACGATACTGTCAGCGATTAGCGTTATAATACCGGAGCAGCGACTCCGGGCAGGCGCTCTCCCCCATCTCGATGTAATGGCTGCTTGCCAGCGTGCCCAGGGTGAGCATCTGCTCAAAATCCGCGCCCAATAGCAGCGCCGTCGCAATGCCGGCATCAAAGTTATCGCCCGCGCCAGTCAGCAGCGCGGGTTTTTCTACGAATAGGGTTTGGGTGGCAAAAAACCTATTGCTCTCGGCCGCAAACACGCGCCGGTTGCCGCGCATCACCACCGTGTGTATCCCCACCCTTTGCAGGATGCGCTCCCCATGGAGGCGGACCGTTTCGTCGGCCAGGGTGTCAAAGGCTCCCGGATCTTGTTCGGTTAAGAGCCTTAATACCGCCCGCGCCTCGTTTTCGTTGAGGCTGAGCACGGTGCGGGCATGCTTTGAAAACGCGCCGATCAACATCAACTCTTCCCGCAAATCTTCGGGCTTGCGGGCGGTGACATCGGCAAGGTCAAAGAGTATGGTGTGGGGTTTGTTTAACAAGCGCGGCCAAATATCCCGAAGGCACCGGCTTTCGATGTCGGTAAGCCCCGGCGTTTCGCTCCAATTTAAAAAGCAGACCAAATCGGCTTGCTCAAACATCTGGATGAGCCGCTCCACGCCAAAACGCGCGGCCAGGGTTTCAAAACGCAACGCCTCCACAGGGGCGTTGTCGGAAAGCATCAGCTTCCCGCTTTCGAATTCCAATGCCAAACACCGGCCCGGGTTGCCGACCGTGTGCAACGCGCAGTTGGCGGACATCCCGGCAAACGCCCCATCCACCTCGGGTTCGCCCAGGGTTCCCACGCAGTCGCAGGGGATCCCCAGCCTACCCAAGGCGTTGGCCGCAATGGGCATGTTGCCGCCCATCTTGCATTCAAGCTCCTGGTAGGTCAACACGCCGCTCATCCCCTGGCGTTGTAACAAATACCGGCCCAACTCCGCCATATCGCCAATGTCATGCAGGCGCGTTACCCGGTCCACAAATCCGTCAAAACCCAAAAATACGCGGCGATCACGCAGCTTGGGCAACCCTTCCGTTAGCCAGCGCTCAAACCCCACTTTTTGTTTCATTGGCGCACCGCCTTTCCTCTATTGTATAAAATGAGCAACAGCACCATCACCAACCCCAGCAGTATGTTGCGCATAGGCGGCGTCAACTGAAGGGCGGGGGTGGTGAGGGTATTGTTGAGCACCACCATGAGCAGTGCGCCCGCGATGGTGCCGGTATACGTGCCCACGCCGCCGGTGAGGGCCGTGCCGCCCACAATCACCGCAATCAGGGAATTATAGGCGTACTCATCAAACATCTGGCACTTGGCGCTTTGCATGTACGCCGCGCCCAACATGCCCGTAAAGCCGGAAAAGACGGCCGAAATCACATAGGTTAGGATCACCACTTTGTTTACGCCAATGCCGTTGAGCCTGGCCGCCACAGGATTGTTGCCCACCAAGTACACCTGATGCCCCAAACGGGAGCGATTCAGAATATAGAACATCAAGGGAAAAAGCACCAAGGCGTAGAGCGTTAGGGATGGCACCACACCAAACAATTGGGAAGTGACCGTTCTGATAAAAGCCGGGGAGGCGTACCCCAGGGGACTTCCCTGGGTGAGTATGTATTGCAGGCGGCTCACCACATTGCTGATGGCCATGGTAACGATTAACGGTGGCAGCCCGATCTTAACGGTGCATACGCCGTTGAGCAAGCCGATGGCGACACTCATCACCATCACGGCTCCAAAGGCTGGCAAAAAGCGCCCGTCTTGGCTGTTCATAATGGCGGCCGTAAGGATGGCCGAGGCCGACATCACAGCGCCCACCGTAAAGTCCATGCCGCCGCCAATCAGCACCAAGGTTTGGCCTGCCGAGGCAAAGCTCAGGAGCAGCGTAAGCATTACGATGGAGGTGACAGCGGTCCAATTCAGGGCGCTGGGCTGCACAATCACCGTAAAGGCGTACAGCAACACCGATATTGCCACCGGCATCAGGGCGGGCCAGCGCCGCATGATGTTATTTCCCATGAGCCGCCCTCCTTTTAAACATCACACTGTTTTGCAAGTTGATCCGCAAGGCTTCGCGCTGCCCCTTTGCGGTCACCATGGTCATCAGCAGGCCCAAAAAAATGATGATGTCCGAAACAAAGTTCTGCCAGTAGGTCGACGCCGTAAAGCCGGGTATCAGCACGCCTAGGCGGCGGAAGGAGAACTCCACCGCGTTTTGGGTCAATATCAAAAAGCTGCCGCCAAAAACGCCGCAAGCCATAGACCCCCACCCCCCAAAGCTAAGGCCGCCGATGATGCACGCCGCCAAGGAGCGAATGCCATAATCCTCGGCCTGGGTGGGATTGCCCGAGGCCGTAACCAAGGTAAGGCATATGCCCGCCATGCCCACAAAAAGGCCCTTGAGCATAAATGCCTGCAACTGCACCTTTGCCGGGTTAATGCCAGCGGCAAAAGCATTGCGGGGATTGGCCCCCACCGCGTAGATATTGGTGCCAAAGCGGGTGCGGCGCACATACGCCCAAACCAGCAGCGCCAAAACCAGCGCTAGAATAGAGGCGGGAACCATATCAAATATAGCGCTTTGGTAAGGCCGATAAAACTCCCTTGGCACCTTGCCCTGGGCTACACTCATAATCAGCACATTTACGCCACGAATGGCATACGTAAGGGCAAAACTGGCCAGCAGAGCGGGCAAACGCAACACCGATACCAGCAGCCAACACACCAGCGAAGCGATGATAGCGGCGCCGATCCCCAGGCCGCAGGCTAAAATAAAAGAGAGGCCCCATTCCTGCATGGTCATGATGGTCACCACGTTTACCAGCGCCACTTGGACGCCCACGGAAATATCCATGGTGCCGGACAGCAACAAAACGCTTTGGGCCATCACCACCAGCAAAAAGGGCAAACTGGTGTAAATCAGCGTGTTGAGGCGCCTTACGCCAAAAAAGCTGCCCGGCCCCTGTATCACCGCGTTGAGCAGGATGGTAAAGGCAAACAGCACAAATCCGGCAAAAGCGGGATTCTTACGAAATTGAGAGAAACCCTGTTGCAAGCGCTGACTCATTGGTCTCCCCCCTTCTGGTTGGCGGCGCCCATGCCCATCATGGCTGCCACCAGGCGATCCGCGGTTTTGCCTTCGCCGCTAAGCACATCGCTAACGCTACCCTCATAGAACACGTAGATCCGGTCGGAAATATCCAACAATTCCTCATTGTCGCTGGAAGAGATGATCACCGTCATGCCCTCATCGGTGCATTGGCGCAAAATCTTGTGGATCTCCCTGCGGGAGTGGACATCCACCCCTCTGGTGGGGTCGTCCAGCAGCAGCAACACCGGATTCATGGCAATCCAGCGGGCAATCACCAACTTCTGTTGATTGCCGCCGGAAAGGGAACTGGCCGGGTCCCGCAGTTCACCGATTTTGATATTGTACTTGTCCACGGCTTGATTGGCAAAAGCCCGCAGGGACTTGGGTGTCATATACTCGCCCACATTCCCCTTGGCCACTTTGCCGGCGGTAATGTTCTCTTGCACGGTGCGCAGGGGGAACATGGCCTCCCGCCCCCGCTCTCCGGACACAAACCCAATCTCCATTCGCACCGCGTCGGCAGGGGATTTAAGGCTCAGCTTCCGGCCACAGAAATCGATGGAGCCGGTTGCCACCTTTTCCGCCCCCAGCAACGCGCGGATGAACTCCGGCTGGCCCTGCCCCTGCAAACCGCCGATACCCACAATCTCACCCTTGTAGGCCTTCAACGATATACCCCACACCTTGGGGTACACCTCCAAATCCCGCACGTCTACAACGGTCTCGCCCTCTTGTGCAACATCCATTTCAGAGGCGGAGGCGGCCACCTCCGGCCTTTGGCCGGTCATATAATACACGATATCGTCCAGCGTTAGCTCCGGCACAGGGGCGTCAATCACCGTCTCCCCCGAACGCATGATGGTGGCGGTATCGCAAATTTCAAATACTTCTTTCATGCGGTGGGTTACATACACAATGGCCAAACCCTGCGCCTTCAGCTCCCGTAATATTTGAAAGAGAACTTGGATTTCATCGTAGTGGAGGGCCGCGGTCACCTCGTCCAGCAGCAGCATGCGAGGATTTAGCGATACGGCCTTTGCCACCTCCAGCATGGTTTGGGTGGAGGGCGTAAGGGTTTGTACGTACGCTTCCGGGTCACAGTCTATGTGAAAACGATCCAGCAACTCCCGGATGGTTTGCCTTGCTTTTTTTTTGTCAACGAACCCCCCTGCCCTCAGAGGTTCGTTGCCCAGCAGTATGTTTTCGGTAACGCTCATGGTGGGGATCAGGCTCAGATCCTGGAAGGCCGTGGCAATGCCCAGCTTTCTGGAATCCACCCCCGAGTGGATGGCCGCCCGTTTGCCGTCAAGTAAAATCAGCCCGCCATTGGGCGCAACCAAACCGGCCAGCACCTTGATCATGGTGGATTTGCCCGATCCGTTGGAACCCAACAGCGCCCGTATTTCGCCGGGCGAACTGTTAAGTCGCGCACCCTTTAGGGCGACGACCGCATCAAACCGTTTGTCGATTGCCCTCATTTCGAGCATAGGCAGATTTCCTCCTGAAAAAATAGGAAGCCGCCCAGCCAGCGGAGGAGCCGCCGGCTGGGCGGCTTATACGGGTCAAAACAAACCTAGCTTACTTAAAGTACTGCTCGGCAACCTCTTCCACCGTGAGCCAATAGGTGATGGCATCACCCGGCGCCATGGTGTTAGCCAACTCCAAGTACTCGTCCATATTGTCGTAGGTAAACCAGATCTTGGACGGGAGCAGAATGGAGCTGATGGACTCGTCGTCGTAGATGTCCTCACGCAGCTCTTTGCCCAGCAGGATGTTCAGGCCAAAGTTCAGCGCGCTGCCACCGACGCCGGGGGGATTCGAGAGCACCATAAAGTCCATAACCCGCTCGTCTTTGTTGAGCTCTACCATACGCTGCATCCATTCACCGGTGTCGTTAAAGCCCATAAACTTGGGATAGGCCCTGCCCGTGGCGTCAAAGGCGATCAGAGCAGCCTCAGCGCACTGGGAGATCAAAACGCCGTCAAACTCCACGCCGGAGTTGAGGATCTCGGTCATGATCTGGGTGGCCTTGGCGGCATCCCAATCGTGGTTGCCGGAGGCCACCACATCCATGCCATACTCGGTGATCGCCTGCTGGAAACCGCGCTGGCGGTCGGTATTGGCGGGGTTGCCATCCCAGGCGGCAATCATAACCACCTTGGCGCCCTCACCCAGCACCTGGCCTGCGTAGGAGCCGGTGTGATAGCCCAGGTAGTACTGGTCCGTGGCGATGTTTAGGATGCTTACGTCGGTGGAGGTGTAGATGCAGTCGGCATTGATGTACAAGATACCTGCATCTTGCGCCTTCTCGATCAGGTGATCCAGGCCCGTGGCAGTCACCGGGTTGGCCAGGATGATGTCATACCCGTCGTCGATGCTGTTTTGGATCAGCCGCTGCTCAGTGGAAGCATCCATGTTGGCCACAAAGGAAGCATAGCTTACATTGAAGCCGTAGTTGATTGCATCCGCGGCAGCCTCCTGTATGTCGGCCTCGTAGCGCACGCGATAGGGATTCCCCTCGATCACCGCGTTGTGGGAAGCCAAGCGGATGTCCACCGGGGCGCCGGTGCTATTGGCAATGCCGGCAAACAGCGCCATGGTCATCACCAATGCTAGAAGAAGAACCAGTGTACGTTTCATACCCATACTCCCTTTGCTCCTTATATTGACAAGGCAAACGCATGCCTTTGTCTGCTGAAGATTCTACGCCTGCATTTTAGCATATTGTTGTAGAAATGGCAACAATTTTGCCGCCGAATTTACCAATTTTCTTCGATGGGTAACTCGGCAAGCAAATGCTCGCAACCTTCCAGCACCCGCTCCACAAATAAGTCCTTCATGGCAAACTCCCCCACGCCGTTTACAAACACATGGGCCCTGCGCACCCCGCCAGGATATAGGGCCAGCACATCAGCCTCTTTGCCGATTGCGGCGTACTCATAGGTGATGGACAGCAGTTGCCCCTCGCCGGGCCGCTCCAGCGCGCCCAAGTACGTACCGTCGTGGGCAGCGCTGGTGATCAGCCGAAAGAAAGAGCGAAACAGC
Source organism: Clostridia bacterium (assembly GCA_009784985.1). Taxonomy (GTDB): domain Bacteria; phylum Bacillota; class Clostridia; order Christensenellales; family Aristaeellaceae; genus WQXF01. The sequence continues at coordinate 7,293 of WQXF01000020.1, read as the reverse complement.
TGGGTATCTAACACAGTCTCCTCAAAAGAGATCACGGGATTCCGGGCGTCGGCGCTGTCGATGTCAAAGCGGTATCGTTTGCCCGCCCCCTCTACCGTTACCGCTGATACGTCCATCAGCATGGGAGTCAGGAACCAGCGCACGGGCAATCGGTCATAACGGATGTCCATAAAGGGCAGCCGCCCGATCCGGAACACGGCGCCGCTCCCCTCCAAAGCGGCATAGAAGCTGTCTTCCCCCCGCCGCACAACCCGCAGCGCATGGCGTTGTATCTGGGCATTTACACCGTTCACCGCGTCGAACTCCACCAGCATCCAGGGATCATCGAACCCCAGGGCCGCCAGCTCCACCTCAGAAAGATTGTACAGCTCCACATCCAAAGCCTGGATGCCAAACAGGGAACCCAGTATCTCAATGCCATAGGTTTGATCCAACTGATATACGCCGCTCTCGCGCACAATATGCGTGGCCGCTCCAAATGAGAGGGCAGCCAGCCGCACATCTTCGCTGCCGCCGGATACGGCCTGTATGGTCACGGGTTTCGCTAGCGGGCCGCCGGTAAAAGTCACATCCCGGATGGCGGACAGGGGGCTAGTGACCATCAAAGGCGGGGTTACAGTTGGGCTAATGACTTGGGTTTTGGGCCGCAAAAAGGGCTCGGCCATGGATGGAGCCATCAAATAAACGCCCGGAAAATGATCGGCGGTTACATAGTAGTCGCCGGAGATTGGCTCCCGCTCGCCGATATCCAACCGAAAAAACCTTCCATCAAAAAACTCGATTTCCACAGTAGCGGCAGGCGCTCCCAGATCGTACGCTACCTGCCGAATGGCCGATAACCTGCCTGCGTTGATCATAAAATCGATAAACACGTTCAGGTCGGCGATGGCGGCGGGGATGTCGTCCAGCACGTACCCGTCGCCCTCAAAATAAAAACGGTACGTCCCCGTTGCGTTCTGAACCGATACGGACGATATCTCCACCGGCTCCGCCGAGGTAAACACGATCCCTTGGGCCGTTTGCCCTTGCAGAGCGCGGGGAGAGGGTTGCAGCAGCAGCGTTACAAACACAACGGCCAGCGCCAGCACTGCGCCTCCGGTGATCATTAGGCTCTTGTACAGGTTTCGCATTTATTTGTACCTCCGCAACAGCCACACCGCCATACCTGCCCCCAAGATCAGCAGGGGCAGCACACCGGCCAGCAGCACCCCAAGCCGGGTGACTTGCGCGCTGGTAACACCCAGTGTTTTGCCCGCCAGGGATTTGGGCTGGATGGTTATCAAAGCATCCTTGCCCAGCAAATCGGCAAACAGGGCCAGCAGATACTCGCTATTGGCAAGGGAAGCATTGTGCAGGGCCACCGGCTCCAGCATACCGGCGGAAGCCGCCGCCACGATACAAGAGCGAACCGTTAAACCCGCAGGATAAAAACCCGAAAGCGCCAGCGCGGGCATAGGGCCGGTGGTTTCGGCCCGTTCGGGGGCAAAATCCTCCCCCGCATCCGCAGGCCGCACGCCGGAACTTTGGCCAAAGGCCAGCAAGGTTTCCACATAAAAACCGTCTTTGGCGGTAAATAACAATCCCATTGGGCGGGCCAGGGGCATCAAAAAGGGCATGTTGGCATCGCGCAACATGCTTTTGTAACGCCCGTCCACATAATCGGCCACCGGATAATAGGGCTGGAACTGATAGGTGCGCTCGGCCTTGGTTTCAAATACCGCGCCATTTTGGAAGGCCAATCCCCATTCGGCCAGGAAAGCGTCCAGGTTGGGCATTGCGCCCTGGGTTACGCCCGCGGCATACAACAAAACCTTGCCATACGCACCGTTATTGTACAAAAAACCCTCCAGCTTGCGCAGCGCATTTTCGGAAAGATCGATGGTAGGAGTCAGCAGCAGCGCGGCGTCGAACCCATCCAACGATTCGGTGGCCAGATTCACCGTGGCCAGCTCGTAGTTGTTGTCGGCCAGCAGGGCGGTAAACAGCTTGGATTCAAAAACCCCATTGCCGGTGAGCACGGCTATCTTGGGCAATTCATCTCCAGTAACGTTTAGTATGGCGGAGGTAAGGGCCTCTTCGGCACGGGAAGACTCGATCGTTAAGCCGCCTGCGCTGGTATATGCGTAGTGAAACAGATTGTTCATTTTGATATGCTTCACCCGGCTGCCACTACGGACGATCAGGTCGCCATGGGATAGCGCCAAATCCGGGAACCCCACCGCAAAAGAGGGATTGGAGGCGTAATCCACAAACGTAAGATGCACTTTATCCGAATGCCGTGGATACTCCAGCAAAACCCGCTTGGCCTGGTTTAAATAATTGGAGCCGCCAAAGGCCTCTTCTGCAGAGAGCACAAAAACCTCCACCGGCTCCTGTAGCAACGTTAGCGCCGCCGCGGTATCCTCGCCGATCTTGTAAGCCGCGTTTGCCGTTAAATCGATGTGGAGAGAATGTCGGCTGGAAAGCAAAAAGGCGATCCCGTTCAGCAGAAAAACGCCGATTAGCAGCAATGCCGCCAGCAGCCCAAAGATCAGGTTCATTTTTGATTTTTGAAATAAATCTTTCATCGTGTCCCCCCTATACCCAGCGCCGCCGCTCCAGGGCAACGGCAGTGAGGGCCACAAACAGCCCGGCAAAACTCACAAAAAAACAAAAATCGTACAGATCGATCACACCCATGGTAAATCCCCGGTACCGGCCGTTAAACGAAAACTGCGCAAACAGCACCCGGAGCACCGGGTTGCGCACCACGTAAAACAGGGCGTCCGCCAGGATCAAAAACAAACAAACGCCAAAGCCACCCACCGCGGCCATCACCTGGCTCTCGGTAAAAGCGGACACAAACAAACAAATGGCAATCAACGACGCCCCCAGCAAAAACAGCCCCAAAAAGTTACCCAGCACCACCGGCCAATCCGGCTGGGAATAGTATTGCAGCACCAGCGCCATCACCAGCGTGCCGGAGATCGCCAGCAAATAAATAAACAATGCGGCAATGTACTTGCCCAGCACAATGCCCAGCCGGGATACCGGCGCGGTAAGCAATGTTTGTTCTGTTTTGGTGCGGCGCTCCTCGCTGAGCAGGCGCATGGTAAGGGTAGGCGCCAAAAACATAGCCACCGAAAACAGCATCGCAAACAAAGTGGACGTGTCGGTGGTATTGCCGTATAAGTTATAGGTAAAAAAGTAATAGGCGGAAAAAAAGTACATCACCGCAATCACCACGTACCCCAGGGGCGAAAAGAAGTAGGCTTGCAGCTCCCGCTTTAAAATGGCCTTCATGTGGCACCTCCTGTGAGATGCAAAAACGCTTCTTCTAACGATATATCCGCGCTGTGGGCAGCCAGTAACGGCAGGTCGGCAGCAGCCAGGGCCCTAAACACCGCCGGGCGGATGTCGGAACCGCCCGCACTCTCCAGGGCAAAATCCCAAGTACCCGGCTCATTTTGCCCGAGCTGCTTTACGCTGCCCATTCCCGGCACTTTGTGCAGCGCAGCCCCAATGACCTCGGCTTCGCCTTGCACACGCACCCGAATGCTCGCCCTACCCACCATCTCGTTGGTGGGGCAATCGGCAATAACCCGGCCCTTTTGCAGCATGATGACCCGGTCGCACACCGCTTGTATCTCCGATAGAATGTGGGATGAGACGATCACCGTGGCCCGCTGGCCCGAGTCCTTGATCAAGCGGCGAATCTCTATGATTTGTGAAGGATCCAGGCCCACGGTGGGTTCGTCCAATATGATCACCTTGGGATCGCCCACCAAGGCTTGGGCAAAACCCAGCCGCTGCCGGTACCCCTTCGAAAGATTGCGCACCATCCGCCCTAACATATCCTCCAGCCCCACCAGGCCGCAGATATGGTCGATGTGTTTTTTGCGGCCAACGGCTGGGAGCCCCTTTAGGCCGCACACAAAGTTTAAGTGATCCCGCACCTTCATCTCCGGATAAAAGGCAGGCTGTTCGGGCAGGTAGCCGGTGATCCGTTTGGCCTGCCGGGGATGGGTGGCGATGTCATATCCGCCAATGGCCACCGTGCCGGCTGTGGCGCTGATACAGCCGGTGAGTATGTTCATGGTGGTGGACTTGCCCGCGCCGTTAAGCCCCAACAGGCCCACAACCTGCCCCTCTTCAATGGCAAAGCAAGCGCCGTCCAGCGCCAGCTTGTCACCGTAGCGTTTGGTTAATCCTTGGGCGCAAATCAGTGAAAACACCTCAAATTATTGATTGAAAATTTCCCCGCCTTATTGTATCATAGTGCTAAAGAATCCGTCAATGAAAGGAAGAAATGCATGAAAAAGCTGAAAGTCGCGCTGTTCGGTACCGGCTTTGTGGCCAATATTCACATGGAGAGCTACAACCGCTTTGTCCACACGGTGGATGTGGTGGCGGTCTATGGCCGCAACATGGCGAATACCCAGAAGTTTGCCAAAGAGCATAACATTCCTGCCTGCTATGACGACATGGAGAAGCTGCTGCGCGAAGAAGAAGTGGACATGGTGGATATCTGCCTGCCCAACTATCTGCACCACACCGCAGGCATGCTCGCCGCCCGCAACAACAAACACATCGTGATGGAAAAACCCCTGTGCTTAACCCTGGAAGAGGCCGACGAGATGATCGCCGAGTGCAAAAAACGCAACCTCAAGTTTATGTACGCCGAGGAGCTTTGTTTTGCGCCCAAGTACGAGCGGGTGCGCGCACTGGTGGAGAGCGGCGCGGTGGGCAAGGTGTACATGCTCAAGCAGGGCGAAAAACACAACGGCCCCCACAGCCCTTGGTTCTACAAAAAAGAGACTGCAGGCGGCGGCGCACTGATGGACTTGGGCTGCCACGCCATGGCCTGGTTCCGGTGGATGACCAAAAACAACCCCGTAAAAACCGTATTTGCCGATATGAAAACCGTGCTCCACGATACCGATGTGGACGACAACACCGTCACCATCGTGGAATTCGAAAACGGGGTGATCGGCGTAGCCGAAAACAGCTGGGCCCGCCACGGCGGCATGGACGACCGCATCGAGATCCACGGCACCCACGGCGTGTCCTATGCCGACCTATTCCAGGGCAACTCCGCCCTTACCTACAGCACCGAAGGGTACGATTACGCCGCCGAAAAAGCCGGAGCCACCACGGGCTGGACCTTTACCATGTACGACGAGGTATTTAACCAAGGCTATCCCCAGGAACTGGCCCACTTTGCCGACTGCGTGCTCAACGACAAGGAACCCCTGGTCACCGCCGAAGACGGCCGCGCCGCGTTAGAAATGATCTATGCCGCCTACGAAAGCGCCCGCACGGGGCAGAAGGTGGCGTTGCCCTTCCATAAGAAGGTGAAGTATCCGATTGAGCTTTGGCTGGGTAATTAGGGATTAGGGGTTAGGAGAGGACGGCTTGCCGAACTTCTCTAACCCCTTTTCGTTAATCCCTATCCATTGCATGCTTTGAAATTGTAGATAGGCCGTATGGTCTTCTCAATGCGCACGGTGTCTCCGATGAACGCGATGATGCCTTCGGGCGCCTTGTACGCCATCGGGCATTCGTCAATGGAGCCCGCGTTGGCGGTGGTCGTGTAGATACCTTTCATCTGTTCCTGAAACACTTCCACGCTGTATGCATATTTTGCGTCAGTTCGGCTGCAAGCGCGCCCTGCGCCATGGGGGGCGGAAAAGTTCCATTCGGGGTTTCCGCGCCCGGTGCACAACAACGCGCCGTCGCGCATGTTCAGTGGGATGATGAGCCTCTCTCCCTGATTGGCCGACACGGCGCCCTTGCGCAAAATCATCCGTTCGGTATCGACATAGTTGTGCACATTTGAAAAGCTGTCCCTTACATGCAGTCCCATGCCGCCGCCAATGATTTCGGCCATCGCCTTTCTGTTTAGATCGGCAAAGCGCTGAACGATGGAAATGTCGTGGATGTAGTCATCAAAAAGGCGGCCATCCAGTATGGCTCGCGCATAGACAACCGCAGGCGTTTTTTTCTCCCGGTTTGTGGGCCTCGCGCCATATGCATCGTCGTCTTCATGCCGCCCGTACGACGATACGCGGGCGCTTTTTTTCACCTTCTTGCATTGATGACGGTATGCCGCGTCCTGATAGTATTTGGCCACATCGCTTCCAAGCTGCCTGGAGCCCGAGTGAACGATTAGGTAAAGCCCGCGGCCGTCATCCCTGCCAAACTCGATAAAATGATTGCCCCCGCCCAGAGTGCCGACGCTTCGGTGGGCTCGGCCAGCGTTTATATGAGCATAACATCGCAGGGCTTTGAGGTCTATTTCGTTTTCTGTTGCTACAGGCGCTTCATGCACCTTTGAGCCGCAAGGTATGCGGGCATGAACAAGCGCGTCCAGCTTTGGAAGATCGATTTCCTCTTCCTCAAAAAGAACGGTCTCCATTCCGCAGCCTATATCAACACCCATAAGCGCCGGGCACAACCGCCCGTTCAGCGTCATCGTGGTTCCTACAACACAGCCCTTTCCGGCATGGGCGTCGGGCATGATTCTGATTTTTGAATCGGTAAAAGCCGTATCGCGAAGCAGTTCGGCCAATTGCGTTTTTGTTTCCCTGTCAATTTTCTCCGCGTAAACAACCGCGGAGTTGCGTTTCCCTTGGATTTCTATCATTATGCCTCCTGATTGAAAATGTTTGATGTGAAGTTTTGATCCCTTTCGACATGGCAGACATAATGATTCCCTCCTTCAACGCTTTTTCCCCAGCTACTTTAGCACATAACGCACATTTCCACAACCCCAAAAACGCATCACACGCCCACTTGCTTGAGCACATCATCCACGAATTTTTTCGCCCTGGGAATATCCGCCTCATCCAAATGCTCAATGATCAGGGGCATGTTGGGGTGATGCTTTGCTAAAAGTTCCAAATATAGCGGATAATTCAGCACACCCAGCCCGGCGGCGGGCAACTCCACACCACCCGCGCCCCGGAAGGTGTGGGATTCGTCCGCGTCGATGTCGGCATGCTTTTCGGAAAGGTCCGTGGCGCGCTTGCAATCCTTGGCGTGGGCAATCTTCATCATGGGCGCAAGCTCGTCGAAGATCAATCGCAGGGTTTCGTCCACCTTGTCGATGTTGCCATCGTCAAAGTAATTGGTGGGATCGCACACCAAACCCAGGTGCGGGGAGTTCACATCGGCAAACAGGCGCTTCACTTGGGCCACGGAGCCAATCACGTTGTTTACATAGTTTTCGATCAAAAAGGTGACGCCGTTTTCTTGGGCGCAGGCCACGATGTCTTTTACCACGGCCAAGGTCTCTTGATACACGGCTTCGGC
>WQXF01000019.1 GCA_009784985.1 Clostridia bacterium | reverse complement strand
TCATGTCGGTGCAAAAAGCGATGGGCCACCCGGACTGAAGGTCGTTTGGATCGGCCTGAACAAGCTTTTCCTCCTTATGGCTTACCGCGACTTCCTCTAATCAGTTTTGTGGGTCAAGTTAAGGTTAAAGGGAGGGGGACCGCCACAGCGGTGGAGGGATTCTGCACGGCGGCTTGGCCAATGATAGGGTTGTTGGCAGCAGCATTATTCCATCCCAAACATCTTTTCCTTCAAATCCAGATAATACAGATAATTCGCCGGGCTCACATCAGGCGGGCAGCGGTGATCACAAAAAGGAATATATCCCCCCCGGGCCACGTAGGGCGCAAGACTCTGCAAATACGCCAAAATCGCCTCCGGCCCTTCTTTTAGTTGCATCTTGTCTACGCCACCCATGATGCGCAAACCCTCGTATTGATCCAGCAGCACGCCGGGATGGGCGCAGGAATTCACCTCGTACGGAAACAGGCAGTTGATGCCCGACTCCATAAAGATGGGCAGCAGGGGGCGGACGTCGCCGTCACAATCCATATACCACAGATTGATGCCGTGGTTGCGCAGTTTGCTGCTGATGCGCTTATACCTGGGCGCTATCACATCCCGAAAAAAGCTGGGCGGCAAAATGGGCCCGTGGTTAAAGCAAATATCCTCCCAGCCGCTGGCAAAATCAAAAGTAAGTTTGCCCAGCAGTTGATCCAGGGTATTTTCGACTAGCAGGCAGCAGGTTTCAACCATGTCCTCCAGCATATCCGGGTAATCGCTCCAGGCATAGCAGATGCCTTCAAACGTAAGCAAGTCGCGAATCTTACCGATCATCGAGCCGCAGTCGATGCCTAGGGGGTAGTCCCGATCCTGGGGATGGCGCTTGCTGATCCCTTCCACATCGATGCTACGGGCCGGATCGTCCACCACAAAACGTTCGGCCTTTATCCGCGCCCAATCTTCGGGGGTTGTGATGGGGGAACTGATGTAGTGGGGAATCGTGGAATGATTACCCGCGGGCACTTCGGCAATCAGGCCTTCCCGGTTTTGTACGATAAGTTTATCGCCCCGCCGCTCCAGCACCTTTTCTTCAAACGCCGGGGATATCCAATGATTCCCCCATACAATCTCGATGGGATCAAACCCAAAGAAAACATTGGCCTGGGCCTCGTTTGTGATGCCGTGCTCCACAAACAGATCCCATTCCCGGTAGTTTTCTTCCCAATAGCCGAATTCCATATGAAAGCACCGGTCAAAGGACTGGCCGTGCATCTGGCGGTTAAAGCGCTCCCGGGCAGCCATGACGCCCTTCCATGGGCTTCTGATTTGTTTTATGCTCATTTTTTGCACCAATTTAGTCCATGATATCGGCCATCTCGTAGTAGCCACTATCGATCAACGTGCGTTTATAGTTCTCCGCATCTACCATCACAGGTTTGCAAATATAGGTCGGTACAATCTTTAAGTTGTTATGATAGGTTTTGGAATCGTTGGTTTCGGCGGATTTGTTAAGCAAAATATCGTCGATCATACGGAAGGTGCGGTCGGCCAAAGTCCGGGTATCCTTAAATACGGTCATGGCCTGTTCGCCCGCTAATATCGCTCTGATGTTGGCTATATCGCTGTCCTGCCCGGTGATCAGCGGGAAAGGTTTTTCATCTCCGTCGAATCCAAAATCCTTTAGGGTTTCGATGATCCCCATGGCCACCGCGTCATTGGGCGAAAGGATGGCGTGCAGCTCCGTGCCGTTTTGATAATACGTATTGAGCAAACCTGCCATACGCTCTTTTGCCAGGCTGGGCAGCCAATCCTGGGTGGCGACCTCCACCCTTTCCACCTGGCCGCTCTTTACGATCAGTTTGCCGCTGTCTAAATAGGGCCCCAAAACGCTCATAGCGCCATCGTAAAAGAATATGGCGTTGTTGTCGGTGGGTGAACCGGCAAATACCTCAATATGGAAAGGGCCGTTGCTATTGGGCAGATCCAGGGCCTTTTCCAGGTACTCGCCTTGCAGCCTACCCACTTCAAAATTATCAAAGGTGACATAGTAGTCCACATGGGGACTGTCCATGATGAGGCGATCATATGCGATCACGGTGATTTTTTTGTCGGCGGCCCTTTGCAGCGTGGCCTGCAATTGTGTGCTGTCGATGGCGGCGATCACCAGAATGTCGCAGCCCTTTTCGATCATCTCTTCGATTTGGCGAATCTGCAGTTCTACATCGTCTTCGGCGTTTCTGGGCTCCACCCGATACTCCTTGTTTTGCAATTGGCGCATCAGGCTATCGCTGTCCTGTATCCAGCGCGGTTCGTTTTTAGAGGGCATAAACAACCCAATGACTTTGGACTCGTTGCCAACGTTTGCGCAGCCCGCGATCAGGGGCAATAACAACGCGGCGCATAACAACAAGGCGGTGATTTTGTTTGATTTTTTCATGCTGATTCTCCTTTATTTATTATGAATTACACCACTGTTTTGCCTTTTGTAAGCATTCGTTAAAATCGATGGGTTTGGCAATATGATCGTTCATGCCCACGGCCATGGAGCGGTCTATGTCTTCTTTTAGCGCGTTGGCAGTCATGGCAATGATGGGGATGCCGCTGTCCGGGCGGCCGCTTTTGCGAATGTTGGCGGTGGCAGTGTACCCGTCCATATTGGGCATTTGGATGTCCATCAAAATACAATCGTAATATCCCGCAGGGGACTGGGCAAACATACGCAGCGCCTCTTTGCCGTCTGTTGCTTCCTCCAGCAGCGCGCCGGTATCCGCAAATATTTCAAGCACAATCACCCGGTTGATTTCGATATCGTCTGCCAGTAAGATTCGTTTTCCGTGCAGGTTTATCTTTTCGTTTTCGGCGAATTCTTCGATGGGGTGGGCTGGTAGCACGTGGGGCAAACCAAAGGGGATGGCAAAGGTGAAGCAACTTCCTTGCCCCAGGGCGCTTTGTACCTGCATGGTTCCGCCCATCAGCAGGGCCAAATTGTGGCTGATGGACAGCCCCAAGCCCGATCCCTCGTACCGCCTGCTTAAAAAAGAATCTTCCTGCTCAAAGGGGGTAAATATCTTTGTAAGAAACTCTTCGGACATGCCAATCCCCGTATCGGCAACGGCAAACTGTACGGTGCAGGTATCTGCGTTACGTTCGGTTACCGTAACGGCAAGGGATACCTGCCCCTGGGCCGTAAACTTTAGTGCGTTAGAAAGCAGATTGATCAATATTTGCCGCACACGGAATTCGTCACCTAGCAAAACATCGGGCAGGGCAGGATCGATGGAAGATACGAGGGCAACGCTGTTTTCTTTGGCAGGCAGCAATAAAAGTTCCAAACACTCCTCAGCCACGGTTTTGAGCACCATGGCCTCCCGTTTGATCTCTATCTTGCCCGATTCCATGCGGGACATTTCCAGCACATCGTTGATGATGTTAGAAAGATGGCTGGAGGAGGTTACGATTTTGCCGAACCGCTCCGTGCTTTCTTCCAGCTGTTTATCGGCAAGGCCCAGCTTGGCCATGCTCAGAATCACATTCAGCGGCGTACGCAGCTCATGGCTCACGCGGGACAAGAACTCGCTTTTGGCTTTGTTGGCGGAAAGGGCTTTGTCTTTGGCGTTTACCAACTCCGTTGCGTCGGTCACCACCATAATGGCGCCGTTCACAAACCCATCGCGGGCAACCCGGCTGCACAAAATCGATAGGCAGCGCCGCCCCTCCGGCAAATCAAACCATTGCAAGTCAGCAAAATCATCGTGCGCCAAATGGGCGGCCAACTGCTCCTTTTGATACAGCAATCCATCGGAAAAATCCGCGAAAGTGCGTTTGAATTGTTGGTTGGCAAACACAATATCGTACTGGGCATTCAGGATCGCAAGGGGGCTGGAGATGCTGTCAAAATAACTGCCGATTACATCCAGGGTATCGTTGATTTTGTTTGCCACCTGGGCAAAAAGTCCACCCAGGGAAGAAGGATCGCTGCGGGCGTCCAGCCTGCCGGACATGGCAGCCTCAAACAACACGTCGTTTTTGTTGAGCATCTCCCGCAAAACTTCGCCCATGGCGGCAAAGGACGCGCCCAATATGCCCATCTCGTCCTTTCTTTTGCGAACCCAGGTGGGAATCTCCCCGTCGATGTTTCCGGCGGCGATATCGCTGGAAATGGCGGTAAGCTTTGAAATGGGCTTGATGATCAGCCCACGAAGGGCAAAGTACATGGCGCACAGTAACAAAAACGAACCGATGAGGATGATGGTAACGCTGCTAACCAAAAAGGATTGCAGCTGGGTCTCTAAGGACTGCATGTTGATATCCGTGCCGATGATGGCGACAACATCCCCATGATCATTTTTGATGGGCAAAAAGGAATAATATGATTTTTCATGAGCCTCGTTCTGTGTGTTGCTTAATATAATCACGGGTTCGCCTGTTCTGTACGCCTCCTCGGCTTCGATACAAAAAACCTTGGGGATGGGCGTTCCATAATCCTCACCAAAGGAGCTGGTGGCGCTGCCTTGAAACACGGCGTCAAAAATATGGATGTACATATCGGGCACGCCTAGATCGGCAAAGATATAAAAATACGTAAGCCCGGCCCCAACCCGCAGCTCCAGCATTCGCTTTTTGATGGTAAAATACCTATCGTCTTTTAATTCGTCCAGCGTTTGAACATAGGCCTCCATCCGCTCTTTTGCTTCAAAGTATTCGACGGGGAATTCTATGTGCGCGTGGTTTTTTTCCATATCCAGCACGTACTGCCGGTCTTGTAAGTATTGTTCGCTTTCCTCCGCCAGGCTGGGCCGCTCCAGCAATCTATCGATATAGGGCATAATATCCTTAAAGGTATATTGGGCCAAAAAGATGCGCCCGGGGGTTTGCAATTTATCCTCGTATCTTTTTTGGAACACCGACCGGATCATGCCGGTGCTAAACACGGTGAGCAAAGCGGTTGCAGTAATAATGCCAATCAAGTTGATGAGCAGCAGTTTGATGTTGATTCTGTTTTTGATGTGGCGGAAAAACATGATGTCAGCAAGTCCTTTCCAGGGGCTATCTGGCGTGTATCTGCTTAACACATCATATCATTTTCTTTTTTTTTTCACAAGTTAATTTTCATTTTATTGTTTTTTTATTGTTTCGGTAAGAAACAGATGGTATGCTTAATCAACACAAAAAGGAAGGATGGCATTACACCATCCTCCGGGACTTTTGAGGATTAAACAGCCATTAGGCATGCTTTGTTTCCTTCTCCTGAAGATCGCTTTGAGATCGGTATCTGCCACATCAACATGTAGCTTAGCTTTTTTCAAAGCACCTGTTTCAAAAAGCAATCCTCAGGTTGCAACATCTTTCTGTCGCTCGTCCCACAGCTAGTATGGCCCGGAGCGGCGCGAATATGCGAGGGAAAGGGATGGGTAAAATTAGTTTTTTTGCTGAGATTTACGCGCTGGTGGCTGGTATTCCTCCCGGCAAGGTGATGACCTACGGGCAAATCGCCCTGGCGCTGGGCAGGCCAAGAGCCGCCAAATCCGTGGGCACGGCCATGCGCCTTACGCCCGAGCATCTTGGTTTGCCCTGCCATCGGGTAGTGAACGCCCAGGGTGGCCTGGCGCCGGGTGACGCCTTTGGCGGGCCGGGCATGCAGCTTGGCATGCTCCGCGCCGAGGGTGTTCCCTTTTTAGCAAACGGGCGGATCGATCTAACGAATTGCCTTTGGCATCCAAAGGGTTAGCTTTCGGCCACAGCACGAAAATAACGCAAAAAGTTTTCCCCGGCGATGCCCCGTACAGTAGCCTCATCATAACCCCGGGCGCGCAACGCGTCCAAAATCGCCGGGAAACAACCGGGATGCTCCGCGCCCTTGGGCGGATGGGGCATACCGTCAAAATCCGAACCGAAACCCACGTTGGCGGCCCCGCCCAATTGGGCGATGTGATCGATATGCCGCACCACATCGCCGATTGTTGCCTTGTTTCCGCCGGTTAAGAAAAGAGCGAAAAAATTGATGCCCACCCATCCACCCCTTGCAATCAATGCGCGAAGCTGCTCATCGGTAAGGTTGCGGGGATGGGGGCAAAGGGCGTGACAACAGGAGTGGGAGGCCATGGGAGGCTGCGAATAGCGGTCGATCAAGTCCCAAAAGCCCCGCCTGCTCAAATGGGATACGTCAGCGGCCATGCCCAGTTGCTCCATCCGGGCCAGCACCTGCCAGCCAAAGGGCTTTATCCTGCCGCCTTCCCCATCCTGATTGGGGAAGGCGATTCGATTCTCCCGCTGCCAGGTCAAAGCAACGATACGTACGCCCAGCTTGCGGAATTCTGCCACGCTGTGTAAGTCGCTGCCAAATACCTCCCCGCCTTCGATGGAAAGCATGCCCGCAACTTGGCCGTCGCGGGCGTCAAAGGGGCTGTCTACACTTTGTATGGGCAACCCTTGCCACGCCTTCAATTGGGCTTGAACAACATCAAAAGGCGAAGCGCCATCCGGCCCGGCCCACAGAGCAAACACTTGCAGCGACACACCCCCGGCTTGCAAGCGCTCAGTTGTTACACAGGGTTGCAAATTGGGCTCCAGGGCCAGCCTGTAGAGGGTATCGCAGTGGGCATCAATGATCAGGAGATTTTTTTTATTGTGCATAAATACTCCGCACTTCCACGCCGGGCAACAACACACGCAGCCGCTGGGCAAAAGCATCGCCGTTTTTGCCGGGAGCGGTGCCCACCACAATACAATCCGCCTGCCGCTCACGGGCAAAAGCCACCAGGGTATCCATCACGTCACCGGCGCGCAGCACGGTCATGTCGGCGTCCACCTCGTCGGCGGCACGAAACAGATATTCCAGCGCCTCACCCTCGCGGTCATTGCCCAAAATCGCCGCGCCCTTGGGGGCCACATGCACCACGCTCAACCTGCCCTCTAGCTCTCCGGCAATCAAAGCGCCTTCCCGAATCAGGCGCTCGCAGGTCCTTTGCCCGGTTGCGCACACCAGCACATTCACGCGATTATCTGTGGGCATATCATTTCTCCCAAGCGGTTACATAATTCCCGTTGGCGGTGACCCGCACAACATCGCCGATGGCGAGAGGGGGACGCTCCTTGCAGCGATCCACATAAAACAGCCGCTCCCCTTCGGGATCCATTTGGGGATCGCCGTTGATGATCAGCGTGTCAAAAAACACCCCGTCTTTGTACGTGCCCTGCTCGGAGAAGGAGACCACCTTGCCCTCGGCAGTGCGGCGCAGCCCGGAAAGGATTTCGGCCAGGTGCCTGCGATAGGCCAGCACCGGCGCGATTTTCATCTCCCCATAAAAGAGGAGCAACCCACCCCACAGGATGGTGATGATCACGGTGAGCCACTGGGTACGCGCGGCTAGCGAGGCCACCAGCGCGGCTAAAAACAGCAGGGAAGGCAGGGCGATGCCCAGCAGAATGCGGCGCATTTGGGCGGCGTTTTGCCGCAGGTCTTGTTCTGAATAGAATTCCATTAAGCGGTCTCTCCTTTGCGTAGGAAGTCTGGTTTCTTTGCTCTTTCATTATAAGCTGAACAAGCGGTTTGTGAAAGCTGTGTATTGCAAAATTCACGATTTATTCGTAATTTAGCGTCTCAACATAAGCCATGATATCGATTATGACATCAGCGGGGGCAAAGTAGCATATCTTTTCACCCTTTTGAGGAGGAACGCCGGGGACAATCAGCGCGTGCTCCTTCGACCAATCATTAAAAAACCATATTTGTACATATTCATCATCACAAAGCTCCACAACACAAAACTCAGCCAGAAAGCCTGTTTCTGGCAAGTCTGAAGCAACCACCCAGCCATCAACACGCATAAGCGACCACAGCATTGAACGCTGTTCATCGCTGAGGAGGTTATCTGTTGACGCTTCTTCGTAATAACCCCCCATCTCATACACATGAACTATTTTGATTCTTTCAAAGACAGGATATCGGCTTGCTGATGGATCAACAATTTCGCTGCTACACACCCCGAGTATGAAGCAAAGAGCAAGAAGGATATCAAGGATTGGATTTTTCATGGCGACCTCCAGTGTTTACATTTCGCTTTTATGTTTTTTCCAGCTTTAGCATAGCGGATGGCTCAAAATAAACCTTACCCTCTTTCCAATATAGCGTGCCGGTGCTGCCCCGCACCGAGCCGCTTTGCAACAAGGCGCGCACCAGCGCCTCGGTAAGGGTCGGGCCACCCTGGCGCATCACGGCATTTTTCCATAAGGTAAAGGCGCACCCCAACTTCCAGCGGGAGCAGCCAAAGGCCTTGCTGTTTTCGCTCAGTGACCCTTCGCCGCAAAGGGGGCATTTTACATCTAAGGTGCGGGACGTTGGTTTTTTTCTGGCGGCCGGTTTTTGGGCGGGATCGGGCTCAAAGGCGGCATCCGGCGCTTGATCGGCAGCGTAACGCACCAAACTCTCGCATAAACGGCGGATGCCTTCCAAAAAGCGCTCCGGCGAGGCCCCCCGCCGCGCGATGTCGTCCAGCCCTTTCTCCCAGCGCCCGGTGGTCTCGGGGGAAGTGATGTCGGCCGGGGCCACGCCAATCAGCCCCACACCCTTGTCGGTGGCCATCAGCTGTTTGCCCCGCCGCTCCGCATACCCCACGGCAATCAGCCGCTCCAGTATGGCGGCGCGGGTGGCCGGGGTGCCCAGGCCGTGGCCCTTCATGCGCTCGCGCATCTCGGCGTCGTCTATCTCGCGGCCCGCATGCTCCATGGCGTAAAGCAGGGAAGCATCGGTATGGGGCGTGGGCGGCTTGGTGGCTTCTTGTTTTACGGTGGCCTTCTTTGCTGTGCGGGTATCGCCCACGGCCAAGGCGGGCAGGGTCTGCTCCTGCTCCTCCAACGTTTTTTTCTTGCTGGCTTTCTGTGGTTCCAATGCTCGATACAGAGCCTTCCAGCCCGCATCCCGCTCCACCCGGCCCGTGCTCAAAAACATATCGGACTCAACGGCAGTCACCACCCGCACCGCATCGTACAGGTAGGGCGGCAAAAAAACCGCCACCCCGCGCCGGGCGATCAGCTCGTACAAACGCCGCTCATCCGCAGGCAAAGCAGCAACATCCGCGCGCTTGGGGGTGGGCAGTATAGCGTGGTGGTCGCTCACCTTGGCATCGTTAAACACACGGGAGGGCATGGGCAATTTGCCGGCCAGCAAAGGTTCCGTCCAAGGCGCGTAGGGTTCGCCCAGAGCAGCCAGGGCTTGCCGGGTCTTATCCAGCATGTCCTTGGGCAGGTGGCGGCTGTCGGTGCGGGGATAGGTGATCAGCTTGAACTTTTCGTACAGGCTTTGGGCAACGGTCAATGTGCGCTGGGCGGTAAACCCCAGCTTTTGATTGGCCTCCCGCTGAAGCGAGGTAAGATCAAACAGTTGCGGGGGCAGGTCGCGCTTCTCTTCCCGTGTGGCACGCTCCACCCGAGCCGGGCGTCCCTGCACCCGCTGGGCCACGGCTTGGGCGGCCCCTTCCTCCAAAATACGATGGGCGGCGCGGGCGTCTTCATTGGCAGGGTCAAACCACAGTCCGTTAAAATCGCCAAAATCCGCCTGCACCAGCCAGTAGGGTTTGGCCTCAAAGGCCTCAATCTCGGCGCGGCGGCGTACTAGCATCTCCAGGGTGGGCGTCTGCACGCGGCCGATGGACAGCAGCGTGC
The DNA here is from genome assembly GCA_009784985.1 of Clostridia bacterium. Classification (GTDB taxonomy): domain Bacteria; phylum Bacillota; class Clostridia; order Christensenellales; family Aristaeellaceae; genus WQXF01. The sequence goes on along the minus strand of WQXF01000019.1, from coordinate 24,807 downwards.
CGTAACGCAACGTAAAAGCGCGGCTGGCGTTCATGCCCACCAGCCAATCGGCCTGGGAGCGGCAGCGGGCGCTTTGGTACAGGGCGTCGTATTCCGATGCAGGCTTAAGCCGGGCGAACCCCTCGCGGATGGCCTCGTCGGTCATGCTGGATATCCACAGGCGGCGCACAGGTTTGGTGCAGCCCGCCATGTGGTAGATATAGCGAAAAATCAGCTCACCCTCGCGGCCCGCGTCGGTGGCGCATATCACATCGGCCACGTCCCGGCTGCGCAGGAGCGTGCGGATCACGGCAAACTGGGCCTTGGTTTTAGGCAGCACCTTTAGCTTCATTTCCGCGGGCAGGATGGGTAAATCCGCCGCATTCCACTTTTTGTAGCGCGGATCCAGCTCCTCGGGCTCCATGAGGGACACCAGATGCCCAATCGCCCAGGTAACCCGGCACTCCTCACCGGTTGGGAGCCGCCCTCCGCTTAGGCAACCGTCCGTTCGCTGCTTGCAGCCTAGCACCCGGGCGATGTCGCGGGCTACGGAGGGTTTTTCGGTGATGATTAGGGTGAAAGACATATTACGCCTGCCCCGCCAGCGACGCAAACGTCGTAAACTCACTCAGCCACGCCAGCTTCACAGTGCCCAGCGGGCCATTGCGTTGCTTGGCGATGATCACCTCGGCCATGTTCTTGTCCTCGGTAGAAGGATCGTAATAATCCTCGCGGTGCAAAAACATCACCACGTCGGCGTCTTGTTCGATGGAGCCGGAATCCCGCAGATCGGAGAGCATGGGGCGCTTGTCGGCGCGCTGTACGGCGGCGCGGGATAGCTGGGCGCAGGCCACCAGGGGCACACGCAGCTCCTGGGCAATGCCCTTGAGGGCGCGGGTGATTTCGCTCACTTCCTGCTGGCGGTTCTCGGTCCGCCCGTCGGAACCCATGAGTTGCAAATAATCCACCATGATCATGTCCAGCCCGTGCTCCATCATCAGGCGGCGGCAGCGGGAGCGCAGTTGGGTGGGGGTGATGCCGCTGGTATCATCCAGATAGATAGGCGCGGCGGCCACCGGCGACATGGCCTTGGCCAGCTTTTCCCATTCCTCAAACCGAAGGGAGCCCCGCCGTACCGACTGCATGTCCACCCGAGCCTCGGAGCAGAGCATACGCATCATCAGCTGCTCCCGGGGCATCTCCAGGGAGAAGGCCGCCACCGTTTTGTTAGAGCGGATGCCCGCATTTTGCACCATGTTCATGGCAAAACTTGTCTTGCCCATGGAAGGCCGCGCGCCCACCAGCACCAACTCGCCGGGATGCAGGCCGGTGAGCAAACCGTCCAAATCGTGAAAGCCACAGGGCACACCGTCGATCTGCCCTTTGAGCTCCACCAGGCGCTGCATGCGCGCAAAGGTTTCGCCCACCAGCTCACCTACGTGGATCAATGTGCCGCCCTCGCCCCTGCGCAGGGTGATATCAAAAATCGCCCGCTCCGCATCGTTTAGCAAAACGGGAAGGTCTTTTTGCTGGGCATAGCAGTCCTGGGCGATCTCGCCCGAGGCGGCCAACAGCTTGCGCAGGGTGGACTTTTCCTCCACAATTTGGATATAGGCCGACACATTGGCGGTGGTGGGCACGTATTGGGATATCTCGATCAGATACCCCGCGCCGCCCACGCCGTCCAGGGTGCCCCGGCGGGCTAGCTCGGCGTCCAGCGTCACCAAATCCACGGGCTGGCGGGCGTTGTGTACGGCCAGCATCGCGCCAAAAAGTTCCTTGTGGGCGGGATGGTAAAAATCGTCGCCATGCAGCAGCTCAATGGCCTTGCGCAGTGCGTCGGCGTCCTGCATCATGGCGCCCAGCACGGAGCGTTCGGCTTCCAGGCTATGGGGGGGGATGCGTTGGGCGCCGCCGACTGCGGTGTTGGTAATGCCGGTTTGCATCGGTTTTTCTCCTTTTACGAATCCGCCCGAAGGAATCCCCCCGCCACTGCGGTGGCCCTCCCCGCTTGAACAAGGGGGGTAAGAGAGGAACGATCAGTCGGAAGAACTTCTCCAAAACCTCCCTTGTCAAAGGGAGGGGAACCGCCGCAGCGGTGGAGGGATTCCGCTCTTGCATGGACATCGCACCGATATTACTTTGTCCCTACAACCCGCAGCACCATCTTAGCCGTAACACCTGCGTACAGCCACACGCCAAATTCGCAGTCGCCTACCGTACGCACGGGATCGGAAAGCTCCACGCGGCGCTTTTCCAGCTTTACATCGTATTGAGCGGCCAGTGCGTCGGCTACCTCTTGGGCGGTCACCGAACCGTACAGCCTGCTGCCCTCGCCGGCCCGGGCATGGACAGTCACTACCTGATCCTTGAGCCGGGCGGCCAATGCCTCGGCCTCCCCCTTGCGCACCTGCTCGCGGTGGGCTTCGGCGGATTTGGACTTTTCCACGGCGTTTAACGAAGCCCTGTTGGCCTCCAAAGCCATCTTTTTGGGGAATAGATAGTTGCGTGCAAATCCGTCGGACACTTCGATGATCTGATCCTTTTTGCCGGTCCCCTTGATGTCCTGAAGCAGTATAACTTTCATTTGCCGCCCTCCTTATGTTCATGGGATGATTTGCGTAACAAACGCGGATCACGGAACTGATCCGCAAAGCCCAGCAGGAGCAGTGTGTACTGGAGTACGTTGAGCAGCGCGAACTGGAACAAACCCAGCAGCGCAACCACCATGCCCATCCGAAGTGGGGCGCGCACCCCCCTCTTGCGCATTAAAAACGCCAACAATGCCCCACCTTGCAGCGCCATCGCCGCACCAACCCCCGCCAACAGCACGTTGACCAGGCTGATCACGGCCTGGGCCCCGGACATAAACATCAAAAAAGTGGCGCCAAGCACAGCAAAACCAACAGGCCGGAACAAATCCGTGGGTACGTGCCACTCGTGGAAGGGCGGCAGGGGCGCACGGTCCATCTCGGTGGCGTATCGGGCCGCTACCCGGCGCGGCCAGGCTACGCTCAGCACGCCGCCATAAATCGCCCCCTGCAAGATTCGATTGGGCAACGCCCGCCGCAACAGGTTCTCCGAATCGAACATAAATTGTTTGATCAGCTCCTGGCGGATGGGCTCATCCAGGGCCGCTGCACCCGCCTGCATCGCGGGCAATGCGGATTCCGGCATGCGTACCAGGCCTACATTGGCCAGCCATTTGAGCGTGGCGTCGGTCTCCGGCGCGGGTGCGTTGTGCACCAACGGTTCCAGCAGGGCACGCAGGGCGGTCACCATATCGCCGCCGTTCAGCGCGTTAAGCATCCACAATACCAGGATGCCACCGCCCAGCAGCAGGCCTGCGCACACGCCCACACTCAGCCAAAAGGGCAGCTTGCGCTCGTAGCTGTACACGGCAAACACAAAAGCCGGGATCAGCACCATCGCCGCCGCCCAAGCGGCATAAGAACCCAGTGCCGCGCCGCTCACAACGATGCCCACCGCCGCGCAAGCAATGGCCGGGAGCCGTCCGGCCCGCAGCGCTATGTAGGCCAGCAGCGAGGGGGCCATCATGGCCAGCATGGGCAACGCCCCGGCTGCCGTTAGGGCCAATAGGGGCATCGTGTCCAAAAACACACGGCCCATGGCCACAACAAACAATGCCCCCAAAAGCCAAGCTGCCGCTGCTATCGTCGAGGCTGTGGGCCGTGTTTCCTTCAACCGCAAAAAGCGCATTTGTGCTCCTTTGACCACCGGTTTTGGTTCCGAAAAAAGTATGGGGTTATTGTACGCGATGCTCGAAAGGCTGTCAACTTGCATTGCGGCCAGCATTCAGATGTTTTCTGTAAACAGATCATTTTTTACGAAAGAAAGAGGTATGCCGGTTTTTCGTTATCGAAGTATGTTTAAAGTGTATGGGCTAATTACGTTCCAATGGCCTATCGAGATTGAATAGGTTTCCCCTGCCTCCAGCGTAAGGTTAATACCCTCCTCATTTCTTCTCGTGGTGCGCGCAAGTTCAAAGCCGTCTGAATTTAATATTGTAACATTCACGTGTCCGCTCGTTAATCCGGATATTTCGAAGCGATAGTTCCCGTTAATTAATGGTGTGAAAGAATAACCATTCCTTTGGCTGTCATACTGTATGCTATCGCGGACTTCTGAGTGTTGAAAAACATCTACAGTTGGTTTTTGATGCCACGCAATAAGAGTATACGGGCTAATCACGTTCCAGTGGCCTATCGAGATTGAATAGGTTTCCCCTGCCTCCAGCGTAAGGTTAATACCCTCCCCATTTCTTCTCGTGGTGCGTGCTAATTCAAAACCATCTGAATTCAGTATTGTAACATTCACGTGTCCGCTTGTTAATCCAGATATTTCGAAGCGATAATTCCCGTTAATTAATGGTGTGAAAGAATAGTCATTCATTTGGCTGTCATACTGCATGCTATCGCGGACTTCTGAGTACGCAGAAATATTTACAATTGGCTTTTGATGCCACACAATAAGAGTATACGGACTAATTACGTTCCAGTGGCCTATTGAAATTAAGTAGACTTCCCCTGCCTCAAGCGTGAGGTTAATACCCTCCTCATTTCTTCTCGTGGTGCATGCAAGCTCAAAACCATCTGAATTCAGTATTGTAACATTCACGTGTCCTTCTGTTAATCCCGACATCACAAAGCGATAATTTCCAGATAAGATTGGCGTGAAACTTCGCTCATCCACTTGTCCGCTGACAGTAATACTTCCGGCAATTTCAGTAGGTGTACCCATATCCACCGAAAGCGAGTTTTTACGTAATAGTGGCACCCTTAGAACAGCACCGTCAGAACTGGGAGAATCATGAGTGAATAGTTCGTGAGTAGACGTAGATGTTGTTGTTAGCGTAGGTGGTAGCATAGATAGTGAAGGTTCTACCCCTTCTTGGTATGCATCCTCTGCATCGCCATTTAGGGGTTGGAAATAAACTTGATAAGCAACAAAAATAACAACCATAATCGCTATAGAAGAAACGACCAGCCTAATAAAAAGCCTAATCTTACCTCCTAGTATCCAAAGCAGCAGAGTAATGACAATAGAAATAAAAGAAAGTACGCCCCCCAACACATTCCAATCCATTTTTTACTCCTCCATTTTGTAAATCACTTTCGCTTGAGACTTGTCCTTCGGTGGGTAATCAACAGCAGTGCCGACTCACATCCTTTCCAAACTTTCTATATTCTTCCTACATTATACAGTAAAACTGAACCGACTACAAGCATTTGCACTCCCCCACCATTTGCGCTATACTTATCCCCGGTACAAACCCAAAGGAGGCAACAACTTGGCCGAGCGTTTGCGGCTGGACAAGCTGCTCTGCTACCTAGGCGCGGCAGACACCCGAAGCGCCGCCCGAGATGCGGTGCGCGCCGGGCGGGCCTGGGTAAACGGCGTTGCGGAGCGCGATCCCGGCCGGGTGCTGGACCCAACCCAAACCCAGGTATCGCTGGACGGCGAACCACTGGCTTATCGGCGCTGGCGGCATGTGATGCTCCATAAACCGGCGGGGGTGATCACCGCCGCGCGGGATCCCCGTGCCGCCACGGTGATGGATCTGCTGCCAGCATTGTACGCGGCCTGCGGTTGTTTGCCCGCGGGTCGCCTGGACAAGGACACCGAGGGCCTGCTGCTGCTCACCAACGACGGGGCCCTAACCCATCGTGTGCTTTCGCCCCGCACGGGCATCACAAAGTGTTACCTGGCCGAGGTAAACGGCCCGCTGGACACTGACGATGTACTGGCCTTCGCCCAGGGAATAACCCTGACTGACTTCACCGCGCTGCCCGCTACCCTCACCATACTGGAAAGCCAGCCGGATGGGGCACGGGCGCTGTGCAAGGTACAAGAAGGCAAGTACCACCAGGTCAAGCGCATGTTTGGCGCACGGGGCCGCGCCGTAACTTACCTAAAGCGGCTTTCCATCGGCCCGCTGGCGTTGGACAATGCACTGGAACCCGGCGCATACCGGGAGCTTACGCCCGAAGAAGTGGCCGCACTGTACACGGCCACCGGCCTGCCAATACCCAAAGAATAGAGGAAGCACATGCCCGAGCATTACTTTACGGATGATCCCTCCAGCGCCCATGAGTTGCGGAGCTTGACGCTCCCGTGCGGTGATCGTTTGCTGGACTGCCAAACCGACGCGGGCATGTTTTCCCGCGGGCGTGTCGATCCGGGTACCGCGCTGCTGCTGGAAGCGATTTGCAAAGCCATGCCCGCGGATTTTGCCGGGCGCGCGCTGGACTTGGGATGCGGCTGGGGCGCAGTGGGCCTAAGCTTGGCTTGCCGATATCCCAATGCCGAGGTGGTGCTGTGCGATGTCAACCGCCGGGCGCTGGCATTAGCCCAACAAAACCTAACCCGCAACGGATTGCGCGCCCAATGCATACAAAGCGACGGCCTAGCGGAAGTACCCGGATATTTCGCCCTCATCGCCCTCAACCCGCCGATCCGGGCAGGCAAACCCACGGTGTACCGCCTGTTTGACGAGGCCCGCCGCCGTTTGGAACCCGGCGGCGCACTGTTTGTGGTGATCCGCAAACAGCAAGGCGCGCCCTCTGCATTGACCCAGTTGCGGGAAGAGTTTTCTGCCGCCGAAGTCGTGATGCGGGGCGGAGGGTATTGGGTGATCAAGGCAAGCATCCAGTAGGGCGCGACGCCTCGGCGCGCCGTCGTATTGCATGAAAGGCGCGTTATTTAGGGTAAACACGGCGCGCCGAGGGCGTCGCGCCCTACGTTTAATCCGCATTGTTCACTGATAGAAGGAGGTCAATCCATGGCATTCCCATTCGCTTTTTTCGATCGCGGCATCGACCGGCGCGGCACCGCCTGCAATAAGTGGGATACGTTGCAGCGGGAGGAGGGCTCGGATATGCTGCCCATGTGGGTGGCGGATATGGACTTTCAGTCGCCACCGGCAGTACAGGAGGCGCTGGTGTCGCGGGCGGCCCACGGTACCTATGGCTACACCGAGGTACTGCCCCAAGATGCCCAGGCGCTGGCGGATTTCTGGCAACGGCGTCATGGGCTGGACATGGCAACATCGGCGGTGGGGATGCTGCCCTGCGTGGTCACCGGGCTGTACATGGCGGTGCGTGCTTTTACCAAACCCGGCGAGGGCGTGATCGTACAGCCGCCAGTATACGGTGCGCTTTTTGACGCCGTGGAGCACACCGGGCGCAAGCTGGTGCGCAATCCACTGGTGCGGGGCACAGACGGGGCGTATCGTATGGACTTGGCCCACTTGGAGGATTGCCTGCGCTCCGGCAGCCGGTTGCTGCTGCTGTGCAGCCCCCACAACCCGGTGGGCCGCGCCTGGACGCGGCAAGAACTAAACGATGTGCTGTCCCTGTGTCAGCGATACGGCGCAATGATCGTAAGCGACGAAATCCATGCCGACTTTGTGTACCCGGATCGGGTGCATGTGCCGCTGTTGGCGCTGCCGGGGGCAAAGGAGCGGGTGATCCTGCTGTGTGCGGCCAGCAAAACGTTTAACATCGCCGGGTTGCGTCAAGCTGCCTTCCTGGCTCCCGATGAGGGGCTACGCAACAAAATGGAAGCAGAAATGCAGGCCTGCGGTTTGATCAGCGGCAACCTGCTCTCGTTTTTGGCCACCCGCGCCGCCTATGAACATGGCGACGACTGGCTAGACGGGTTGCGGGCCTACCTGATGGCCAGCCGCGATATCGTGACAACCTTCTTAGCCGAACACCTGCCCCACATCGGCGTATCACCGTTGGAGGCCACTTACCTGATGTGGCTGGATTGCCGGGCGGTGAGCCAAGACGACGATGAGCTGCGCCGCCACACCCGCCAAATCGCCCGGGTGGCGCTAAGCGAAGGCCTATCCTTTGGCCCCGAGGGCAGCGGCTTTTTGCGGCTGAACATTGGATGCCCCCATGCCCAACTCCGCGAAGCGCTAAGCCGTTTGCGAACGGCAATGGAAAATTGAAAGTGGAAAATGGAAAATGGAGAATTCAATTTAGCAGGAGGATGTCCATGTTCCTTGATCCCCCATTTCCCGGCGCGGTGCTCGTAGAGACCCACGCCCACACCGCGGAGATCAGCGCTTGCTGCAAGCTGCCCGCCAAGGAGATGGTGCGGGCAGTGGCCGAGTGTGGATACAGCGCGGTGGTGATCACCGACCACAACGTGCCCGGCAGCACCCGATCCGCCAAACAATGCGCACGCTTTGCCAGGGGATATGAGCTGGCGCGGCGGGCCGGTGAAAAGCTAGGCATCACCGTATTGCCCGGCATGGAGTTGCGCTTCGCTAGCCAAGGATACAACGATTTTTTGGTATACCTGCCCGATCCTGCGCTCTATAAACTGCGCGGCCTGCCGGAAATGGAGCCCCTGGCCTTTAAGCGCCTGGCCGATGAGGAGGGCATGCGGGTGTATCAGGCGCATCCGTTTCGGCCCTATCTGTCTGTAGAGCCCCCCGAGGTGCTCCACGGCGTGGAGGTGCACAACGGCAACCCCCGCCACACCAACCGCAACGCGCTGGCCCTGGCTCATGCCCAGAAGCACGGCCTGGCGATGCTGTCCGGCTCGGATGTGCACCAGGCCCACGATCCGGGCAATGGCGGCATCTGGGTGCCCAAGGAGGCCATCGCCTCCCCGGCAGCATTTGTGGAGTATCTGCGCGCCACGCCCCATCCGGCGATGTTGATGACCGACGAGGATGAATGATATCGGCAATTATGCGCGCCACGCGCAATATTGGGATTGGGGCGGGCATGACCGCACCGACGAGGATGCGTATTGGAACAACTTTGCCCTTAAGTACGGCAAAAACGTATTGATTCCCATGTGTGCGCTGGGTGAAACCGGCGCATACATGGCAGAGAACGGCTTCAACGTCACCGCGTTTGACATCACGCCAGAGATGATTTCGGAAGGAAAAAAACGTTTCGACGATGTGCCGGGACTTCGTTTTTTCGAGGGCGACGTGACGGATTTCCATTTTGATATACCGCCTGCCGATTTTTGCTTCAGCATGGACTTTGGGCACCTCCTCACGATTCATGATGTCAAGAAGGCGCTTGCTTGCATTCGCAACCACCTGCGCATCGGCGGGTGCTTGGTGATCGAAACAGGATTACGGTTACCTGACGCAGAATCGGACTACTATCCGACCAAAACTTTTTACCCTTCGAAACAAGTCTATCCCAGCGTAAAGGTGTGGAAAACAGGCGACACCCGCTACAATGCCCAAACAGGCCGCTCCCATATCTCACAGACATTTTATGCCCAAGATGAAAGCGGCCATGTGGAAAGCTTCGATCATTCGTTTTATCTGCAAAGCTACTTTCGCGAAGAATGGCTCGGGGCGTTTAAGGCGTGCGGGTTTGATATCATAGGCGAATACAGCAGCCGCGAAGTGAACTCATGGCAAAGTGGAGGCGAAGGGTTCCGCATCTTTGAGGCTGTAAAGTTAGAGGAGGAAATCTTATGACAATACCCAACAAAAAGCTCGATCAAACCATCGAATCCATGCAAAACGACCTAATCGAAACCCTAAAAGGCTGGCTCAGCATCCCCTCGCTTAAGGCTCCTGCATCGGCAACCAACGCGCCCTTTGGACCGGAGATCCGGCGCATGGTGGATCTGGCTCTGGCCGATGCCCGGCGGCTGGGCTTTGATCCCCGTGACATCGATGGATACGCCGTTGACATGGAGATCGGCCAGGGAGACGAAACCGTGGCCGTACTCACCCACCTGGACGTGGTGCCCGCAGGCGAGGGCTGGCAAACCCCGGCCTTCGAACCAACGATAAAAGACGGCAAACTGTACGCCCGTGGGGTCGTGGACAACAAAGGCCCCTCGGTGGCCGCCATGTTTGCCATGAAGGCCATCCGGGAGGCCGGTATCCCCCTGCAAAAGAAGGTTCGGCTGGTGTTGGGCTGCGACGAGGAGAGCGGCTGGGCCGACATGGATTACTACAAAAAGAAAATCGGCCTGCCCGATGTAGGATTTTCGCCCGATGCCGGATACCCGCTGATCAACACCGAAAAGGGCATCTGCCGCCTGATACTGGCGCTCACACTGCCGGTCGAGGGCAACGCCGCCTTCCCCATCCGCACCATCCAATCCGGGGAGCGGGCCAACGTGATCCCCAGCACCGCCGAGGCTGAACTAAGCGGCGACTTCCAAACCATCCAATCAAAAGCGATGGCCTTTGCCCAGAGCACAAACGACGCCTCCAGCTACCCCATTCAAGTAGAGCCAATCGATGGCGGAGCCCGGATCACGGTGGGCGGCGTGGGCGGCCACGCGTCCATGCCCGAGCTAGGCAAAAACGCCGCCGCTCGCCTGCTGCAACTGCTGGCCGCGCTGGAAGCGGGAGGCACAAGCCGCCCGGCCATCACCCTACTGGCCCAGGCCATCGGCGGCGATACGGACGGCACAGGCTTTGGCATCGCGGGCAGCGACGGGGTATCGGGCGCCCTCACCATCAACCTGGGCATATTGACGCTAACAGAAGGCAAACTCACCGCAACGTTTGATGTGCGTTATCCTGTGCTGTTCAGCGAGGAACAGATCGTTCGTTTTGTGACCATGCGCGTGGAGGAGCTGGGCTTTACGGTAAGCACCGGCCACGGCAATCCGCCCCATCATGTGCCGGAAACCCGGCCCGTGGTGCGCGCATTGCTCTCTGCATACGAAAAAGTCACCGGCCTCCCACCCTCCACAATGGCCATCGGCGGCGGCACCTATGCCCGCGCCATGCGCGAGGCCGTGGCCTTTGGCAGCGTGTTCCCCGACGAGGAGGCCGTCGCCCATCAAGCCGACGAGTATATGGCCCTAGACAGACTCATGCTCAACACCCGCATCATCGCCCACGCCATCATAGCGCTAGCAGGAGAATAACCCGCATACCTCCCCTGGGTCCAGGGCCGCAGTCCTGGTCGGTTAGGGGGGATATGGGGGGTGCAGGGGGGAGGTAAGGGGGGAAATCGAAATCCCCCCTCCTCCCCCTTGCGTCCCCGTCAAACTCAACGCAATCTTCGCAAAAACGCATATGTTTTCATAAATATGGAAGGCGAAACGCGCAACAACACCCCCTGCACCCACAACACCACCGATCCCCCACTCATCGCAAAACCGGCGATCTCTCGCCCATGCACACGTACAAACCCTAAAGTCTCCCGCCGCACATCCCCGGCCAAGCGATACGCCACAATATTCTTGGGGATAGAAAGGGCAATCGCAGCAGCCCTCTTACGTAACGCCCGCTGGCCGGGAGTAAGCGGATCGCCCGCACACAACGCAACCAACCGCTCCACAATGCGCAAATAATGCCCGCACCAGCCTGCCGAGGCCGCAAATCCCCCCATGATGCCACCCCCATGCTGCCGGTAACGGTACAGCAAAACATCCGACACCTGCACACGCCCCGCCCGCAAAAAAGCCGGTGCGGTAAACAGCTCATCTTCAAACAAAAAACCTTCCGCCATACGCAGTCCATTCTGCAACAAAAACCCACGCCGATACAGCCGGATCACCGTCATGGGCTCAAAAACCCCTTGGGCGCACTGCATGGCAAGGCAAGCATCCCCTGTGATCACAGCCGTAGGCCGCGCCATGGGCGGGGCAGGCAGCTCTTGATCCGTTCCATCATCAAAAAGCATGTAGGCCGCCTGCAAAATATCCAGGCGGCCTTGCTGCGCCTGATCCACAAGCCCCATCGTCACGTCGGCGCACAGCAGATCATCGCTATCCAAAAAGAGCACGTACTCGCCCTGCGCCGCATCCAGACCAGTGTTGCGCGCCGCCGAAAGGCCCCGGTTTTCCCCATGGGTTAGCACATGCACATGAGGATGCCGGGCCGCGTACCCGGCCAGTATCTGGCCGCATTCGTCGGGGCTGGCGTCGTTTACACAGAGAATTTCGACAGAATCGGGTGGCAGCATGCAAACGCTGTCCAGGCAGGCGGGCAGGTAGGCCGCCACGCGGTAGCAGGGGATGATGATGGATAATTTCATGGGCATTCCCTTCATTGCTTGATAAGATAATAGACACGTTGCTCTTCTTCCAGCGGCCGACTGATTGTGGGCGCGATGCGCAGAACACCGGTGTCGTTTCGAAGGAGGTACAGCGTACCCGGATACCAACTTTTGCTGTCCGAGCAGGCAAGCAGCGCACCCATAAAAGCGGGGCCATCGCCCGATGTCCAATACCTATTGCCCAGGGCGTCCACGCCTTCAAATTTTCCGTGATCGGGCAGGAACTTAAACACGGTGGTTCCATCCTCGCTATGCCAGGTGCCAACAAGCTCATCCCAGGTAATAAGGAAAAGAATGTCCGTTGCACGGACATAACCGCCACTGCCCTCGCCTGCCTGTATGCCCAGCAAAAGGCCCCTGTCTTCGAAATTTTCATCGGAAAAAACCGATTCATTGGTCGCCACACCGTCGAAGATCAAATAAGTTTTGTTTGGATCCAAATCAAACCCGATGGAGAATTGACCGAACCTTACGAAACTAAGGCCAGCAAAAGGGGGCTGCTCTTCGGAAAATCTGGAGGGGCGGTGTTTGCTATAAACCTCATAGGCGCCATTGGGATGGAAAACCAGAAAGTCGGTGGCCCCCCCGACAAATCCCTGCCAAGCGCCCACCAACTCCCCCATGTTAAGTGGGCGTTCCGAAACGGCCACCGGCGCGGTGCAGAACAGGATGCAAATACAAAGCGCACACAACAACGCTTTTTTGAGTGTACTGGCGAACATGTGGTCAACTCCTTTCCAGTCCAGAAACAAGCAGGATTTCGTCCAAAATATGTTGAAAAACGAAACGATCAAAACAGGAGGAAGACAAATGAAGGATTTCCGCAAAGGACGTGGACGCCGTGGGCTTAATCTAATTGATCTAGTGAATCCCGTGCCGATGCTTGTGCTAGGCTTGATTGGGGCGATTGCGTGGGGTGCGATTCAGCTCATAAACTGGGTATCCGGCACGGATATCACACAAAACGAGTGGGCTCTCATTGCTGTCTTAATCATAGTTTTCGGAGCAGCGTTTGCTTTCATAGCTGCCTGGACTGATCATCACGAAGAGTGGCAAAGGAAACTGAAACAACGATTCGCCGAGCGCTCAAAGCGCCGCAGGGAAGAAAAAGAGTACATTAAAGAGTGGCGGAAATAAGGCGCACATTGGGCTTGCCCCCATCCTCTCAATATGCGATAATACATAGAACCACCTACAGTATAGCATATTTTATAGTTAACACAAAGGAGGACGGCCCATGCTCAGCGTGGTGGTGATCGGGCGCAACGACGGCGCTACCCTGCCCGGCTGCCTGCGGTCGGTTGGCCAGGCGCTGGCTTCGATTCGCCACGAACTGCTGTATGTAGATTCCGGTTCGACAGACGAATCGCTGCCCATCGCCCAGAGCCAGGGCGCACGGTGTTTTCGCCTGCGCACAACCCGCACCACCGCCGGTCTCGCACGGCGGATTGGCACACAGGAAGCCCAGGGCGAATACCTGCTCTTTTTAGATGGCGATATGCTGCTGCAACCCGGCTTTGTGGAAACCGCCCTCACGGTGATGGAGAAATCGGGGTACGACGGGGCCACCGGCATCCGCCACGATGTATACGAACGCGACGGGCGCGTGATTGGCGAAAATCCCAATTACTATGGATGCAAGGTCCGGCGGGAAGCAACCGAGTTTGGCGGGGCGATCCTGCTGCGGGCCACCGAACTAAACAAGGCCGGGGGATGGGCAGCCAACGTGCTCACCTGCGAAGAAGCCGAACTCCACGCGCGGCTCATCAAACACGGTGCACGGGTGGTGGAGCTGCCCGTGCCCATGATCCGACACATCGACAGGAAGCGGGACAACCGTGGCCCCTTGGCCGCGTTGATCACCCCCCGGCGGCTGGGCCTGGGGCAAGCGCTGGTGAACGCCGTACGCATGCGTTGCCTGTGGGCGCTGCTGAAGCGGGAGCGTATTGCCTTTCTTTGCTGGATAGTGGATGCCCTATGCGTGGCGGCGCTCTGCCTGGGCGGATGGCGTTCGGTATGGGCGATAGCCGCCGCGCAGGCCTTGCAGTTGGCGGCCTTCGGGCTGATGAACCGCACGCGCGGGTTTTTGGGGCAAAAACTGCTGTTCGTTTATTTGCCGGCGGGGGTATTGTCTTATCGGAAACGGGACGAGGGGTATGATGCGTGGGTGGATGCTAGCGGCGGGACGCCGAGGGCGGCGTCCCCTACGGAGTAACGGCCAGCCGATACACATTGCGCAAGCCCCTGTAGGGGACGCCGCCCTCGGCGTCCCGTCGTTCTGAGGCCGGAAAGTCGTTCCAAGGCCGAAAAAAGGAAGGAGGTGCGCCTGTGGAAACGCCGATGGTCAGCTTATCGGTGGTGGCTTACAATGCCCAGGTGCATCTGGGCGCGCTGCTCAACGACATCCGCGCGCAAACCTATCCCTTTGACCGGATGGAACTGTTGCTGATCGACAGCGGCTCCAGCGACGGCACCCGCGCCATGATGGAGGCCTTTTGCAAAGAGGCGGCGGGTTGGGAAACGCCCCTTACCGTACGCGTGCTGGACAATCCGGGCCGCATACTGGCCTGTGGCTGGAACGTAGCGCTGGATGCCTACACCGGCGATGCCTTGCTGCGGGTGGACGCCCATGCCAGCATTCCGCCCGGTTTTATAGAAGCCAACGCCCGCGCGCTGGCGCAAGGGCACGACCGCGATGTTGTTGGAGGGCAAGTGGCTTCCCTGCCACCGCGTTTTGTCCAAGAAGCGCCCCTAGTGGCTTTGGACACCTCCCGGTTTGCAGGGGGAGCGGCGGCCTTTCGTAATGCCGGAAGCGCGCGGGAGGTGGACGCGTTGGCCTATCCGCTGGTGCGCCGGCGGGTGTACGAGCAGGTGGGCCGGTACGACGAACGCCTCGTCCGCACCGAAGACAACGACATGGCTTGGCGCATGCGCCAGGCCGGGTTCCGGCTGTGGTACACGCCACAGATCACCAGCCACCACCGGGCGCGGAGCACGCTGGGTGGCCAGCTCGGCCAGAAGTGGCGGAACGGGCACTGGGTGGGGCTGTCGCTGCTGGTATCGCCCAGGGGGTTTTCGGCGCGGCACTTTGCGCCCATGCTGTTTGTACTGGCGCTGCTGTGCGCGGGTGGGTTGTTCGCGGCGGGGTGGCGGCTTCCGTTGATTGCGCTGGGCGCTGTATACGCGCTGTGCGATGCCGTTTTTACCATACAGGCGGCAAGGGCTTCGCCGGTGGGCAAGGCACGCTGCCTGTGGAGCTTGCCGTGGATGTTTTTGCTGGTACACCTGTGCTATGGCGCGGGTACGCTGGCCGGATTGCCGGTGGCATACCGGATTGCAAAAAAACAACGGGAGGAATAGCCATTGCTGATTCGATGGGCAACGGAAAACGATCTCCCCGCCTGGTGCGCGCTGGCAACCGAAGTGTCGCCGATTTTTCGGCATCCGGCGGATATGGGAACCGATCCGGAGTTTGTCGCTTATGCAAAAAGCAAAACCGGAAAATATGAAGCATTAACCGCCTTGGATTACATGAGCGGGAACGCAATGGGATTTCTGGGTTTTTCCCGAACGAACAACCGCATCACATGGTTTGGTGTTTTTGAGGGGTACCGCAGGAAAGGCGTTGGTCGCCGCTTGCTAAAAACCGCCCTGCGCCAGCTCGATCATACAAAACCCATCACGGTAGAAACTTACCCGGAAGACTACGAGCCCGGCATTCCCGCTAAAAAGCTGTACCGGCAATTCGGTTTTGTGGAAACCGAAAGCGGCTTAACCGGCCCGCACAATACCCCGATTTGCCGCATGACAGCGGATTTGTCCGGTGAGAAGCGCGGCGGCAGTTTCCATCATCGCTATCCCGAATTTATCAAAGCGGCGCAAGAAGAATTTTGCCCAGTTTGCAACGATGAACCCTCTCCTAAAGGGCAGAATGACATCGAGGTAAATGATAACGTTTGGATTGTGGCTGAATACCCCGGCCAGGGAAGATTGTTTGGGAAAATGTATGTCATGCCACGAAATCACGAGTTCCACTTTGAAGATATGCCGGGAAGCAATATGGCAACCTTCATGTGCGAAGTGCAGCGTGTCGGCCGTATGTTGCGCAAGGTAACGGGTGCGGTGAAAATCAATTACGAGATGCACTCAAACTCAGGGGCGCATTTACATATGCATCTTTTCCCCCGGTATTTGGATGATGATTTTCCCGGTATGCCGATTGAATACAGTTTGACCGAACCCGCACCATACGAAAGTTACGACGAGTATCTATGGTTTATTGAACAGATGCGGGAGGAACTACTGGCCCCAAATACCTAGTGATTTATTCGAAACTACGGTGGGAACGGAATCCCCCCCGCCGGAGTAGTTATCTAGGTTTGCATGATTTATTACTGCGTATTACTTCAGCAATAAATAACAAGGAGGACAACACATGGGCATGACCATGACACAAAAAATCCTGGCGCGGGCCGCCGGATTGCCCAAGGTAGAGGCAGGGCAGTTGCTGCTGTGCGCCCTGGATTTGGTGCTGGGCAACGACATCACCACCCCCGTGGCCATCGAGGAATTTGGAAAGATGGGCGCGGCTACCGTATTTGACCGCACCAAGATCGCCCTGATCCCCGACCATTTTACCCCCAACAAAGACATCAAATCCGCGGAGCAAGCCAAGGGGATGCGTGAGTTTGCCCGCAAGCACGACATCTTGCATTATTACGAGGTGGGGCGGGCCGGCATCGAGCATGCGCTGCTGCCCGAGCAGGGCCTGGTGGCGCCAGGTGAGCTGATCATCGGCGCGGACAGCCACACCTGTACATACGGGGCACTAGGCGCCCTGTCTACCGGCGTGGGTTCTACGGATATGGCGGGAGGCATGGCCCTGGGCAAGGCTTGGTTTAAGGTGCCCGAGGCCATCCGCGTAACCCTCAAAGGGGCGCTGCGCCCCCCCGTGAGCGGCAAGGACGTGATCCTGCACCTAATCGGCCTGATCGGCGTGGACGGCGCACGCTATATGTCGCTGGAATTTGCGGGCGACGGGGTAGGCAATATCTCCATGGATGGCCGCCTGTGCATCGCCAACATGGCCATCGAAGCCGGGGCCAAAAACGGCATCTTCCCGGTGGATGACATCACCCGCGCTTATTTAAGTGAAAATGACCGGGTCACCCGCCCGTGGACGGCCTACGAACCCGATCCTGACGCGGTGTATACTCAGGAAGTGATCATCGATTTAGCCGAGGTGCCTCTCACCGTGTCGTTGCCCCATCTGCCCAGCAATACCAAACGTGCCGATCAGTGCGGCGATATCCGGGTGGATCAGGTGGTGATCGGCTCCTGCACCAACGGGCGCATGGAAGACCTGCGCGTAGCCGCCGATATCCTGCGGGGAAAACAAATCGCCCCCGATGTGCGCTGCATCGTGATCCCCGGCACCCAGGCCATTTTGCGCCAGGCCATCGACGAGGGATTGGCCCAGGCAATGATCGATGCCGGAGCCTTGGTGACCATGCCCACCTGCGGCCCCTGCCTGGGCGGTCATTGCGGCGTGCTGGCCGCCGGAGAACGCTGCGTGGCCACCACCAACCGCAACTTTGTGGGCCGCATGGGTGATCCGGCAAGTGAGGTGATCCTCGCTAGTCCGGCAGTAGCGGCTGCGACTGCGCTAAAGGGATTCGTCTCAGTGCCGGAATAAATGGAAAATTGAAAATGGAAAGTGGAAAATGAAGTGTTCCTAATTTTCTATTTTCCATTACGAAAGGGGAAACATTGTGCTCATCCAAAATAGTATCATTAAGTATGGCGACCACGTGGATACCGATGTCATCATCCCGGCGCGTTACCTGAATACCACCGACCTGGCCGAGCTGGGCTCCCATTGCATGGAGGATCTGGATGCGGATTTTCATCAAAAGGCGCGTACCGCCAAGATCATCGTAGCCGGGCGCAACTTTGGCTGCGGCTCCTCCCGGGAGCATGCGCCCCTGGCTATCAAAGCCGCGGGTATCGAATGTGTGGTGGCCCACTCCTTTGCGCGAATCTTTTACCGCAATGCCATCAACGTAGGCCTGCCCATCGTGGAATGCCCGGCGGCCAGCGAGGCGCTGCGTGAGGGTGATACCCTAGCCATCGACCTGGATTCCGGCGCGCTCACCGGGCCGGGGGGCGAGGCGTATCAGGCGGCGGCCTTTCCGCCCTTTATGCGCGAACTGATCAACCTGGGCGGGCTGGCGCCCTATATCCGCAAACAATTGGAGGCGAACGCATGAAAGCACATATCGTATTGTTGCCGGGGGACGGCATAGGCCCGGAGATCATAGCCCAGGCGCGGCAGGTGCTCGAAGCCATCGCGGCCAAGCACGGCCATACGTTTACGATGAACGAACTGCCCATGGGCGGCGCTTCCATCGATGCCCACGGTGAGCCCCTTACTGCCGATACATTGGACGCTTGCCGCAAAGCCGACGCCGTGCTGATGGGTGCGGTGGGCGGCCCCAAGTGGGATACCATCGACCCGGCCATCCGCCCGGAGCGGGGGCTGCTGGCCCTGCGCAAAGGCATGGGCGTGTTTGCCAACCTGCGGCCCTGCACCATCCATCCGGCGCTGGCTGTGGCCTGCCCCCTGCGCCCGGACATCTTGGCAAAACCCATCGATATCCTGATGGTGCGGGAGCTTACCGGCGACATCTACTTTGGCGCCCACGATACAGCGCCCGACGGCCAGTCGGCCTCGGATTTGATGATCTATACCGTGCCGGAGATCGAGCGGGTGGCACGGGTGGCTTTTTCACTGGCCCGTGGCCGGGGCAAGAGGCTGTGCAGTGTGGACAAAGCCAACGTGCTGGCCGCCTCCCGCCTGTGGCGCGAGACCGTAACCCGCCTGGGGGCAGAGTATCCGGATATCGAGCTCACCCACATGTATGTGGACAACGCGGCCATGCAGCTGATTTTGCGGCCCGCCCAGTTTGATGTGGTGGTTACGGGCAATCTGTTTGGGGATATTCTTTCGGATGAGTCGGCGGCCATCGCAGGTTCTTTGGGCATGATGCCCTCGGCCAGCCTAGGCGATGGCAAAGCCGGGCTGTACGAGCCCATTCATGGTTCGGCCCCGGATATCGCGGGCCGGGATTTGGCCAATCCCCTAGGGATGATTCTGTCGGCGGCACTGCTGTTGCGGCATTCGTTGGGATTGGAGGGCGAGGCGGCGCAGATCGAAGCGGCGGTTTCGGGTGTGCTGAATTCGGGATATCGTACTGGGGATATCTTTAGCGATGGCTGTCAGAAAGTCGGTTGCGGTGAAATGGGCCGGTTGGTCATTCAGGCGTTGTAAGTTGTAGCCCGCAAACTCCTTTTCGCATACGATATTTAAAGAAGGGTATCGCACTTCTTTAATTAGCGAAAAGGAGTTTTTCTGTTATGAATCCATACAACTCATTTAAACAATGCGTACAACCTTGTAATCCATGCTGGCGCTTTCCCTGCAGGGGGCAAGGCCAAGGTATTCCCGGGCCCCAAGGCCCGCAGGGGCCAGCTGGTCCACAAGGGAATCCCGGCCCAGTTGGACCACAGGGCCCCCAGGGCCCGGCAGGCCCCAGCAATCTTTTAAACCTTGTGGATGGTGAAGCCAGTGGGTCGGTAAAGGGCATCCACACCGGCGGCGGATGCACCGGCGATAACAACTCCCCCTTGGGCGTGGATGCCGTTGCGCTCAACACAGATACCGTGGCCAGCGGCGCTTCTTCCTTTGCCGTTGGGATAGGAACCGTGGCCAGCGGAGAGGCCTCGTTTGCCCAAGGCATGTGCACTGTGGCCTCCGCCCACGGTTCCCACGCGGAGGGTTATGGTACAAACGCAGAGGCAGAATTCTCCCATGCCGAAGGCACGCGGTCAAGGGCTCCCGGCAACGGCGCCCATGCCGAGGGCGAAGCTGCAGCAGCAGAAGGAAACAATTCCCATGCCGAGGGTTTTTTAACAAGGGCAAGGGGCTTCGTTTCCCATGCCGAGGGCTTCCGAGCAACAGCCACGGGCGAAGGGGCCCATGCCGAGGGTAGGGACACAATGGCTTCCGGCACCTCTTCCCATGCCGAGGGTTTGTCGACAACGGCCTCTGGAATCTATTCCCATGCCGAAGGTGATGAAACAACAGCAGGAGGCTGGTATTCCCATGCCGAGGGCGCGAGCACAAGGGCTTCCGGAAACGCTTCCCATGCCGAAGGCGACAACACAACGGCCTCGGGCAACGTTTCCCATGCCGAGGGCAGGTTTACAGAAGCTATCGGTTACGCTTCTCATGCCGAGGGCTACCATGCAACCGCTACCAACCTCTTTTCCCATGCCGAAGGTTTTAATACAACGGCTTCCGGCGAAGCTGCTCATGCCGAGGGTTTGATGACAATGGCAGCAGGCAACTATTCCCATGCCGGAGGGCACTTCACCATCGCGCAAAACTGGTATCAAACAGTCATTGGCAAATTCAACGTTGCCACCAGTTCCACGCTCAACAATACGCAAAACGACGACGCGTTTATCATCGGCAACGGCACTACGCAAGACTTAAAGAGCAACGCATTCCGTGTGCGATACAATGGCCAGGTGTATGCTTCCGGCGCCTACAACACCGGCGGCGCGGACTATGCCGAGATGTTTGAGTGGCGCGACGGCAACCCACAAAATGAAGATCGCAGAGGCTTTTTTGTGGCGCTGGACGGCGAGTTTATCCGCAAGGCCACCGGCCAGGATCCGTACGTGCTGGGCGTGGTTTCCGCCTCGCCTGCCATGGTGGGGGATGCAGGGGCATGCGGCTGGCACGATATGTACCAACGGGACAAATGGGGCACTGTGCTCAACGAATGGGTGGAGATGCCTCAGGAGAAAGCCGTGTTGAATGAAGAGACCGGCGAGATGGAGATACGAACCGAAATGATCCGTCAGCACGTGCCCAAGATGAACCCGGCATACGATCCCACCCGCGAATACCAACCCCGCACGGAGCGCGCCGAATGGTCGGCCATCGGCGTGGTGGGCAAGCTGATTGTGCGCGACGACGGAACCTGCCAACCCAACGGGTATTGCCGCCCCAACGCCCAGGGAATCGCGACGGCCAGCGAGAGCGGATGCCCCGTACTGAAAAGGATTGATAGGAATATGGCACTGATCATGTTCCGGTAGCATGTTCAAAAAGGGCATCGCGTTTCTTTATTGAGCACAAGGGAGTTTTTAATATGATATTCAATCCGTGTCGTCAACGCGTTACCTCTTGTAATCCGTGCTGGCGCTTTCCCTGTGGCAATCAAGGCATCGGCGCTACTGGCCCCGCTGGCCCTCAGGGGCCCGAAGGTGCTACCGGCGCTACTGGCCCAGCTGGCCCCCAGGGGCCGGAAGGCTCTCCCGGCGCAACCGGCCCCGCTGGACCTCAGGGGTCCGAAGGTGCCACCGGCGCAACCGGCCCCGCTGGCCCCCAGGGCGCGGAAGGCCCCAGCAATCTTTTAAACCTTGTGGATGGTGAAACCAACGGGTCGGTCATGGGCATCCACACCGGCGGCGGATGCAACGGCGACAACAATTCCCCCATGGGTATTGACGCGGTTGCCCTCAACACAAACACAGTCGCCAGCGGGGATTCGTCCCTTGCCATTGGGATGGGAACCGACGCAAGCGGAGAGGCCTCGTTTGCCGAAGGAAAATGCAGCGTGGCCAGCGGAAACGCTTCCCATGCCGAGGGCGAATATACCATGGCTTCCAACAGCTATGCCCATGCGGAGGGCTTGGCTACAATCGCCTCCGGCTTGGGTTCCCATGCCGAGGGTTATCTCACAAGGGCAGAGCATAGCTACGCTCATGCCGAAGGCGAGAGTACAGTGGCTTCCGGCGACTATGCCCATGCCGAGGGATCGTACACAATAGCCTCCGGCACCAATGCCCATGCTGAAGGCGACAATGTAACGGCCTCCGGGTTCGGCTCCCATGCCGAGGGCGTGGGGACAACTGCCTTCAGCAGCTATACCCATGCAGAAGGCGCTGAAACAACAGCAACAGGCTGGTGTTCCCACGCGGAAGGCTCTCGAACAACAGCTGAAGGCGATTATTCCCATGCAGAAGGCACTGAAACAACAGCGAGAAGCGATTCTTCCCATGCGGAAGGCTCTCGAACAACAGCGCAAGGCGTTTATTCCCACGCAGAAGGCGATCAAACACTAGCGGAAGGCGATTATTCCCATGCCGAGGGCAGCCTTACTACAGCTTCGGGCTTAGGCTCCCATGCCGAAGGCTTGGAGACGATGGCTTCCGGCAGGTATTCTCATGCCGCAGGCTCCTCTACTATCGCACAAAATTGGTACCAAACAGTCATCGGCAAGCACAATGTTCCGACCAGCGCCACCCTCAACCTTGCGCAAAACGACGACGGGTTTATTATCGGTAATGGGTCGGACGGCGCAAGGAGCAACGCGTTCCGCGTACAATACACGGGCAACGTATACAACGCGACCGGCCTGTATACCGGCGGCGCGGACTACGCCGAGATGTTTGAATGGCTGGACGGCAACCCACAAAACGAAGACCGCCGCGGATATTTTGTAACGCTGCAAGATCAGTATATCCGCACCGCAACAGCGGCGGATGGGTATATTCTTGGCATCGTATCATCCACACCGTCTGTGGTTGGCGATTCCCAAGGGGTTGGGTGGCACGGCATGTACCTGCGGGATAGGTTTGGCAAAATCATGTACGAGGAGCTAAACCCGGCTTATGACCCGGAAAAAACCTATGTGCCACGCAACGAGCGTAAAGAATGGGCAGCCATTGGGATGATGGGCAAGCTGATTGTCCGGGATGACGGAAGCTGCCAACCCAACGGCTATTGCCAACCCAACGCCCAGGGCATGGCCACGGCCAGCGAACGCGGATACCGCGTGCTGCAAAAGATGGACGGGAATGTGGCGTTAATTGTGTTCCGTTAATCGCGCGATGGCCGCCCGCACCCGCGTCAGGCTTTCGTCCTTTCCTACCAAATAGGCCATCTCAATCGCTCCCCCCGGCGAGGACTCGCGCCCGGTAACCGCCACCCGCAACGGCCAGAGCACCTGGCCGTTTTTTTTGCCGGATTCGGCGATTGCGGCCATCAGGGTGTCGTGCAGGGCCGGTTCGCTCCAATCATCCAGGCCTTCCAACGCTGGGAGGGCTACGTTGAGCCCAGCCAGGGCCACTTGGGGGTCGGTCTTCATCTTTTTGTGGGTATAGAGGGCCAGATCGTAGTCCGGCATCTTTGCCAAAAAATCCACCATGCCTGGGAGCTGGCTGAATACATCGGTGCGGCTCTGCAGCATCTGGCAAAGGCGGCGAAGGTCAAAACGGCCCTCCCCCAGCGCCTGCTCCACCCAGGGTTTGGCCAGGGCAAAGTATTCGTCAAAGGGCAGCGCGTGGATGTACTCGCCATTGAACCAGTTGAGCTTTTGGATATCAAACACCGATGGCGACTTGCTCAGGCCCTTTTCGTCGAACACCCGCTCCAGCTCGGCCAGGGAAAATACCTCTTGCTCACCACCGGGGCTCCAGCCCAGCAGCGCGATGTAGTTGACCACGGCATCACGCAGATAACCCTGTGCCAGCAAATCTTCAAACGAGGGATCGCCCTTGCGTTTGGAAAGCTTGCGTGTGCCCTCCTGATCGGTGATCATCACCACCGGCAAATGCAAAGAAAGAGGCGGCTCCCAACCGAAAGACCGGTACAGCAAATCATACTTGGGGGCGGACGAAAGGTATTCGGTGCCGCGCATCACGTGGGAAATCGCCATCAGGTGATCGTCCACCACGTTGGCGAAGTTGTAGGTAGGCAGGCCGTCGGCTTTGATGAGCACGGCGTCGTCCAGCGTATCGCAGGGCACCTCCACGCGGCCGTACAGCAGATCGTCGAAGCCGGCGGTGCCCGTTGTGGGCACGTTTTGGCGGATCACGTGGGGCTCGCCGGCGTCCACGCGGCGCTTCGCCTCAACGGGAGGCACCGAAAGGCAGCGCTTGTCGTACTTCCAGGTTTCGCCCCGGGCCTCGGCCTGGGCGCGCCGCTGGTCGAGCTGCTCCTTGGTGCAAAAGCAGGGGTACGCGCCGCCGCGCGCCACCAATTCCCAGGCGTGCGGCAGATAGATTGGCTTGCGCTGGGTTTGGATGTACGGGCCGAAATCGCCGCCCACATCCGGCCCCTCGTCGTAGGTCAATCCGGCGGCGCGCAGCGATTGATAGATCATCTCCACCGCGCCGGGCACCTCGCGCTCCTGGTCGGTGTCCTCGATGCGCAGGATGAACGTGCCGCCGTGTTTGCGGGCGAACAGGTAGGCGTAGAGGGCGGTGCGCAGTCCGCCCAAGTGCAGGTAGCCGGTGGGGCTGGGCGCAAAGCGCGTGCGGACAGGTGTGGTCATAACAAAGCCTCTTTCTCTTACGAATACAAATGGAAAATGGAAAGTTGAAAGTGGAAAATTGGGGTTATGGCCGGGCTATCAGGCTTGGTCGTCTCTTCATTTTCCACTTTCCTTTTTCCATTTTCCATTGCGAAGCAGAGCGTAACCGGCGAGCACGCACAGCGTGGCAAGCGTCAGCGCGCAGCCGGCCTCAAAGCCGGTGGGCACGTAGCGCAGCGCAAAGGTGTGCGTGCCCGGCTCCATCGGAATCGCCAGCAGCGCGCCCATGGCCCGCACGGGCTGTACCCGGCGCCCATCGACATACGCCCGCCACGCGTCCTCGTACGGAATGGTAAACAGCAGGTAGGGCAGTTCCTCGGGGATCGTCACCTCGCCGGCCAGGT
>WQXF01000018.1 GCA_009784985.1 Clostridia bacterium | reverse complement strand
TGCTGCGCACCCAGGTCAAGGGGCTGTCGCTGATGTCGGCGGATATCCGTCTGGCCGGCGCCGAGCTGGAGTTGGTGGAGCTGGAGCGCCGCGAGCACAAGCTCAAACAATCCTTGGCCACCCTGCGTGATAAGTACGACTATCTTTTTATCGACTGCCCCCCCTCCCTGGGGCTGCTCACCCTCAACGCCATGGTGGCGGCGGACAGCGTGCTTGTGCCCATCCAATGCGAGTATTACGCCCTGGAAGGCGTCACCGCGCTGATGAACACCATCCAATTGGTGAAGCAGCGGCTCAACCCGGCGCTGGAGATCGAGGGCGTGGTGCTCACCATGCTGGATGCCCGCACCAACCTGGGCCTCCAGGTGGTGGATGAGGTGAAGCAGCACTTTAAGGGCAAGGTGTTCACCAGCATCATCCCCCGCAATGTACGCCTGGGCGAAGCGCCCAGCCACGGCCTGCCCATCCACCTGTACGATGCCCGCAGCGTAGGCGCGGAAGCGTATTACGATTTAGCGAGAGAATTGTTGGCACGGAATTAGGAGAGAGCGCCATGATGAAAAAAAACAACCTGGGCAAGGGATTAGGCGTGCTGTTCCAGGGCAACGCGCTGCTGGACGATATGGATTCGCCGCAGGTAGAAAACGCGGTGCTGGAGTTGCCCCTGGGCAGCATCGATCCCAACCGGGAGCAGCCCCGCAAGCGCTTTGACGAGGAAGCGCTGCGCCAGCTTGCCGAGTCGATCCAGCAATCAGGCGTGATACAGCCTATCATCGTGTATCCCGACGGCAACCGGTATACCATCGTGGCCGGGGAACGCCGGTGGCGGGCCGCACGTATCGCCGGGCTCGAAGTGATCCCCGCAATCGTACGAGACTACGACCGGATGAAGCAGATGGAGGTGGCGCTGGTAGAGAACATACAGCGCGAAAACCTCAACCCGGTAGAGGAAGCTTCCGCGGTGCATCGGCTGATGGAAGAATGCGGCCTGACCCAAGAGAGCGTTTCCCAGCGCATCGGCCGCAGCCGCCCGGCGGTGGCCAATCTGCTGCGCCTGCTGAATTTGCCGGAACCGGTTCAAGATTTGGTGCGCCTGGGCTCGCTCACGGCGGGCCACGGGCGGGCGCTGGCCGGTATGGAGGATTCCTCCCGCCAGCGGATATTGGCGGAATCGGCGGTGCGCCAGGGTTGGTCGGTGCGGCAGATGGAAGCGGCGGCACAGCGTCCTACGCGCAAGCCACCAAAGCGCCAGGAGCAGGAGCGCTCAGTGGAGCTCACAGATTTGGAGGATTCCCTTCGCCGTGCGCTGGGCATGCGGGTTTCCATTGTGGGCAGCCAGAGCAAGGGGCGCATCGTGCTGACGTATGGTTCTATGGAGGAGTTGGAGAATCTGCTGGCGGTGTTGGAGAGGTGACGAGCATGAAAAGCCGGTGGGTCGCCACACTGTGCGTGCTGGCACTATTGTTGCCCTCCGCCGCTGGCAGTGCGCCACCCCAAGCCACCCTTCCGCCGGGGTTGCCAGCCTCGGTAACCGCGCCCCAGGCCGAGTTGCCGTTGCGCCTGTTTGCGCCCGAAGCCCGTGCTCGCTCTTTGAAGCAAGCCGCCCTTTCTGCAGACGCCATCGCGGTAAGCGGCCCCATCGATGTAGGCCGCTCCGGCTGGGCCGACGCCCTGTGGCACATCGATCCGGCAACCATGCTCTATTCCCTGGTATTTGAAGCTAGGCAGGGCATACAAATCCTAACGCCGGTTTGGTGCGGCGATTGGCTTTACTGGGTGGAGATGTACGAGGATTTTCCTGGTGGCTGGCGCATCCGCAGCTGGAATGGGCAAAGCGGGCGCACCACGCTGGTTCGTGAGGATCCCTATCCGGAAAGCGCCATCGTGCCCGCCCTCTCCACCGACGGCAGCCGCGTGTATTGGTATGAATCCGGCGAGGACTTCCCGCCCCCGCAACCGCCCTATCAGCGGCTCAATATGGCGTTACACGCGTTGACACCCAACGAAGAAGAGCCCCAGCTATTGCGCCGCCTGGACGCCCAGGTGGATTGGCAGCCGCCCCGGGTAACCGGCGGCGTGCTGGCCGTTGGCGCCTACGAGCAGGATCGCTGGTGGGTTCTGGCGCTAGACATAGAGAGCGACACAGAATTGGCGCGCCTGGAACGGGATATCATGCCCATGGACGTGCAGAGCAATGGCCAATATATGGCATGGCGGCAGGCAGCCGATTTTGCGGAAGACGACGAGCAGCGCGCCCTGGGCCAACAAGCCCGGGATGAAGAAGACCCGCCCTTGCGCGAACACGGATTCTCGGGCGGTCAACTGTGGCTGGCTGATCTGAACAATATGGGTGCTGAGCCGATGTACATCGATGCCGGGGTAGACGCGCTGCTTCTGCGACCCGAAGGTGTGTATTACGTAACCGAATCCCGCGCGCTGTGTTTCTACAGTTTTGAATTGGGCCGGGTGCTGCGATTGACATCCCATGCAGATTACCTGCCCGTGCTGTACGCGGACGTTGACAGCAATACGCTGCTGGCCCTGCGCGCCATCGATGTGGGAGAGCGGATATATTATCGTGCGGCGCTCATTGATGTGGCGGCGCTGTGTGGGCCGGGCTGGCCGCTGATGGAGTGAAAAAGAGGAGTTGACATGAGCAAAACAGTGTTTGATGTTGAGGATATTCACGCGCTCCGCGCTGAGCGTGAAGCAGAGTATGCATCCATGTCCAAAGAGGACGCACAGAAGCTTCGCACAGAACGAGCGAATGATGAGTGGAATGAGATTGCAAAAATGCGCGGGATGATCAACGCGTACTACAAGTGCCCAAATATTCTTTCAGTGCAACCAGATAAGCTTCCCGCGATGCAATTCGCCGGGGAGACATCTTGATCAAAAAGGACGGTACATCACCCCATGCAACCTTTCATCATGACCCCCGCATATCGCCACGGCGCCGAAACCCCCTGGGGCGGCGCCGCATTGCGCACGGTATTTGGCAAATCCATCCCCGACGACACCACCGGCGAGAGCCTCGAAATCTCGGCATTACCCGGCCTGTGCAGTCGCGATGCCCAGGGTAGGCCCCTGGACCAACTGCTCCGCGAAGGCGGAACAGCCATGCGCGGCACCGGCGTGGGTCAGAAGTTCCCCTTGCTTGTAAAGCTGATCCACGCGCGGGAGCGGCTTTCGGTGCAGGTGCATCCAGATGATGCCTATGCCGCCATTCATGAGAAGGGCAAGCTGGGCAAAACAGAGGCCTGGGTAGTGCTGGACGCCGCGCCCGGCGCGCAGTTGGTGTACGGCATCCAACCCGGCATCACATGGGAGCAATTGGCACAAGCGGCGGCAAATGGCCGTGAGCTGGAAAATTGCCTGCGCTGGGTGCCGGTATCCCCCGGCGACGCGCTGTTTATCCCCGCTGGCACGGTGCACGCCATCGGCCAGGACATCTTGTTGTACGAAATTCAGCAGTCCAGCGATCTAACCTATCGTTTCTGGGATTGGGGCTGGCGCGACGCCCAAGGCAATCCTCGGGCGCTGCACTTAAAGCAGGCGCTGGATGTGTCCGATGTGTCCCTGCGCCTCTCGCCTACCCGTGGCGTAAGCAAGCAGGTAACCGGCGGCAACCGGGTGCGGCTGATCGAGGATCGGGCATTTACGCTGGACCGGCTGGAGGTAGCAACGAACATGCCGCTGGAGGATTCGCCCGAGCGGTTCCGGCTGCTCACCGCGTTATGCGCAGGGCGGATCGTTTGTTCCGATGGCGCGCTGGAGTTCAAGCCGGGGGATAGTTTGTTTGTGCCTGCATCAGCCGAAGAAATCAATGTAGAGTGCAAGGGCGCGCTGTTGATGGCCGCGCCCGGCGTTGCGTAATCATGGATAAATCCTGTGACACCATCGTTGCCGTGGCCACGCCCCCAGGACAGGGAGGCGTGGCCATCGTGCGCATCAGCGGGCCTCAGGCCGAGCGCATTTTATATGATATTTTTCATGCGAAGAGAAAAGGGCGCACTGCGCCCCTCAGCCATCAGCTCACCTTGGGCTGGGTAGGCGCGCCCGATAATCCCATAGACGAAGCCATGGCCGTGCTCATGCGCGCGCCCCGCAGTTACACCCGGGAAGACGTGGCCGAAATCCACTGCCACGGCGCGCCCTACACGGTACACGAAACGGTACGCCTAGCTGTGAAAGCGGGTGCACGGCCCGCGGAACCCGGCGAATTCACCCGCCGCGCCTTCGAAAACGGGCGCATCGACTTGGCCCAGGCCGAGGCAGTGATGGCCCTGATCGGCGCGCAAGGTGCAAAGGCCGCCCAAGATGCGTTGCGGCAGATGCGGGGCGGCGCTTCAAAAATCATACTGGAGGCCCGTGCTGAGGCGATACGTCTGCTGGCCGGTTTGGAAGCGGCGGTGGATTTTCCCGAAGAGATTGATGAAAGCGAAGCCATGGCCGGGCTGCGAGAGGGTGCTGCATCCCTGGCCGCGACCCTGCGGGCAGCGTGTAATCCACGGGCGGAAAAGCTACTGCGCGAGGGGCTGGATGTGGTCATCGCCGGGCGGCCCAACGCGGGCAAATCCACGCTGCTTAACGCGCTGCTGGGCGAGGAGCGTGCCATCGTAACCGATCTGCCCGGCACCACGCGGGATACCCTCACCGAGCGGCTGGAGCTGGATGG
Source organism: Clostridia bacterium (assembly GCA_009784985.1). Classification (GTDB taxonomy): domain Bacteria; phylum Bacillota; class Clostridia; order Christensenellales; family Aristaeellaceae; genus WQXF01. The sequence goes on along the minus strand of WQXF01000018.1, from coordinate 31,164 downwards.
GCTGATTGTGCAGCTTACCGATACCGCCGGTCTGCGGGAAGACGGTGATGCCGTAGAAGAAATTGGCGTAGCTCGGGCCAGGGCGGCATTGGAGTGCGCGGACTTGCGGCTGATCGTGGTAGACGCGTCAGCGCCATTGGAGCCCGAAGACGAGGCGCTAATAGTTGAGCCGTGTATCGTGGTGCTAAACAAATGCGACTTGCCTCCGTGCATCAATAGGTATGGCGGAGCGGCACGGATCGTTGAGGTGTCGGCGCTTACGGGGCAGGGGCTGCCCGAGCTGCTGGACACGCTACGGGAGGCGGCGGCGCTGCCCGATGCTTCACAGGCGTCGCTTACACGGGCGCGGCATATTGCCGCCGCTACCCAAGCGGCCCAAGCATTGGAAGAGGCGGTGGCGGCGATGGATACCGGGTTTCCCACCGATGTGGCCGCGATTGACTTAAAGCGCGCGCTGGACGCCTTGGGCAGCATCACCGGCGAGACACTGTCCGAAGATGTAATCGACGCTATATTTGCGAATTTTTGTGTGGGGAAATAAAAACACTAATCGGCTCTGATTTGATCCTTAACATACCATTCACTCAATCTGTATATTTTGCTAAGCATGCAGTAAAAGTGTATTTCTCCATCGATTTTATCATTTGTCCTATCTATGGCATTGTAAAAGTTCGCAAGAAAATGAACACTCGTAAAATCTTTCTTCACATCAATAATTACATAGGATACACGCAAATCCCTCTGTCTAGCTCTGTTGCGTTTCCAATAATGCTGTATTTCCTCTATGTTGCTGTATTTTTTGCATGCATTGATGACATAAACTGCATCTGCCGTGAATAGTTGCCTTAGCAAAGCAGCGTCATAACTCCTCCACGCCTCGAAATACGCATCAACTACCTTCTGTTGACTTAACATATAATCCACTAACATGGATGCTCCCTTCTCCTGCGGCAAGAGTAATATCAAAGGGAAGTGCGGTTCGCAAGCTCCATGTATACAGCTTTTTCTGTTTAGGTATCCTTAGCTTCTTATGCAATTTCTCAATGTTTTTTCTGTAATCTATAACTAAGGTATCATTTTCCCCAAACTCCAGATGCTCAACAATATTCTTTATTTTGTGTTTCGATTGCTCACAAAGGAAGTAAGACATAATGACAAAACTATTATTTGTGAAATTGCTTTTCTCAAAAGAGAAGTCATGTACATGTGTGGTGATTTCGCAATTATTACCTAAGAGTTTCTCTGCGATTGCTATTTGACAATTGCTTTTATCAATCAACTCAGCATTGAGCGGTTTTTCCTTCTTTTGAACAATCATATATGCAAGGATGGAGGGGCTCCCTCCACAACCAACATCGATAACATGTTCGTTTTTCCTAAGGACTCCCAAGTCTTCTAGGTACCACAAAGATATCAAGCTTTTCAACATATTTTTATAGTAATATCTTTTGTTAAAATGCTTTGAGAGGCGCTCTTCATAGCGGGGTCTTAATGCTTTGCCAAAGCACTTGTATGCCGCCTTTATTACATAAAAAGCAACAGCATCGATCGCTATGCTATTGTAGTTTTTTGCTGTTTCAGTAAAGACTTTACGAAAATCATTCCACTTAGACTCTGTCACCAGGTACTGCATTAACTCTCACCTCTGGTCAATTCGTAGCCAGGATATCTATTGCTTCAAGTAAATAGGTTGCGAAATCGCCTTCCTTCAGAGTATAAACCATTTCATCTTTTCTATACAGGAACAGGCATGCATTATTCTTTTTGATAATTGAGCATCGAACAACTTCTTTTTTATTTGAGGAAATTAAACAATCCAATACTGTGTTGATTTTTTCCTCTTCAACAAATTTGGTTTTTCCATCAGAAAACAATCTGTCCTTTATCTTTCCTATATCCGAATCCCCTTCAAAAGCATACATCTTTAATGCTGCTTTTTGTGCAAGAGCATAAATGTCTTCAAAAATACCTTCATTATAAATCCAATCAAAGGAGCCAGAATACACTGTGAGAAACGAGGCCCCAGCGTAGTGCTTTTTCATTATTCTTACGTCATCACGTCCAGCGACAGGAGCTAGCTTCTTGATAATAGGGAGGTTTCTCCATAAAGAGTGTGATTTTTTGGCATGCGCATAAAGTGTATATACCGAAAGTATTACCCCCGTTAAGCCTAAGTATGCACTCATGGCGGCCTGGACATTGATGCGATTAACAACTGGCACTCCATTGGCATCCCTTATTCCAATCAACCCAAATACGAACTCGATAGTTTTTTGTGCGAAGGCCACCGGTGTTTTGGCACTAACGAAACAAACATACACAATAAACAAGCAAATTGATAGCCAAATTACTGCTAATAGCGCAATTGCAAGTATCCACGAAAACCGCGGAAACGTTTCTCTTAGCCAGTGTAGCGCTTTTTTTGCCATTTGTATCGTACCCCTTCCATTAATCCTGACTGTATACAAAGTATAGCATTGTTTAAATGTATGTGCAATACTCTCTTCAATAATCATGAGCATTCATAGTGTTATGGTGTGGGCCGTCTACAAGAGAGTGTTGACTTTAGCCTATGAAGAATGATACCGTTATGCAAAGAAACACAGGTAGGAGATATCCCCATGCCCGTAAGCACCCCAACCGTACGCATCCTAACCGGCCGTAGCCGCCGCCTCCTCCCCCGCGTCATCCGCGAGGTGGGCGAAGCGTACACCGGGGGCGCGCGCTGCCTGCTGCTAGTGCCCGAGCAGTACACCCTGCAAGCCGAGCTGGAGCTGATCCAGCGGCTGGACAAGCCCGGTTTTTTTGACTTGGAGGTGCTGTCCCCCACGCGGTTCACCCACCGGGTGTTTGAGGGGGCAGGCAGCCCGCCTAGGGTACGCATCGACGTGCGGGGCAAACGCATGGTGCTGCGTTGCGCGCTGGAAGAGATGGGTTCGGATTTGCGCTTCTACCGGCGGGCCGCCTCCCGCGCCGGGTTTGTAGACAAGCTGATCGAGCTGATCGCCGACCTAAAGCGTGGCGCGGTCACACCGGATACCTTGCAGGAGATGTGCGCCACCTTGGGTGAAAATGATCCCCTGCGGGCCAAGCTGCAGGATGTGGCCGGTGTGTACGCCGCCTATGAGCGGCGGATGGCCGGGCGTTTCGTTGATGGTGAAGATGTCGAAAAAGCGATGCGGGAGCGACTGGCCGCGTCCAGATTTGTCCAGGGGGCGCGGGTATGGGTATGCGGGTTTGACATGCTCACCGAATCCTTTGCCCACACACTCACAGCCGTGGCCGGTTTGGCGGAATCGCTGTGTGTAGCGCTGGTGATGGACCGCCCGCCCAGCCCCGACGCGGCCCTCTATGCGCCCGTGGCCCGCAGCGTAACCCGGTGGGAGGGTTTGCTGGCCAAAGAAAGCATTGCCTTTAGCCACGATTGGGAAGACACCCCGTTGCCTGTTGGCCCGGTGGCCCACTTGGAACGTAATCTGTATGCGTACCCGGTGCAAAAATGGGAGGGCGAACTGGCGGAGAACCTAACGTTGCGCGCCTGCGCCACCCCCTTTGCCGAAGCCTGCAAAGCCGCTGAGCAAATCCTGGCCTGGGTGCGGGATGCGGGCTTTTCGTGGCAGTCCATCGCCGTGCAATATACGGATGGATCGGTCTATGCCGGGCTGATCCGGCAGGTGTTTTCCCGCTACGGTATCCCGGCCTATATCGATGAGAAGGTGACCGCGGGCCGGCATCCGCTGATCGTGGGGCTGCTGGCGGCCCTTCGTTGCGCCACCCAGGGGTATGCCCACGAGGATGCGATGCTCTATCTGAAGAGCGGCTTTTGCGGCTTGACCGACGAAGAGGGTTTTTTGCTTGAACAATACGCCCTGGAGCATGGGTTGCGCGGCGCGCGTTGGAAGCAGCCACTGAGCCGGGGCGGTGAATCAGTGATCGAAAAACTGGAGCCGCTACGCTCCCGATTTGCCGCGCCCCTGGCCGAGCTGCAAAAGAGCCTGGGTACCGCCCGGAATGCAGACGGCACCTTGCGCGCGGTGATCGCATTTTTACGGCGGATCGAAGCACTTGAGGCGCTGGAAGCATACGGCGCGCGGCTGGAAGCAGCAGGTTTCACCGCCGAATCCGCCCACAATGCGCAGATTTGGGCCCACTTGATGGAAACCCTGGATCAAATGCACGCGCTGCTGGACGGGCGCAGGGGCACGTCCGACGCGGTGGTGGACATGCTGTCTTCCGGGCTGGCCGACGCCGAGCTGGGGGCGCTGCCGCCCTCGCCCCAAGCGGTGTTATGCGGCGCGCTGGGGCGGCTGCGTACCGGCCAGGTACGCGCGCTGCTGGTATTGGGGCTGGGCGACGGCAAGCTGGGGGCAAATTCGCCCGGCCTGCTGGCCGACGGAGAGCGGGCGCGGGCCGAAAACCTGGGGTCTGCAACCGTGCATCTGGGTATGGATGCGGCAGCACGGGCCCAGCTTAAGCGGCTGGACGTGCTGCAGGCCCTCACCCTGCCCGAGGAGCGGCTGTGGGTCAGCTATCCACTGGCCGATATGGCAGGTACGGCGCAGCGGCCAGCCACGGTTTGCGCCCAACTCAAGCGCATCTTTCCAGCCCTGCAAATCCAGGGCGACTCCCCAAACGACGATGGTGGGTTTTGCGCCTCGCCCCGTGCGGCGCTGGATGCCCTGGGCCCGGCATTACGCAAAGCCTTTGACGCCTCGGCCATGCCTGTCGAGTACGCCAAACAAGCCTACGCTTGGCTGCGCTCCCAGCCCCAGTGGCGCGGTGAAGTGGATGCCCTGGCCGCCGGGCTAGGAGCCAAAGTAGCGGCCGATGCCACCTTCACCGCCCAAGCCGCCCAGGTGGGTCAAGTGATGCGAAACATGCAGGGCGCGCCCCATAGCAGCATATCCCGGCTGGAGATGTACGCGGCCTGCCCCTACAGGCACTTTGTGGCGTACGTGCTGCGGCCCAGGATCTTAAAACCCTATGGCATCCATCAAGACAAGTTGGGCACCTGGTATCATGACGTGATGGAAGCTTATACCCGCGCCGCTATGGAGGAGCCCGGCTGGCCAAACATCTCCCGTGAACGCAACGACGCGCTGATGGAGGCCGTGATGGGGCCGCTGATGGAAGACTGGCGATTCGGCCCCCTGGGCGAGGACGCCCAAGGCCGGGCCATGGGCCGGCACGTGTGCGCCACTGCCCGCCGCGCCGCGTGGACGCTAGCCTCCCAGCTCCAAGGCGGCGGCTTCGTACCGGAGATGCTGGAGCTGGACTTTGGATACGGCAAAACCCCCGGCCTGGCCCTATCCATGGCGGGGGGCGGAGAACTGACGCTGCGGGGACGCATCGACCGGGTGGATACCTGGCGCCAAGGCAATGTGCCCTATCTGCGTGTGGTGGACTACAAAGCCAGCAAAAGCGAACAGAAGCTGGATGGCACGCGGCTGTACGAAGGTTTGCAGCAGCAATTGCCCCTGTATCTGGCCGCGGCCCTGGGCGCGATGCCGGGCGCGGAACCCGCCGGTATGTTTTACTTTCGCATCGACGATCCGCTCATCGATCTGCGGCCCGAGCTTGAAGCCACCGCCCCCGAACTGGAGGAGCTCCAGCGCACGCTGGTTAAAAACCGCATCGAAGACAAAATGGCCAGGGCCCTGCGCATGAACGGGCTGATGCTGGGCAACGTTGATGTGGCGCAGGCGCTGGGCAGCGGCGATCAAATCACCAAAGAGGGCGCAATCGATAAGCGGGCCAACGCAGCCACGCCCGAGCAGATGCGCCGGTTGCTCCAGCACGCAAAAAACAAAGCCGCCGGTTTTGCCCAAAGCATCGCCAGCGGGGATATCGGCGTAAGGCCGGTACAAGTGGACAACTGGTGCGCGTGCCAATATTGCGAATACCCATCCCTATGCGGCATTGATCCGCTGCTGAAGGGCGGCAGGCCGCGTTTGCTTTCCAAACTGACCATAAAAGAGCTGCATTCGGCGCTTGAAGAAATGGAAAATTGAACTTTAGTTTTTCATTTTCAATTCATGAACGCACCTGCGCACGCCCTCCCCCAACGATATACGCGGTTCCCAACCGGTGCAGGTTTTGATCAAGCTAATATCCAGCTCGTTCACCCCCACGTCGCAGGCCCGCGCCGGGGTGTAGCGCACATCAGGGGCAATCACACCCAACTCCCGCGCGATAAGCGCCAACAACTCGTTGGTGGACACGCTTACCCCCGTACCCACATTCAACACCCGCTCCGGCCCTTGGTAACCCAGGATCGCACCGATGCCGTGCATGGCGTCGTCGATGTGTATGTAGTCGCGCCGGTGCTCACCGTCGCCCCATACGGTGATAGGTTTTCCTTGGCGCATCAGCTCAATGAATATAGGGATCGCGCCTTGGTTTTTTGTGAATTGGGCGCGGGCATTGTAGGGGTTGGCCAGGCGTATCACGCGGTAATCCAGCCCATGATACACATGGTATAGGTGCAGGTATTTTTCGATGGCCAGCTTGTGGGCGGCATACTTGCAAATGGGCACCGCTGCCGCCCGTTCCGATAAAAGAAAGCCCCCGCCCTCCCCGTACACCGTGCCGCCCGAAGATACAAAGAGCACCTTGGGCGCGTTTTGTTTGCGTGCGATGCCGTCCAGCAGGCGGATGGTGGGCAATAGGTTATCGGCAATTTCGGCGGCCAGGTTGTCGGTACCTTCGCTGGGCGTTACGGTAGAGATCAGGTGCACCACCCAATCCACATCGCCCAGGTAGGGCAAAAAATCCTGGGTGGCGGCAAAGTCCATGGGCTGGTAAGAGACGTTGGCTCCCTGGGGATCGGCCGGAGCCACCCGGTCGGCTATCCGAACCATACGATCGGCAAATACGGTTTGGGCGAGGGCTTGTCCCAAAAATCCACTTCCACCTAGCAACAACACGGTACCCGGCATGGGATCAACCCTCCTTTATAGCCGAAATCCTCTAACCGAAAGGCCGGGAGCAAACTCCCGGCCAGCAAGGTCCTATGTAGTTGTGAGTACGAGCTAGTCTTCCTCGTTGCCCACGATATCATCCTCGTCGGAGAAGCGAGCCTGCACAACCTCTATGAGCTGTTCCAACATGGACTCGTCGGGAGAAATAAACTCTTCCATCTCCTCGCCGTCCTCGCCTGTAACGGTTACAACCTTCATAATATAGAGGCTTTGCTCATCCTCGCAGGCACAATCCTTGTCATGGCAATGATCGCATGCTTCCTCGTCGGCGTCGCAGAGCACTGCGAATTCTTCACCGTTGTAGAAGAAGTAATCCATGACTTCCAGAAGCAGCGTGTTGCCATCCTCGTCGGAGAATTCGACGATATCGCGCTCGTCCTGGTCCATTGGCATCACCCCCCCTTTCGCCGAACCGGATCTCTGTCTCTTTCGATCCTCTCTGTCGGTCAGTTTTATTATACTGCACATTCCTAGCAAAAGCAAGCCCAAAAAACCCTCGGTGTTCGACAGGGGCTATCATAGCCCGCTTGTATCGGGGCCGGTGTCTTGCTGCACGGTAAACGTATACGCCAGCGTGTGGTTGATTTGATTGTCCACACCAACAAGGGCATGGGCGATACCAACATCCTGCACAACCCACGATGAGAAGAAAGTCGAGTGGCCAATGGTGATGGCCATGGCCTGGGCGGCGGGATTGTCTTTAAACACCCCGCTTTTCCAAAGGTCTTCCTCCGTGGACGCGGGGCCGTATTTTGCGATGAGGCCGGCGTTCACTTGCTCGTATTCGGCAATGTTGGCGTTGTCCAGGGAGTGCTTGGTATCAAACTTATAAATCGCGGCGGCCAGTTTGCCACCTTCAAACTCATAGATCAATTCGGCGGAAAACCCGGCGGCGGACTCGTTGCTGTAGATAAGCAAGCCGGTCTCTTGCGCATCCGGGTTTCTCCCCTCGGCTGCGATCACTTCGGCCTCGGTCATGCCCGCGGTGATGCCGTTGCGGAACGAAAAGGCCTCGCCGGAGAACTCCACAGGGGGGACCGGAGCCGACGTGGTTGTCACTTCTTCGCTTATCGTTACTTCATTAGAAGACGCTGTTGCGCCTGTGGGTTGGAAGGGGAATTTGGGATTGCCCATATAGCCTGATCCATAGTAATCCAGCCTAATTATGGGGGGTGTTGCGTCACTCCACGCGCAATAAATACGCGCGTCTTCAAATTCCCATTCCAATGTGGTTTCGTCGCCATCATGAGGCTGGCCGTACCGGGCTATGAGGGCAGCGGAAAGGATAAGAAATTCACTGCCCTCTGGCGCTTGAAAGGAGAACATACCCACGTAAGTAGGTTCCGAAGCGAACCGATAGGCATTCCCATCGTAGACCGGAATCCCTTCCAGGGTGAAATCGTGAATACCATAATCCCCAACACTGCCCCAGCCTTCCATGCTTATGCCATGTTCAGCGGCCAGGGCCTCCAGCTCGTCTGCTGAAGAAATACGAATCATGGCGTGCAAAAAGTCCCAATTATCGGCAAGGGCCGATACGGACAAAGCACAGAGCAAACAAACCGCCATCAAGAAAACCAGTGCTTTTTTCATGGGTGTTCTCCCCTTTTCTATTTCTATTAACGGAAGTATATCACAAAACCGCCATTTTTCGCAATACCGCACACATCGTTGCAAGGGCAAGGGATTTTATTGAAGTTTTCGTCCTTAATCCCTACCTCCCTTGTTAAAGGGAGGGGGACCGCCGCAGCGGTGGAGGGATTCTGCAAGGCATTTTGTTTACTATTAAGATCGTTGGAAGAATTTATGCTCAAATGCTTTTACCCTGGACAGGCTATGTTTCCCTTGCCCGTTCGCCATCCCCGTGCTATGATAATTCACACGGAGGCGTTCACAATGTCCTTTTGTTCCTTTGGCGAAAATTACGCGCTGTTTGACATCACCCCTGTGGAAAACATGTTTTTGCAGGAGTTTATGTTGCGTGCGCCGGGCAATTACGTAAAGGTGTATCTGTATGGGCTGATGCAGTGTTATCACCCGGCCGAGGCAATGGGTTTGGCCCGCATGGCCCGGGATATGGACATGGCCGAAGACGAGGTTTTCCAAGCCTTTCAGTATTGGGAGCGCATGGGTTTGGTGCGGCGGGTGGCCGATTCGCCCCCCCGGTTTGTATACAAAAACCTAAAACACAAGCTGCTGATGCCGGGCAGCGAAGGCGATTCGGTATACCGCTATAAAGACTTTAACGAAACCGTGCACAATTTATTCAACAAAAAGCGCAAGCTGTACGAGCAGGACTACCGCCGCATGTACGAGTGGATCGAGGTGCTGAACCTGTCCGAGACCGTTGTCATCATGCTGATCCAGCATTGCATCGGCCAATACAAGATACGCTTTTCTTTTGACAAGGCCGATGCCCTGGCCCGGGAATGGGCGGAACACGGGGTGCGCACCATCGAGGATGCCGAGCGTATGACGCGGCATTCCGCCCAAATGGCAGAGGATTTAAAGCAAGTGCTGCGGCGGCTGGGCCAGCGGCGGGCCCCTTCTATGGATGAGCAGGATCTTTTTCGCAAGTGGACCGCTGATTGGGGTTTTACGCTGCCCGCCATACTGGAGGCCTGCAAAGAGACTACAAAGGGTGCGCCCACCATGGCCTACTTGGGAGGCATTCTCAAAAGGCAGCATGAGCTGGGCCTGCACCGGGCCGAAGAGATTGCCGGCAACCTAAAGCAAGAAAGTGAGCTGGCCGGGCCAGTGAAAGAGATCTACCTGGCGCTGGGGCGGCGCGGCATCGCACCCACCGCCGAGGATTTGCGGCTGGTAAACGAATGGACGGGCAAGGGCATAACCCCGGACATGATGGTGCTGGCCGCCCAGGTGGCCCATCACAACGGCGGCAACAGCATGGAAAGCGTGCGGCTGCGGCTGGAGGCTTGGCTTTCGAAGGGGCTCACCACCCACGCCGCGGTGGACGATTATTTAGGTGTTTTGCGCCGCGACAACGCTCAGCTAGCCACAATTTTTGAAGCCTGCGGCGAATCCCGCAGGCCCTCCGCTGCCGACCGGGCGCAGCTGGCCATGTGGCGCGATCAATGGAACATGCCCCAGGACGTGCTGCTGCTGGCTGCAAGTTATGCCGTAAACGCATCGGCCAAGATGCCTTTTATCCATCGGGTGCTCTCCCAGTGGAAAGAGAAGGGCATCGCCACTGCCGAGGCTGCCCGGGCCGAGCGCGCGTTGCACATCGCTGCTAGAGAAACGGTTCCGGCACAGGCTCAGAATCCTGCGCCCGCAAGACCGGTGCGGGAGGTAGCGCAGCATCGTTATACCCAGCGCCAGTACGCGCCCGAGGAGTTGGACGCGCTGGTGTTTGATCCCTATGGAGAGGGGGAAACGCCCACATGACACGAGAGCAGGCGGTACGCGCGTTGCTGGCCGAGTATGAGCAAACCCGGGCCCGCAACCGCGGGGAGGAGCAGCACCGGCTGGCCCAGGCCGAAGCAAAAGCACCGGCCATCGTGGATGCGCTGCGGCAACGGGAAGCCCTGTTGATGGATCACATGCGCGATGCTTTCGATCATCCGGCCGATGCCCGGCGCATCTCAACGGAACTGGCCGAACGTTTGGGCGCGCTCCACAACGAGGCACGCCGCGCACTCACCAAGCATGGTTTTCCCGCGGACTATCTGGAGCCGGTGTTTGATTGCCCCTTGTGCAAAGATAAGGGCGAGGTGGGTGAGCCGTTGCGCCGCTGGTGCACGTGCTTCCAGCAACGGCTGGTACGTTTGCTGTGCAGCGACGAAGGCATGGCCGCGCTGCAAGCCGAAAACTTTGATACCTTCGACGAAACCCGCTTCCCCGATGAGCCGCTGCCGGGCAAACCCGTAACCCAGCGCGCTCGTATGCGTACCCTGCGCGGCATTTGCGAAAGCTACGCCGATGAATTTCCAAACAATACGCAACGCAACCTGCTGTTTTATGGAACCTCCGGGTTGGGCAAATCCTTTTTGATGAACTGCATCGCCCACCGGGTGTTGACGCGGGGATACTCCGTAGCCCGCCTCACCGCGCCCAAGTTGATTGAGCACCTGCGCCGCTACCATTATAGCGGCGAGGGCGCGGAGGCCGTAGAGCAGTGGACCAACGCCCACTTGCTGCTGCTGGACGACTTGGGTGCGGAACCTATGATCGAAAACGTAACCATCGTGTACTTACTTGGCCTGCTCAACGACCGGATGACGGCGCGGCGGCATACCGTAATCAGCACCAACTTTACGCTGCCGGAGCTGGTGCAAGCCTATACCGAGCGGCTCACGTCCAGAATGCTTGACGCCAGCGCCACGCGGATATTGCGCTTTGAGGGGCGCGATGTGCGGTTGATACCCAGGCCTTAAGGAGGTCCTATATGTTCCGTTCCATGCGCCGCCCCCACCTAGCCCTCACCGAAGCCGAAACCTGGGCATTATTAGAGCACACCGCATACGGCGTGCTAGCCATCAACGGCACGGAAGGGTATCCCTACGCCGTGCCCATGAACCACGCTGTTATAAACGGCGCGCTGGTTTTTCATGCAGCCGTGGAGGGCCATCGGCTGGAGGCCCTGCGCGTTGATCCCCGCGCCTGCTTTACGGTAACCGAAGGGCCGGAGGAAAACGCCGGCGCGATCCCAACCGGCACACTGGGCACCTATGCAAGCGCCATGGTTTTCGGGCGGGTATGCGAACTGCCACCCGAGCAACAGGGCGAGGCGCTAACGGCATTTGTGCGTAAACACCTGCCCGAGCGCGTGGGAGAAGTTGCCCAATTCCTAGACAGTGGGCGCAAGGTAGCCGTGCTGCGTTTGGACGTTGCATTTATCAGCGGCAAACGGCTGGTAGTGAAATAAATTAAAAACTTAAACGTGCCGCCTGCCCGTTCACACCATCCATATCGGTACGATAAGGTTTTGGCTGTCAAATGCGGACAGCCGGTCGCTCATACACAATACAGCCCCCACCCCCCGGCCAAGGGGCGATTTATCGATCACTTTAAAAACCCTGGTCATTTGCGGCACAGGCATTGCCGTTCTTTTTATTTCCATAGGATAAAGCTTCCCGTCACCCTCCATTAGCAGGTCAATCTCCTTTGTGTCCTTGTCGCGATAGTAATAAATATAGGGCTCAAGCCCGCAATGATAATAACTCTTTGCGACTTCTGACACACAGTAATTCTCTAAAATAGCTCCGTTCATCGCGCCATTCATAAGCGTTTGGCTGTCGCTCCATTTTGTGAGATAGGCCACAAGCCCGGTGTCATAAAAGTATAATTTGGGTTTCGAAATCGTACGCTTGAGCACATTGTTTGAATAGGGATGCAAATAAAATATGATACCCAATGTTTCAAGAATATTTAGCCATTCCTTGACTTTTATCTGGTCAATGTCCGCGTTTTCCGCAATGGTTTTGTGATTGACCATTTGGCCGGAAAGGGCGGCAACAGCCGTTATGAAGTTTAAGAATTTCAGCGAATCAATCCCGGAGGATAATTCTTTTACATCTCTTTCGATATAGGTGCCGATATAACTGCTGTACACCGCGCTCCTGTCTGTGAATTGCCCGCTCACAAGGGCGGGCATCCCGCCTTCGAATACTCTTTCATACAACGCGGGCGTATCTACGGCTTTTACTATTTTTGCTCTCTCTGTTAGTTTTTCAATGTTTAGCGTAAAAGGTTCCGCAGGCACGCCGTTTATTTCAGATTGGGACAAACACGACATGCGCAGCAGGCCAACCCGCCCTGCCAGCGATTCCTGAACGCCCCGCATCATCTTAAATACTTGCGAGCCGGTGAGCCAAAAATCACCGGGATTGCGGTGTCGATCCACATGGATTTTGATATACGTAAAAAGCTCCGGCGCATACTGCACTTCATCGATAAACACCGGCGGTTTGTGAATCTGAAAGAACATCTTTGGGTCGTTTTTGGCCATCTGGCGCTCGTTTAAGTCATCCAGCGATACATATTCGCGACCGATATTCTCTTCCGCGGCCAGCTTTTCCAGCATGGTCGTTTTGCCAACCTGGCGTGGCCCGGTTACCAGCACAACGGGAAACTGAACGGCGATCCGCTTAAATGTTGCTTCCATGGTGCGGTTGATATACATGACGTTCACCTTTTCGGCCAAAATTAAGATTGTTTATATTATAGCCGAAATTCGCCGCGCGGTCAAGAGAGCGGCGCGAGCTTCTTTTGCTGCGCGCAGATTCGGCGGATGCTTTTTTCGGAAAGAAAGTAACGCGCCGCCAATACGTCGAAGGAATGCCCGCTTTGATAATCGTTAAATATCAGCGCGTTTCGCGCCAGGATCCACTGCTTTCCTCCGGTATTTGCACCCCAGGGTTTTTTGTCCCCGTCTTTTTTGGGAACGTAAAGATACTCGCCGCTCACGTACTCCTGGATGCGCGCCAGCACATCGGCAGGCAGCACGTCCTGCGCGCGTACATAGCCCATGATGCTCCCCCCTAAAAGAATGTTGCTTTTGGGTAGAGCAATGGCTATTCCATTTTTTGATGTTTACACAAATGCAATAGCCGTTGCTATGCACGCATGACGCTCCTAAGCATATGATTCCTCCTCTCCGCATCAAACGATGGGATCGCCTTTATTATAGCAGAGAACAAGTTGCCGATGAAGCGCAAACATGATACAGAAGCATGTTTGAGGTTGTACCCATGTCCACCGAATATTACAATAAGCCAGGATTACTGTTGAAAGAGGATATACCATGCATTGCGAAATCTGCGGAAAGACCTCCACATTCGGCAAAAAGGTGGCGCACAACCGGATGTATGTCGCCGGAAGGACCAATAGAAAAATCAAGCCCAACCTGCAGCGCGGCATCATCGATACGCCCTATGGCGGCAAGCGGGTTACGATGTGCACACGCTGCATGCGTACCTTGCGTAAATCCTAACTCACGACAAAATCGAGCTCTTCTTTGGCGCGATGCCAAACATCTTTTTAAACATCTTAGAAAAATGCACCACGTCGGTATACCCTACCATGGCCGCCACCTCGTACACCTTGTACGTGCCCTCGCGAATCAGCGCGTGAGCCGCGTTCATCCGGTAGGCGATCAAATACTCGTTAAACGCGCTGCCGGTATCCTCTTTAAATACCTTGCTCAGGTGCGAGCGGGATACGCCCACGGCCTCGGCCACCGAACCCAACTGGATGGGCTCGCGGTAATGGGCGTGAATGTGCTGCAAAGCGCGCTGGGTGTAGCTGCTGTAGTGCTCCACCACCGGCAGAGCCCGCATGCGGGCGTCGTGCCGGGCCTTGTCCAGCTTGCGCACGCAGTTTTCCAGGCAGGCGCGCAGGGTATCCGCGCCAATGGGTTTGAGCAAGTAATCGAAGGCGCCCAGTTGCACCGCACGCTGGGCGTGGGCAAAGTCCGACGATACGCTTACGATGATTACCTCGCAAGCCAGCTCCTCCTCGCGCAGTTTTTCGAGGAGCTCGATGCCGTCCAAGCCCGGCATGCTGATGTCGGTGAGCACGATGTCGGGGCGCAGCTCACGGATGCGCGACAGGGCACTCAGCCCATCTTCACAGGTATCGACCACCTGGATACCCAGTTCGGCCCACTCCACGTAGCTGGTGAGCAACTCACGCACCAACGGCTCATCATCGATGATTACGGCAGTCCACATAACGCGTTCCCCTCCATCATTAGAGTATATAGCGCCGCAAGTCTCGCTGGGCGGCGTCGCCCAGGTGCTCGGCCACATAATCGGCGGTAATTTCTACTTCCACATCGGGCATGTCGCCGCCGGCATTAAAAGAGATGTCCTCCAGCAACTGCTCAAACACGGTGTTGAGCCGCCGCGCGCCGATGTCCTCTTGGGCCTCGTTGGCCACAAAAGCGGCCTCGGCCAGGGCATCCAGCGCCTCGGAGGCAAAGGAAAGGCGCACATGATCCACCGCCAGCAGCGCCTGGTATTGGCGGGTGATGGCGTTTTCCGGCTGGGTAAGGATGGAACGGAAGTCCTCCCGGGTCAGGGATTTTAACGTAACCCGTACCGGGAAGCGGCCCTGTAGTTCGGGGATCAGGTCGGTGACCTTGGCCACATGAAACGCGCCCGCCGCGATAAACAACATAAAGTCGGTTTTGACCGGCCCATACTTGGTGTTGACGGTGCTGCCCTCCACGATGGGCAATATGTCGCGCTGCACGCCCTCCCGGGATACGTCGGGCCCATGGCCGCTGGCGGAGCGCCCGGCGATCTTGTCAATCTCGTCCAAGAACACGATGCCGTCCTGTTCGGCGCGGCGGATGGCCTCGCTGGTTACCGCATCCATGTCGATCAGTTTTCCCTCTTCTTCAGCAATGAGGATACGGCGGGCTTCCTCCACCTTTACGCGGCGCATCTTGGTGCGTTTGGGCAACATGCCGCCCATCATGTCGCCGATGTTTACGCTGGCCCCGTTGATCTCCACGTTTTGTGGGGTATCTTCCACCTCTATCTCGATCTCCGCCTGCTCCATCTCGCCGCGCACCAGTTGGGCCCGCACATCGTCTACCTGCTGCCGCTCCTCGGAAGAGAGCTCGGGTTCTTGCGCGCTTTTGCCCCCAAAAAGCAAATTAATGGGGTTGGTGGCCTTTTGCCGGGGCTGCACGATCAACTGGGCAAGGCGCTCCTCGGCCAGCACGGTGGCGCGGGCCTTCACCCGCCCGGCGGCCTCCTCCTTCACCATGCGAATGGAGGCCTCCACCAAATCCCGCACGATGGAGTCCACATCCCGGCCCACATAACCCACCTCGGTAAACTTGGTGGCCTCCACCTTTACAAAAGGGGCTTCTACCAATTTTGCCAGGCGGCGGGCGATCTCTGTTTTGCCCACGCCGGTAGGCCCCATCATAAGAATATTTTTGGGCGTGATCTCTTCGCGCACCTCGGGTGGCAACTGGGCCCGGCGATAGCGGTTGCGCAGCGCCACGGCCACGGCCCGTTTGGCATCGTCTTGCCCCACGATAAAACGATTAAGTTCCCGTACGATTTGTTTGGGCGTAAGCTGTGCGGCCATATCACACGTCCTCCACGATGATGTTATGGTTGGTGTACACGCAGATCTCCGCGGCAATGTGCAGCGCCTTTTCGGCGATCTGGTGGGCGGAAAGCGATGTATTTTCCAGCAGCGCCCGGGCGGCGGCCAAGGCGTAACTGCCCCCGCTGCCCACGGAGGCAATCCCGTCGTCGGGAGCGATCACCTCGCCGGTGCCGGATACGATCAGCAGCTCGGCCTTGTCGGCCACGATCAGCATGGCATCCAGCCGGCGCATGGTTTTGTCACTGCGCCAGTCTTGGGCCAGTTCCACGGCAGCCCGCTGCAAGTTGCCCGCGTACTGGGTAAGCTTCTCTTCAAAACGTTCACATAGCGAAAAGGCGTCGGCCACCGATCCGGCAAAGCCGGTCACCACCTTGCCGCCAAATATACGCCGCACCTTTTGGGCGCGGGCTTTGAGCACCGTGCTTTGGCCCATGGTCACCTGCCCATCGCCCGCCACGGCGCACTGGCCGTCGCGGCGCACCGCGCAGATGGTGGTTCCTCTAATTGACATGTTGTACTGTTCCTCCTTGGCGTATGCTTATACCAGTATAAAGCGATTGCCCCTGCTTGGCAATTAGATTCTGTGGCAATGCCGTGCAGAATCCCCCCGCCACTGCGGTGGCCCTCCCCCCTTTGACAAGGGGGGTAAAGGATTTTAGCGCAATCTTCGTTCTCAACCCCTACCTCCCTTGCTAAAGGGAGGGGAACCGCCGCAGCGGTGGAGGGATTCTGCACGGCGATCTGACCAATATCGGGCCAGCGGTTGCCTTGTATGGTAATACTTTCAAAGATTTGGTATGCTGACATCGCCGCCGAGAACGAGGAGGACTTAAAGATGATAACCGAACGAAATCCGCAAGTGAGCCAGGCCGTCGTCAAATTGCGCCAACCAAACTGATCTGTTTATTCACACTGACGCATTCGTCTCTCTTTGCCGATACCCCGTGGCCGCCACGAAAACAACCCAACTTCCGTTGGGTTTCTTTTGATGAACTCCTCGCGCCGCTCATGAATCGCAAGGGACAGTCCGGCGTGTTTTCTGATGCGGTCTATATGCTTTCTGGGTTTTAATATACGGTATATGATTGAAGTATACTCCCTTTGGAGTTTGTCCAAGAGTTCGGCAAAGCCATAGGCATGTTCAAACTGCCCATAGGAATCCTCTAGCAGAAGGGCATCATAAAAGTGAAGCAAGAATTCCAAGGCAACATTGTTGTACCCCCGGTAGGCCAGGGGTTTCTCTTTGCCAAAACCGTCGCCTCTGAGCATATTGGGAAAATAAAATCGCCCCAACTCAATCAGCGAGCATAGTTTCGCCATATGCGTTGCCCTTTCCGGGTCGTGTATGGATTTTTTTTGCGCAACGCACATTTTTAGAACCATCAGCGTATGGGTGGTTTCGTAAAACCATTCCAGCATCTCTTTTCGGGCGGAGGCCGACGATTCGTATTTTTGCCGAAAGTGAGAAAAGACCGTAAGGATGATGGCGCAGCTGGACACAACCAGGGCTGCAAAGGCAATGATGTCCCTTGTTTCAAAGGCGGTAAAAAAAGTTTTGATCGATTCAAACATAGAACGTCCCTCCATTTTCTTTTGCATCCTTCAGCGGATTACACCGCAACGCCTCCATCACATCAAACGCCCGGTTGGCCAGCGCCTCGTACCGGGCCCGCTTGCCGGAAATGCGCTTGCCCAGGGGCTCCACCAGCCCAAAGTTGATGTGCATGGGCTGAAAGTCCGTGTTGGGTGTGGATACATAATGGGCAATTGCACCGATAGCGGTGCGGCGGGTGAAATCCACAGGTGGCAAGCCCTGCAAGGTTCTTGCCAACGATAACCCAGCCACCAGCCCGCTGGCCGCCGATTCCACATACCCCTCCACCCCGGTCATTTGCCCGGCAAAGTACACGCCGGGCCTGGCCATCAACTGATACGTGGCGTCCAGCACCCCTGGCGAGTGCAAAAACGTGTTGCGGTGCATCACACCGTAGCGCACGAACTCGGCATTGGCCAAACCCGGTATCAACCCAAACACCCGCCGCTGCTCACCGAATTTTAGCCGGGTTTGAAAGCCTACCAGGTTGTACAGGGTGGCCGCGGCATCATCCTGCCGCAACTGCACCACGGCGTAGGGTTCGCGCCCTGTTCTCGGATCGGGCAGGCCCACCGGCTTCATGGGGCCGTGGGCCAGGGTAAGGGGCCCGCGCCGGGCGATGCTCTCCACGGGCATACAGCCCTCAAACAGCCTGTCCTCCTCAAAGCCATGGATGGGTGCGCACTCGGCCTGGATCAGCGCTTGATAAAATGCCTCGTACTCGTCTCGATTCATGGGGCAGTTCAGGTAATCGCCAACCCCTTTGCCGTAACGATCCAGGCGGTACACCTTGTCCCTGTCCAGGGATTCAACGGTGACAACGGGCGCGGCGGCATCAAAGAAGTGCAGGGCCCGCATGCCGGGCAGGGCCGCGATATTTTGCGCAAGCGCGCCGGACGTCAGCGGGCCCGTGGCGATTACGCAGGGGGGCGGCGGTACCGCATCCACCTCTTGCTCCACGATTTCCACCAGGGGATGATCCCGCAGCACACCCGTTATGTACTCCGAGAAACCTTGCCGATCCACGGCTAGCGCCCCCCCGGCAGGCACAGCGCTGGCGTCGGCGGCCCGCAGGATCAGGGAACCCAACTGGCGCATCTCTTCCTTCAGCAACCCCACAGCGTTATACCAGGCGTTGGAGCGCAGGGAGTTGGAGCATACCAGCTCGGCAAAACCGTTGCTGTGGTGGGCGGGGGTACGGCTGCCGGGTTTCATGTCGATCAGCCGTGTCGTAATGCCGCGGGTGGCCAACTGCCAAGCCGCCTCACAGCCCGCCAAACCCGCGCCGACTACCAATGCCCTTTTGCCGGTCACTCGTCGGCTCCCTCTGTCTCTTCTATCTCTACACGGTGCTTGCAGTCGGTATTGGCGCAGATATGCCACATCTCGCCCTTGCGGCCACGCTTGAGGGTCATGTATCCGCCGCAAGCCGGGCATTTGTCAACCACGGGCATCTCCCAGGATACAAAGTCGCAATCTGGATACTTTTCGCAGCCGTAGAATTTGCGGCCCTTGCGGGAGTTCTTTTCCAGCAATTTGGCGCCGCACTTGGGGCAGGGTGCGTCGATTTCGATTTGGATAGGCTTGGTATTGCGGCATTCGGGGAATTTAGGGCAGGCAAGGAACTTGCCAAAGCGGCCCATCTTGTACACCATCATAGCGCCGCATTTGTCGCAGGGGATGTCGCTCTCTTCGGGTTTGACTTCCACCTTCTCGATGGAGGCCTCCGCCACTTCCAGATACTTTTCTAAAGGGCCGTAAAAGCGCGACACCACGTCTTTCCAGGGCATGCCGCCCACTTCCACGGTGTCCAGCTGCTCCTCCAAACCGGCGGTGAACTCAACGTCCACAATGTCTTGAAAGTATTGCTCCATCAGGCCGGTCACCATCTCGCCCAGCTCGGTGGGGAACAGGCGCTTTTTTTCCCGCACTACATATCCACGGGCCAGGATGGTGGAGATGGTGGGTGCGTAGGTGGACGGGCGGCCAATGCCCTTTTCTTCCAGCGCCCGCACCAAGGATGCCTCGGTATACCGGGGCGGCGGCTGGGTAAAGTGCTGTACACAGGCGATGTCGCTCAAGGCCACAGGATCGCCGGGATTGGCCTTGGGCAGCGTGGTCTCCACCTGCTCCACTTCTTCGTCGGTACCCTCTTCATACACCGCAGTAAAGCCAGGGAAGCGCTTTTGCTCCCCGTAGAACCGAAAGGACACGCCGTCGCCCGCGATATCCAGCGTAAGGGTCTCAAAGATCGCCGGGGTCATCTGGCTGGCCAAAAAGCGATTGTACACCAGCTTATATAAATTGTACTGTTCTTTGGTGAGGGCGGCCTTTAGCTGATCGGGCAGCAGCGACAGTTCCGTGGGGCGGATGGCTTCGTGGGCATCCTGGGCGGTTTTGCGCCCCTTATACACATTGGGCTGGGCGGGCACATACTCCGGGCCATAACGCTCGGCAATGGCTGCCCGGGCCTCGCTTTGCGCCTCGTCGGACACACGCACGCTGTCGGTGCGGATGTAAGAGATCAGGCCGTGGACATCGGACTTGCCCACGTCCACACCCTCGTACAGCTCCTGGGCGATGCGCATGGTCTTGGCAGTGGTATACCCTAATTTACGGGCGGCCTCCTGCTGCAGGTTGGATGTTGTAAAAGGCGGCGCGGGATTCTTTTTGCGCTCACTGGGTTTTACGGCCATCACGGTAAGTTTGGCGGCCTCGATCCGGGCCTTGGCCCCGTCGGAATCCGCCTGGCTCTTAAGCTCGGCCTTTTTGCCGTCCAGCCCCACAAAACGCACGGCGCAGCGCTGGCCCTTTCCGCCTGTGCCAATCATGGCGGTAGCGCCGATATCCCAATACTCCTCGGGGATAAAGGCGTCAATCTCCTGCTCCCGGTCCACGATCAAACGGGTGGCCACGGACTGCACACGCCCGGCGCTCAGGCCCTTTTTGATCTTCATCCACAACAAGGGGCTGATTTTGTAGCCCACCAGCCGGTCCACCAGGCGGCGGGCCTGCTGGGCGTTCACCAGCTCCATGTCGATGGGGCGTGGGTTTTTTACGGCGTTTTTCACCACCTTGGCGGTGATCTCGTTAAATACCACCCGGCAAGGCTCAGCGGGATCCACCCCCAGGATTTGCGCCAAATGCCAAGAGATCGCCTCCCCCTCCCGATCCGGGTCGGTGGCCAGGTAGATCTTGGTGGCGCCCCGGGCTTCCTTGCGGATCTTGTCCAATATGTCGCCACGCCCGCGGATGGTGATGTACTTGGGGGTGAACCCGTTTTCGATGTCGATGCCCATTTGGCTTTTGGGTAGGTCGCGTATATGTCCGTTAGAGGCCTCCACCTTATAGCCCCTGCCCAGGAACCGGGCAATGGTACGCGCTTTGGCCGGGGATTCCACGATCACCAATTTTGTGTTCAACTGACTTCCTCCATATCTATCAAAAGCAGGATTATCGTCTCACCGTGCCAGCGCAAAGATGCGGCCCGGAAGCTGTATTATTATTCCGTGTAATTCCAACAATGTCAAGTAGGAATTCAATTCAGGTGCAGAAAACCCTGTGCAGGCCACAATTTCAGAAAACGTAAGTTCGCTTTCTTTTAACGCCTGGGCCACCTGGCGCTGGGCTGGATCGAGGCCAGCGAGAGTTTTATCGTGGTCGTAGGGGCGATTATCAATCGCCCGCCCCAGTGGCGCGGGCGATTGATAATCGCCCCTACAGGTTTCCCCGTCATCACCTAACCACCGGATGCTCTCAAGAATATCCCCAGCAGAAGTAGCCATTTGACTACCATCCCGCAACAGGATCAAGGGCATCTCGCTGGTGGGGGTATCTACCGGGCCGGGCAGGGCGTATACCTCCCGCCCCTGGGCCTGGGCGTGATCCACCGTGTGTTTGGCCCCCGACCGCACCGATGCCTCCACGATCAGCACGCCGGAGCACATGCCGCTAATAATGCGATTGCGCACCGGAAAGTGACGGCCCAAGGGCTGTACGCCCGGCGCATACTCCGATACCACCGCGCCACCCTCATCCAAAATACGCCGCAGCAGTTCCTCATTCTCTCGTGGATAAACAATATCCGCCCCACAGCCAAGCACGGCCACGGTGCTTCCGCCCACGGACAAGCAACCCAAATGGGCGGCGGTGTCCACCCCCCGCGCCAAACCGGAAACCACCGCTACCCCTGCCGCCCCAAGCCCGGCGGCGATGCGCTCGGCAGCCAAAGCCCCGTACCGGGTGCAGCGGCGGGTACCCACGATGGCAAAAGCCCGTGGAAACCTCAATTCCGCCTGGCCCCGTACAAAAAGGGCGATGGGCGCATCCTCGTCCAGGTGGCGCAGCAAGGGCGGGTACTCGGCATCATCCCGGGCCACCAAGCGAATATCAGCGCGTTTCATGGCACGCTCCACATCGTTCATCGCCGCGGGCCTGCGCGCCTCTCGTAACTTACGCAGGGCGGTTGCACTCACCGGCAGAGCGCCTTCCCGCACCGAAAAGCCACCCAAGGCTTTGTCAATGCCCTCAACGCTGCCGTAAACCTCCATCAGCCGGGCAAACTGCCTGGGCGTGATGCCGGAAGCGGCGAGCCAGAGCCAGAGGTCATGCTGTTCCATGATCGATCACCACCTCCTATGCTTGGTCTACCCGTTCGTCATCCCATTGATTTGATTTCGAAAACGGATTGTAGTATTTCAGCAATAGTTAGGAATTCTTCGCCCCAACCGCTACTGATTGATATTTCCTGCAAATCACCTGTGGGGAGTAATAAGAAGAGCAACCTATCTATTGCATTCTTATCTTGTTTTTCTATACCAATTCTCAGCGATTCCAACTCTTCAATTGCTTCCGTTGCATTCATATACTTTGACCAACAAACATCAGTTGATGGCAATGATAATAAGCAATTTAGTCGGGATATTTGCTCTGTAGCAACCTTCATATCCATCAATGCACCTTCTAAAACATTCTTTTAATTGCCCCAGTACCTCGGATCAAGGCTGCGATACTGTATCGCTTCCGCAATGTGTTCTTGTGCGACGTGTTCGGCGCTTGCCAGATCAGCGATGGTGCGGGCTACCTTGATCAGGCGGGTGTAGGCCCGCATGGACAGGCGGTATTTCTCCATGGAAAGGAAGAGCAGTTGTTTGCCTGCTTCGTCCAGGGGGCAGTATTGATCCAATTGCGGGGTGGTGAGCTGGGTGTTGCAGTATTGGCCGGGTGTATCGGCAAAACGCTGGCGTTGGATTTCCCGTGCGGCATTGACCCTGGCGCGCACCAACTCGGAAGCCTCCTCGGCGGCGGGCTGGGCGATGTCCCGCACCGGCACGGCCTCCACCTGCAACTGCAGGTCGATACGATCCAGCAGCGGGCCGGAGATACGATCCAAGTACCGGCGGATGGCATTTTGATCGCAACGGCATTTTTTCTCTTTGTCGGCACTGCCGTAATTGCCGCAGGGGCAGGGGTTCATGGAGGCCACCAGCATCACCCGTGCGGGATAGCGGGCCTGGGCGTTGATGCGGGCGATGGATACAAAACCGTCTTCCAGGGGCTGGCGCATGGCTTCTAATGAGACGCGGCTGTACTCGGGCAGCTCATCCAAAAAGAGCACGCCGCCATGGGCAAGGCTGATCTCGCCCGGCTTGGCTTGAGCGCCGCCGCCCACCAGCGCCACTGCCGAGGCGGTGTGATGAGGCGAACGAAAGGGGCGCTCGGCCATCAGGCTACCGCCGCTCTGCATCTGCCCGGCGGCACTGTGGATGCGGGTGGTCTCCAGCGCCTCCTCAAAGGCCATGTCGGGCAATATGCCGGGCAGGCAGCGGGCCAGCATGGTTTTGCCGGAGCCTGGCGGGCCGATCATCAGCAGGTTGTGGCCGCCAGCAGCGGCGATCTCCAGCGCGCGTTTTGCCCCCCATTGGCCCCGCACGGCACTAAGATCGTGCTGGGGTTGGGATTGGGCGCGATAGGCGGCGTAAGGTTTTGTCTCTACAGGCGAAATGGGCACCGCTCCCGAAAGATGCCCCACTGCTTCCCGCAGGGAAGCCACGGGGATCACCCGCACCCCCTCGATGCAGGCGGCCTCGGCGGCGTTGGCGGCGGGGAGCAGGGCCTCTTCCACGCCCATGGCACGGGCGGCGATCACCTTGGGTAGCGCGCCGCGCACCGGGCGCACTTCGCCATCTAGGGCCAACTCGCCCAGGTACAGGCGCTTGCGGAAATCCTCATTCTCGCCATTTTCCATGGTTAACTGGCCCGAGGCACGCAAAATGCCCAGGGCCAGGGGCAGGTCGAATGCCGGGCCTTCTTTGCGGGTATCGGCCGGGGCCAGGTTGATGGTGATGCGGGCCACCGGCGGCATAAAACCGCTGTTGCCCAGGGCGGCATGCACCCGCTCCCGGCTCTCCTTTACGGCGGCATCGGGCAGGCCCACCAGCTCATAGAGGGGCATGCCTTCGGAGATATTAACCTCTACGATCACCGGAAAACCCTCGATGCCTTGGAGCCCAAAGCTTAGCAGCTTTGCTAGCATGGGGTGGCCTCCTTTCTTCTGTGCGATTAGTCAGAAATGCTCCATTTTTTAGTGCGCGTGTCATACCACAATAGCGTGCCACTCAACCTCGACCTGTGTCGATCCAACAGGCAGTGAATACTATCCATATCACTGACATTGCCCATAGCATACACACGAACACCCGAAGCGGTGCTTCCTTCAAAATCCAACACCGCCCCGCCTTGAAACATAACAAAAAGCACATTCATGATTTCTGTTGGAATCGGCTCAATGGAGCGCTTGCGCCCTTTTAGCTCTTTCAGGATTTTGTATTCGATGACTTGCTTGTATTCTTCGGGTCGCTCCATATATACGCGGGTAAACCAGCCGTCATCGTGACCCCAGTAAGCATAACGGTTCTGCAGGCTAGGAATTGTATAGGATGTCAAAGGCCGACACATGTGCCGGAAAAAGAGCAACTCCGCCAGTTCGTTATCGGTGACGTTGTCGAGACTAGCGGAATCAGGAAAATCCACCCAACAAAAGTCGCCAAAATCATAAACATCTGAGTCAGTGAATTTTTCCATTTCCTTGGACAGAATACAGTCCATATTTAGTTTGCAGACAGACATTTCACTTGAGTACCCGGAAAGAAGAAGAAGGTTCTGCGGCTTTGTGCCTATTCCATGGTAAAACTCGTTCCATGTAATTCCGGAGGTCTGTACAAAGCTTTTCTCTGTGTTTATGTAAATATAGCTAAACCACTTGTTTTTCATTTAAAAAACGCTTCTCCTTTCACCCTTCATAATCTGCTTAATGCACATCATAAAACACGATCACCCTTTTGTAGGGCAATTAGTAGGGCAACTAATACGGCAGCTTAAACGCCCACTGCATCGCCCGTGCCCATGCCTCGGGCATCGGCACGCCGCTAGCAAAGGGGTAGTAACCCACAAACAGCGCCAGGGTAAACAACAAGTAACCGCCGCACATCCAATAACCAAGCCTGCGGTTGTTCTTACACAGCATCAGTGCGCACTGCCCCATACACAAAATGATAAAGGGCAGGCTGGCAAAATAATGATAGATATACGTGGAGCGTGGTACCAGCACCCAAGGCAGGTATTGGGAGGCAAAACCAATCACCAGCAGCGTGGCGGTAAATAGCATAGCGCGGGTTCTTTCGCCTAACTCAAGCCAAGACCCTCGAATGCCGCTGCGCATACGGCGCAGGCCATAGGATGCAGCGTAAGCAAACGTCACGATCAACGCCACCAGGCCACCCCACCACACCGCCGGATTGCCAAAGGCCACAATGGTAGACACCCGGCCGCCGGCCAGCCGCCCTCCCGCATAGTACCACATGGGCCTGGCGATGATGGGCCACTCCCACCATGGGGATTGGTACGGATGGGGCAGGTCGCCGCTATGATACGACAGCATACCCTGCTGCAAGCTCCAGAAGCGCTGCCAGTTCAGGCCACCGTTGGGCAGGAAGTGCACGTAGTAAGACAAATAGTAAATCAAAAACGGCACCGCCACAAACCAAAGCACACACCAGCCCAAGGTGAGGCAAAGATTGCGGGCAAAGCCGCCGGTTTGGTCACAGAGGGCATCATCCCCACTGGCAAGGGCGTAGCGCCGCTCCACAAACCGCTGATACACCGTGTAGAAAAACAGCAGCGCAAGCCCGATGGCCGCATACATGCCAATCCACTTGCTGGCGATGGCCAACCCGGTGGCTGTGCCGCATAACGCCAACGGCACTAGGGTTTTCCACAGCTTTTGGTGATAAAAGCTCATTTGCATATATCTAAACATAAACCAATACATCAGCATGATAAACAGCACCGGGTAACTGTCGATGGTGGCGATGCGGGTTTGGGTAAAGTGCATGCAGTCCAGGGCAAACAGCAGGGTGGTGAAGGCGGCCAGATCGGTGCGTTTCCACAGTTGTTTGGCCAGCAGGTACAGGGCGGGCAGCATCAGCACGCCTACCGTTGCGCCCGCAAAGCGCCAGCCAAAGGGTGTCATGCCAAACACGCTGATGCTGGCCATGATCAGCAATTTCCCTAGGGGCGGATGGGTCCACTCAAAGGCGTTGATCCGGTGCAGATGCTCATATCCGGTGCGGGCGTGATAGATCTCGTCGAAGTAGGTGCTGTTCATGTAATAAAAGCGTTCGGGCACCAGGTGCTGCTCGTCTATCAGGCGTTCGCCCCCAGCCCCAGCCGTCACCGGCCAGATTCCGCCCTCCTCCGGATTATGGAAGGCAACTTCCAGCAGCATAAGGTTATGGCGCCTGGAGGTAAGGCGTACATAGCGCCCTGCCAGGCCCGCCGGAGCAACATCTTCTTCGGGCAGCCACTCTTCTTCGTCTTCATCATAGTCGTCATAGTTTTCATCTCCGGTGTACAGCACAGGATATCTATACGCCTGCCAGGTATTGGAGTACCCAAGCTTCATATCCACCCCATACTCGGTTGACCAGGTTTGCCCATCGTCGGAGGTAGCGATGGAAAAGGAGGGCGGGGTAAAGGGTTCAGAGAATGTGCCCACATGGTAATGCAGCTCAAAATCCCGCCGCTCGCCCAGGT
Source organism: Clostridia bacterium (assembly GCA_009784985.1). Taxonomy (GTDB): domain Bacteria; phylum Bacillota; class Clostridia; order Christensenellales; family Aristaeellaceae; genus WQXF01. Next base: position 4,404 of record WQXF01000018.1, on the reverse strand, counting down.
CAAATACCACCTGCTCGTTAGGTGTGGCGGGCCGCCACTCGGTTTGGGGAACTTGCCTATCACCCAGCCCCCAATAACCCACCACGGCATAAGCCAGTGTGATACCAGCCATCACCAGCCAATCGATACGGCACATGCGCAGCTTGTGATCGCGGGAGCGGAGTAAAGCATCGGCGCGCCGCAGGGCCGCCCGATCCGGTTGAGGTGCAGGCAAAACCTTCCCGTTCCATCGGGGCTCAGCACCGGCCCCGTCCTGCCAAACCGTCCACACCAGCAGGGCCAGCAGCACAAGATTGATCACCGCCAGTATCTGGCCCACCCACACGTAGGGGTGGATCAGGTGCTCAAAGGCCAGCACCATGCCCACGTTCACCAGCATGGTGGCGCTAAAACCAGCCAACACAATCAAGTAACGGAAATCGCCCTTTTGGGCGTAGGCCATGCCCAGCAGCAGCAGGGCGGGCAGCAGGTAACGCTCGTGCATCTGGGTGCTCATCACAAAGATGCCAACAAACAGCAGCGCCGCGCAGGCCCATACGATATCGTCGCGCTTGGTGCGCCAAAATACGAACCCCACATACACCAGTACCAGCACCAAGTTAGCTGTGCCGATGGCGCCCCAGGTGATTCCGGCAAAGGCTGGTTGCGATAAAACTTGCCAATTGCCGCCAAGCAGATAGAACAAATTAGCGGCGTTCACGGTGGCGTAAGAATAGTACCCCATGGTGCCCACGTACTTTTCAATGAGCCAATTGGGCTGCTGATTCCCCCAAAAAGGAACCACGATCACCACCGCCGCGGCCACGCCGATGGCCAGCCCGATGCCGGCCTGTTTGAGCAGCTTTGCCCGCGTTTCTTTATCCCCCGCAACCTGGGCGATCAACGCCAGCAAACCCAAAGGCCCGGCCATCAGGGCCTGGGGTTTGACCAACACGCACAGGATATACACCGGCAGCGCCCACCGCCACGCCCGCTTTTGCACAAGCAATGCCACGGCAACCAAGCCCAGGGTAAGCACCGAATCCACCTGACCCCAGGCCGCGCTGGTAACGATGGTGGCCGGGTTCAGGGCGTACACCGCTGCCAACAGCAGCGCCATTCGCTCACCCAGGGCCTTTCGGCCTAGCCTGTACAGCAGGTATGCGCCCGCCAGATCGCACAACATGGGCAGACCACGCAATATGAGCCGGGCGGCAAACCCGTTGCCCGTTACACCAAACAGCCTCATGAGCAACCCATTGACCCACAGCGCGTACAGGTAACCCGGAGGATAATCGCAAAAATACCCTTCGGCATAAAAATTCCACGGCCCCACAGCAAACAAACGCCCCGCCCAGGCGGTAAAGCAACCCACGTCCACCCCATAACCGGGTGAGTTGGCCATCACCGCCAAGCGCACCAGCAGCCCACCGCCCAGTATGATCCACAAAACAGAAGGCGCCAACCGAGGGGGGGAGAGCAGCTCCTTCTCCCTTCCCCATCCCAAAAACAGCGTCAATGCCACAAACAGCAAACCCAGCGCCGCTAACATATAGAAGGTATTCATGCCGGGCGGAACCGGCTCTCGGGGCGGTGTTGGTTCGGGAGCCGCCTCCTGGGGTTTGAGGTTGGGCAGCACCATGGCCCCTTCGGGAATCGCGCCGCTGGGTATCTCGTATGCCTCCAGGTTGTCAAACCAGGCCTTGCCTATGTTTTCCGAGCCATAACCACCCAACCGGGCCATCAGGGTCAGCTGGTTCTGGCCATCGCCTGTGTAGCCAAAAAGCTCCACATGCACCCACTCGCCAGCCGTGTCGTGGACTTCGGGCGATGTGCCGTATATGTCCTTGATGGAAAGGTTGGCGCCCTTGTGCAGCGGATTGCAGCCTTCGGCACGTATCATGGCGCTAAACCGATACCATGTCCTGGGTTTTACTTTCAGTGTTTGTTCCCAGCGTGCGTCGTTGGGTATCAGGTTTTCGATAAACACGCTGGATTCGCCCTCGTAACCGTTGGAGTCGCGGCCCATACGGGTGACTTCCTCGCCATAGAGCCACATGCCACGATCCCAGCCATCGGGCGTATCGCCGCTCCCCTGGTCAAAACCGCCGTTGCGCACCAAATTCTCGCCGGGCTCCCTGGCAGGCGCGCAGGCGGTTAAGAATATGCAACAAACAGCCAGCATGATGCCGATGGTTTTTTTCACAGAAGAAACCCCCTTCAAAAAAACCCTCTCCCCCGCGCCGGCGGCGTATAAGGGAAGGCGTTGGGCAGGTGGTTGATCACCTCGCCGTGGATCTCCACCACATCAAAGCGTGTGGCTGTGCCCAGCAGCCCGTTTGCCCGCAGGTAACGCAGGGCCACGGCGCAGATGCGCCGCCGCTTGGTAAGGGTCACTGCCTCGCGGCCGGTGCCGTAGCGTGTGCCAAAGCGGCGCTTTACCTCCACAAACACGGTGTAGTTGCCGTCGCGCATCACCAAGTCCACCTCGCCGTTGGGATAGCGTAGATTTCGGGCGATAAGCGCCATGCCTTGGGCCACAAGGTAATCCTCGGCCACCCGCTCCCCCTGCTCGCCTTGTTGCCGGGTGTTCATGCGCCTTCCCCCAATATCTTGCGCAAAAAAGCGCGGCGGTGGATGGGCGCGGGACCCAGCGCGCGGATGGCCGCTATGTGCTCGGCGGTTCCATATCCCTTGTGCCGGGCAAAACCATAGCCGGGATATTGCTCGTCCAACCCGCGCATGGCCCGGTCCCTGGTAACCTTGGCCACAATCGAAGCCGCGGCGATGCTATAACAACGCCCGTCGCCACCCACCAGGGTACGCACTTCGCCGGGAAGATGGGGCCCACGGTTCCCATCCACCAAAAAAAGATCACATGGCGCACCCTGGGCCGCGCGGCTCATGGCCAGCAGGGTGGCTTGCAGAATGTTGCGCTCGTCGATTTCTTCTACCGACGCTTCCCCAACACCACAAAACACCGCGTGTTGTAGAATCTGCGCGTACAGCGCCTCACGTCTTGTTTCGGTACACTTTTTGGAATCGTTGATCCCGGCGATCAGCGGATCGGGCGGCATGATCACGCAGGCGGCCACCACCGGGCCGCATAACGGCCCGCGCCCGGCCTCGTCAATGCCCGCGAAAATGACACCCTGCGACCATAACGTTTGATCAACTTCCGTGATGCTCACCGGCTTGTCTCCCTTACTCTTTTGGTCGTTCTAGTGAAATTCGCCCTAGTTTTCCTGCCCGAAACTCATCCAAAACCAGGGCCGCAGCGCGCTCGGTATCCGGCAGGCCACCGGCCATCAGCCATCCCCGCCCCCGGCAGGCATTCTCCAGCAGCGCCTGCCCTTCGCCATAAGGTTTTGTGATGCGAAACCGTTCTATCACCGCAGCTTCGCGCAACAAAAGCAGCTCTTCCAGAAGGCTTTGGGCCAGCTCCTCTTGAGCCACCACCTCGTTGCGGATCGTACCTACGTAAGCCATGCGCCGGGCGGCCTGGGCATCTTCCAACTTGGGCCAGAGCAAGCCGGGCGTGTCCAACAGCTCCAGGTAGGGGGTAACGCGCACCCACAGGTTGGAGCGGGTCACACCGGGCCGGTCGGCAGTCTTGGCCACAGCCTGGCCGCGCAAGCAGTTGATCAGCGTGGATTTGCCCACATTGGGGATGCCCAGCACCATGGCCCTTACGGTTTTGCGCACGCCCCGGGCGGCTTGGCGTTCCACCGCATCGGCCACCGCCCGGTCGATACCCGCCAGCACTTCCTTGGGCCGTCCCCGGGGGGCTACAAAAGGGATCGCCTGCAAACCCTGCCGCTCAAAAAAACGCATCCAGGCGCGGGTTACGTTTTCTTCGGCCAGGTCGGCCTTGCCTAACACCACAATCCGCCGCTTGCGCGCGCAAAGCGCGTCCAAATCCGGGTTACGGCTAGAGGCGGGCAACCGTGCGTCGCACAGCTCCAGCACCACATCCACCCGGTTTAGCTGATCCTTGAGCAAGCGCTTGGCCCGCGCCATATGCCCTGGGTACCATTGTATCTGCATGAAACTTCCTTTTGTTCTGTGTTCATCTAACGAAAACCAGTATAACAGAGCATGGGAAAAGCCGCAAGCGATTATGCTCGCGGCTTTGGAGATTACCTTTACTTAGGACAGTCCCCCACATTCCTACTACAAGCCCCGGCATTGGGCACACCCAAATCCATAATCGTCTCCAGCAGGGACCGGACCAAACCCTCGTCGTCCTCACCCGCATTCGAGCCCCTGCGATTAGGCACGACAATAGTCCGCACGGCTCGCTCCCCGTTGATGTCCAGGCTGCGTCGTATGTCGCTGCCGATGTAGCCTTCGGGGGCCTTGGTCTCTATCACCATGTACCGGCCCAGGGGTACGTCTTCGAATACCACCTCGCCGTCACGGTTG
>WQXF01000017.1 GCA_009784985.1 Clostridia bacterium | reverse complement strand
TGCTCGCTCTGCTCGTACAGGGCCTCTTGCAGCCGGGTACGTTGAGCCTGGGCTTCTTCTAATGAAACCCCCGCTTCCCGAAGGCGCTCCTGGCAGGCGCGCTGCTCGGCCTCCCCGGCCTCTAACTGACGCGCGTGCTCCTGGGCTGCCCCCTGGCACCGATGCAATTGCTGCTGATGCTGGGCCAGACGGCGGCGCAGCTCCTCTTGCTCCACAGCGAGCCGGGCAGCATCGCGGCGGAGCAACTCCACCTCACGCTCCAGGGCAGCCAGGGATACCCGCCAGGCCGTGGCCTGCTCCCGGACTCGATTGGCTGCCTCCCGCGCTTCGGTGAGCTCGGCTTGCAGGGCCTGGGTCCGCTGATGCATTTGGTTGGTATCCTGCTCGGCGCCGTCTTGCCGGGCGTCGATCTCGTTCATTTGCTCGGCAATGTCCCGCAGATTGTCTTCGATCTGCTCACACATCAGCCGCTGCTGGTTGCGCTTCTCGACATGGGCGCTGTATTCATCCTGAGCCCGGGAGAGGCGCTCCTGTTCCCGTGCCACGGCGATTTCTTCTTGATGCAGGGCGGCAAACAGCTCGCCCCGGAGCCGTTTTTCTTCGGAGCGGCGGCCCTCGATGGCTTCCAACTCGCCCTTGATTTCCGTGATCTTGCCGCCCAAATCCCGCAAATCCTTCTCGTGCTCGGCGATCTCCCGCTCACGGGAGAGCAGGCTGGTGATCCGGGATTGGGCGCTGCCGCCGGTCATCGAGCCGCCGGAGTGCATCACGTCGCCCTCTAGGGTTACCAGGCGGAAGGCGTAACGGCCCCGCCGCATGATCTCGATACCGCTTTCCAGGTCTTTAGCGATCACTGTGCGGCCCAGCAGGCTCTCCATCACGCCCCGGTACTGGGCATCAAAGGATACCAGCTCACTGGCCACGCCCAGGCAACCCGGCATGGTAAGCAACTGCCGCTCCTGGGGCGATAAGGTACGGCCCTGCACCGCACTCATGGGCAGGAAGGTAGCGCGGCCATATTGCCGCTGGCGCAGATAATCGATCAAACGTTTGGCCACGTACTCGTCTTGGGTCACCACATGTTGCAGAGCCGCGCCCAGCACGGCTTCCACGGGTTTTTCGTACTCCTTGGGCACACGCAACAGGGTAGCCACCACACCGTGCACACCCTTTTCTTCTTTAGCGCGCCGCAAAACTTCTTTTACGGCCTGATGATACCCCTGGTAGTCCCGCTCCATCTCCCGCAGTACCCGCAGGCGGGACGACAAAGCCTGCTGTTTGCCGGTACATTGGGACAGTTCCTCGCCCAGGGCATCGGCCTGTTGGGCGGTGGCCCGCACTTGGGCGTCCAAGCCGGCGGTCTCTTGGGATAGGCGGGTCATCACCTCGCCCACGCTCTGCTGGGAAGCCTCGGCGGCACGCACCGCCTCTTGCAGCCGTGCCGATTCCTCGTCCATATCGCCCTGGGCCCCACGCAGCTCCTCCAACCGTTTTTCCAACGATTGCCCCATGGTGGTGAGCCGGGTTTGGGTGCTGCGCACGTCGGAAAGGCGGTTCATGGCCTCCATGATGGCGGCCTTGTGTTCGTCCAGGGCCTGCTCCCTGGCTTCTGCTTCTGCCTCGGCTTCGCTTTGGAGCTCCTCGATGCGCGCCAGCTCCTTACGCTGGGCGTCCAGCACAGAATGTTGCTCGGTTTGATCCCCGGCGGCGCTGGCTTGCAGCGCTTCCAAGGCGTGCAAGCGCTGCTCGGCCTCGTAGCGCTCGGCAAGCAGGCGTTCCTCGTCTTGGGACGTATGAGCGATGTCGGCACGCAACACGTTGTTGGCGCCCTCGCAGGCCTCCAACGCCCGGGTGAGCTCCAGCACATTCCCGTGGGCCTGGGTCACCAGCCGGTCTTGGGCTGCAATATCCTCTTCGATCCCTGCCCGGCGGGCGCCCTGTTCCCGCTCCCGCTCCTCCGCTTGATTGATGGCCTCGGCCAAACCCTCGATGGTTTGGTTGATGGAAGCCACCCGATCCTGCATCCGGTCGCTGCGCACCAAAAAGGCATTCAGCTCCAAGCCCCGCAACTGCTCACGGAACGCCAGGTAACGCCTGGCCGTCTCGCTCTGCTGGGCCAGGGGCTCCAGCTGATTGCTCAACTCCTCGATGATGTCTTCCACCCGGGTAAGGTTCTGCCGCGTGTTTTCCATGCGGCGCTCGGCCTCTTCTTTACGGGATTTATACTTTACGATGCCGGCAGCCTCTTCGAACACCTGGCGGCGATCCTCACTTTTTACGGATAAGATCTCGTCGATGCGCCCCTGGCCGATCAGGGAGTACCCCTCCTTGCCGATGCCGGTATCCCGAAACAAATCAACGATATCCTTCAACCTGCAGGGAGCCTTGTTCAGGGAATACTCACTCTCCCCACTGCGAAACACACGGCGGGTGACCTGCACCTCGGCAAAGTCCGAGGCCAGGGCCTGGTCGGTATTGTCAAACACCAACGACACCTCGCAATAACCCAGCTTTTTGCGCTTTTCGGTGCCGTTGAATATAATGTCTTCCATTTTGCCGCCGCGAAGGCTGCGTGCGTTTTGCTCGCCCAGTACCCAGCGCACCGCGTCGGATATATTGGATTTTCCGCTGCCATTAGGGCCCACGATGCCGGTAATGCCCTGCTCAAACACAAGCTCGGTGCGCTCCGGAAAGGACTTGAACCCATAGATTTCTAGTTTTTTTAAACGCAAGGAACGTACTCCTCCTGAATCCCTCCACCGCTGCGGCGGTCCCCCTCCCTTTAACAAGGGAGGCTTGGGGAAACTCTATCAACCATACCATTCCCTCTCTACCCCCCCCTTGTTAAAGGGGGGAGGGCCACCGCAGTGGCGGGGGGATTCCGTCCACCGGTATCAGATTCATGACTTCAACTGCTCAAGCGCCCGCTGGGCCGCCTGCTGCTGCGCCTGCTTCTTGCTCCCGCCCTGGCCTTCAAAAGCCTGCCCCTCACCCAACACCACACGCTCGGTAAACAGCCTCTCGTGGGGCGGGCCTTCCTCCCCCGCACTCTCGTACACCGGCGCAGGATGGCACTGGGCCTGCAAAAACTCCTGCAATGCGGTCTTGGCGTCCACGCGAAGCACATCGCCCCGGTCGTAATCGCCTATAGCGCGGTCCACCAGCGCGGCGGCGGCTTCAATGCCTCCATCCAGATACACCGCCGCAATCACCGCTTCCATGGCGTCGGCCAGCACCGAGGGTTTGGTGCGCCCGCCGGTTTGTGTCTCGCCCCGATCCAGCAGCAGTGCCTCGCCCAGGCCCAGGCGGCGGGCGGCCTCGCATAACGACGGCTCACACACCAGCAGCGCCCGCCTTCGGCTCAATTGCCCTTCGGGCAGGTTGGGAAACATATCGTACAAACGGCGCGATACGCATAGCTGCAACACCGCATCGCCCAGGTATTCCAGGCGCTGGTTGTCCCGGGCCTCCCGCTGGAGGGCAAAGGAGGGATGGGTAAGCGCCAGCCGGAGCAGCCCCACATCGGCAAAACGATAGTCAAGGGCGCCCATCAGCCCCCCCAGCTCCCCGGATTGATCGGTTTTGCCCACCTGCATTCCCTCCAAATATAGAATCTCCCCCTATATATTGTATGCCTTGCGTAAAGCCGTACAATATATAGGGGTTGTGCCGATTCTTTCTGCCGTCGGTTGGTTACGCCTGCTTCTCCTCGATATATCGCGCCAAATCGCCCACGGTTTTTACCGTCATCAGCGCGTCATCCTCCACCATCACATCGAACTCGGATTCCAGGTCCATCACCAGCATCATCACGTTGGCGGAATCCGCCTTTAGGTCCTCCAGCAGCCGGGATTCAGGCTGGACGTTTTCGGGCGCAACGCGCATCTGCTTGGCCACCATTGCGGCCACCTTGTCGTATACCATATCATGACCCTCCTATTATTCCAGTATATATTACTGAATGATCCCGTCTTTGATAATCGAAACAACTCTGTTTTCCACCATCAGCCGGGCCTGGCGGATCGCGCTGAAAATGGCGCGGGCATTGGAGTTGCCGTGGGCTTTGATCACCACACCATCCACACCCAGGAAGGGAGTGCCGCCCACCTCGCTGGCATCCAGACCGGCAGCGATCCGCTTAAAGGTTGGTTTGGCGATCAGCCCGCCCACCTTGCCCCTGTTTGTGCTCTTTAGCCCATCCTTTACGATTTTAAAGATCGTATGCACCGTACCCTCCATAAACTTGAGGATCACATTGCCCACAAATCCATCGCATACCAGCACGTCGGCCACACCTTCGGGGAGGTCCCGTGCCTCGGCATTACCGATGAAGTTGATGCCGGGCTGCTCCTTGAGCAGCTGGTACGCACGCTTAACGGTTTCGTTGCCTTTTTCCTCTTCCATGCCGATGTTGACGAGGGCAACCTGCGGGTTTTCAATGCCCTGGGTGCGACGCATGTAGATCGAACCCATCAGGGCAAACTGGGCCAGCCACTCTGGCTTGCAATCGGTATTAGCACCGATGTCTAGGATCAGCGACTTGCGGGTGCGCATGGGGAACAGCGCGGCCAGAGCCGGACGCTCGACCCCCTCGATGCGGCCCACCCGAAACATGCCGCCAGCCAGCACCGCGCCGGTGGAGCCCGCCGAGACAAAGGCGTCGGCCTCCCCATTTTTCACCAGCATCAGCCCCTCCACAATGGAGGAATGGGGCTTGCGGCGTACCGCCATCACCGGCGCTTCGTGCATGCCAATCACATCAGGGGCGTGGAGCAACGTTAGGCGGTCCAGCGCCGGTTCGTTGCCCCCGCCAGCCGTTATCGCCTGAAGGTGCCCGCGCATATCCTCTTCGCGGCCCACCAAGGTAAGGCGCATATCCGGGTATTCGCGCAGGGCATCCAGCGCACCTTGTACGTTCACACGCACTCCGGCGTCCCCACCCATCGCGTCTAACACGATCCTCATTCGTTGCCCTCGTCCCATCAGAGTTTTGTCATGTACAACCCCATGTATTCTATCAAAGAAAGCGGCGCAATGCAAGCCTGGCCGAAGGCCCAGGGTAAAAGATCACAAACAAACACAGCCGATTTCAGATCAATACTCAGTCTTCATAGCTATATGGGCTCGTCTCCTCTACTTTGGCTCTAACTTCCCCCATCGCCATCGGATAGGTATAGGTGATCAACCTGCGCGCCAGATTGTTAATCTTTCCATCCCCACGCTGATCGGTGCCGTTGGTCATCAGCACAAAGGCATAGCCGGTTTCGGGATCAAAGTAGGCGTTGCACACAAAGCCCGAGGTATTTCCCTGATGGCCATAGAGCGTAACGCCGGGTAACACGCCTTCCAAGCGGATGGTAAACAACCCATACGGGGTATCGCCAGCCACGCTGCCCATGCCGGACTGTGGCTCGATCATCCGAACCACAGTTTCGGGCTTAAGCAAGCGCACGCCGTTTAACTCGCCGCCTTCACCCACCAGGCACACCAGTTTGAGCAGGTCGCGCGGGCGAATCCACAAACGGCCGACGGTGGTTCGAATATGGGCGTCGGGGTTGCAGGTGTCATCGTATCGCTCCTTTAGGGCGTCTTTGGCCAGCCTGGTTACCCGCTCACCCTTGTACGTAGAAACCACGCCCTCCGGTGAGCTCAACAGCGAGGCGCTGTATGCCGCTTCTATGCCCATGGGCACAAACACCTGCTCGGCCATAAAAGCATTGACGCTTTGCCCGGTAGCCGCTTCCATTAGCGCGCCTACGATGCCCGCGCCGAAGTTAGAATAAGCATAGGCGCTGCCCGGCCTGCGATCCGTAAAATTGCTGCGGGGATTGCGCACCAGAAGGGAACGAAGCGTGGCATTCGCTTTGGTAAACCCGTTATGGTCATACACGCCTGCGGTATGGGTCATGAGCTGGCGCAGGGTCACCGGCCTGTTACGAAAGCGGGGATTGCGCACGGGCATACCCAGCGCATCTCCAATGTCGGCATCCAGCTCAAGCAGGCCCTGCTCCACCAGAATCATCACGCCGATGCCGCTAACAAACTTAGTGACCGATGCGGCACGAAAATAGGTATCCTGGGTTACCGGCTTGCGCCGCTCTATGTCGGCAAGGCCATAGTAGCGCTCGTACACCAGCTCCCCATGCCTAGCCACCAGCACCGCTCCGCCCACGGTCTTACAGCTGCGGAAGATCGCGTCGATATCGGCGTCCACATCAGCAGATTGGGCTTGCACCGCGAACGGAACGGTCGCAATGCACAAACAGGCCAGTGCGCATATCCATCTTTTTGCGCTTGTGGACACATCACGCATTCACTTGTCACCTGCCTATCATTGGGCTTATTCTCCTTCGTGCATCTATCAACGGTTCAGCGCCTCGAACCTGTCGGGCGTATTCAATGGCTTTCAGCATATCATTTTCTGTTATTTCCATCTCATTGGGATAGCGTGGCTGAACACCATAACGAGACAAAACCTCGCAAGCACGGCTAATACTGTCAAAACCACTATCAAACTTGATGCATGTAATCTGAAGCAGCACTAACTCGTGTGTTTTTGGGGGGTCTGTTTTCTCTTTGAAAACCAAGTATCCTTTTAGGTATTTTTCTGCCGCTTGCTGACAATGAAAACAGATAATTTCAAGTGGTTGTGGGTGCAATGTAAGCAGGTGCTCAGCGGCCAAAAAATCCATGTCGGCATACTTGAACCACTCGGCCACATACTCATGCTCCATAAAGCAGCGCTCCTTTCCGGGCAATAGAGCTTTCCATTGTTGGCCCGTTTTTTCTGCGATTGAATACACGGGAACGTGCAATAAGCAAATCCATCGGAAAGAGAGTCTTTTTACGCAGCAACCCTTGGATATCGGCGTATAACTCGGATAAATCTTCCGTATCATCCGGCACAACTATGTATATATCAAGGTCACTTTCTTCGTTAGGTGTTCCGCTAGCATATGAACCAAACAGATAGATCGCCTCCGCGGGAACGACTTGCAATACGCTCTCTTTGACCAATTCCAATTCTTTTTGGATTTGTGTATCCATGCCGTTCACCGCCTTTTTGTTATTCAGTATGTCCCCTCTGCTTCCGCTCCAATACGCCCATCCCATACCCTACCACAAGCCCCACGGCGCACGCGCACGCAGAAACCAGCGCCAGGGTTAGGGTGTAGCTTGCCTCACCGCTCTCCAGCACTTTGCCGCTCCAAGGCACAATCATCACCGTGGAGGCAATCACCAACCCGAGTATGAAGTGGTAAAAACCCGCATAGGCGCGATCAAACAACCGATTGAATAGTTTGGACAGCAACAAGAATCCGGCGCCCACACCCGCTACGATAGGGAGCAGCACCTGCATGTCCAAGCTGCCGATTCCATCCGTCATTGCCTTGTAGAGCCCCATAAGCACAATAAGTGTTGTGGAACTCAGGCCGGGGATGATAGCGCTCAAACCGAATATGCCGCCCACCAACAGCCAGGTGAATATGCTTTCCGAGCCACCTTCGCCCTCCTGCATTCCTTGGCTGAGCTGATAAAGAAAAAACAAAAGGGCGCACATCAACACAGTCGATGCCACTGCAATAACCACATGCTTGGCCTGCCTGCCTTTTTCTCCCGCCTTTTGGAACAGGCCGGGCAGCGTGCCCAAAACGCAACCCACAAAAAACCAAAGCAAGGGAACCTCTGTGCCCATGGACTCAAAAAATTGCCCCAGCACCCTTGAAACCAAAACAACGCTGGCCAACATGCCAACGCCCACCGGAATAAAAAACAGAAGATTCTTTACAAAATCCTTGCGGATGTTGGCAAAAAAGCGGATCATAGGCTCGTAGATGCCCACGATCACCGCAAACGCACCGCCGCTGAGCCCCGGAATGATAAAGCCCATGCCAACCACCCCGCCCTTTACCAGGCGGACCAACCAGGAAAAAACAGATTCACCCTTCATCGTCAAAACAATCTCCTTCATCTGTGATTTGATATCGGGTCCTTTCGCCACCAATCAACCTGGGGCGGCTGAAGGCCATCACCAAATGAGCCTTGCCCACGCTTTGAAAGGGAGCCCGCACCGGCACCGCCACCGGCCGCAGGTGCATGCCGATTAGGGTATCGCCCACGTCGATGCCTGCGTCGGCCTGCACAGCGGATACCAGCACCGGGTCTTCCAACTGGCGGTACATGGCCGCGCCACAGGATCCGCCTGCCTTGGGATGAGGCACCGCCGACACGATTTCCAAGCCACGATACTGGGCTTGGGCACGCTCCATCACCAGCGCCCGGTTGAGATGCTCACAGCACTGCACAGTCACATGCAGGCCATGAGCTGTACAGGCTTCTCGAAAGGTGCGGGCCAGCATATCGCCCAGCTCCGGGTTGGAGGCCTTGCCGATCACGTCGCCGCCCACCTCGCTGCTGGAGCAGCCCAACACCATCAGCGCGCCGGGCTTTAAAGCAGCCCGTTCCGCCAAGAAGTTTACGGCCTCCCGCAGTTGCGTACAGGCTTGTTCCATCCATTGATCCTGCATCTTTATTCCTCTCTCCGTTGAAACGCATACACACCGATGGCCACCGCCGCAGCCAGATTCAGAGAGTCCACCTTGTCGCTCTGGGGGATGCGCACGCTTTGACCGTAATCCGCAAACGCATCAGGCAGGCCGGTCGCTTCATTGCCAAACACCAGCGCGTAAGGCTCCCGCGCCGCCCGCACCGCCTGCTCCAGGGTTACAGAACCGGCCAGCATAAACGGGTAAATCACGTGATCGGGGAAGGCCGCCCGGTACCCATCAAAGTTTTCGAAATGCCGCAGGTTCACACGAAACATGGCGCCCATGGAGGCACGAACCACCCGGGGCTCGTAGACATCCACCGCCGGGCGGATGATGGCCACCTGCTCTATACCCAAGGCCAGGCAATTACGCAGCACCGCGCCCACGTTGCCGCTGTCCGCCGGATGGTGCAACACCACATGGGCGGCGTTTGCATCCAAATCGGCCGCTTGCTTGGCAAACACCATAGCCGCATAACAGTTTTCTTTGCGGGCGATGCGCTCCAACGCCCGGTCCGCCTGCTCCACGCGGATACCGGCTTGTTCACAGGCTTCTGTTAGCTGCCCAACTCCCCCGCTCTCTTTGGCCCGGCTGTGTACCAGCAGGCGCAAGCAACGATCCGGGCAAGCATGCAAGCACTCGGTGGCGGGAAAAATGCCGGTGGCGTAACTGTATGGCAGATCCCGGTGATAGGCTTCTAACTTGGGCATGACGCTTCCTCGCCCGGATACACGATGCCCCATTGGGCGCGCAGGGTGTCCATCACCCGCATCACCGCCATGGAATCCCCGTGGGACATGCGGGGCGACTCCAATAATCCCGCGTTCACGCATTGGCATACGTGGCGCAGTTCAAAGGCAAAACCTTGGGGCACATAGGGTTGCTCAAACACCACGGCGGTCTGCCCGTCCCGCTCCAGCAGCAGGCGGTCGGGGTGGTAAAAATCGGGCACATGCAACGTGCCGGTTTCGCCATACAGCACAGCCTCTATAGGCATGGCCATACGAACGGCGCTGGCCAGCATCGCCACCCCGCCGCCCGGAAAACGCAACGAAATGGTGTTTCGCTCGTCCACGCCGGTATCGCCAATGTGGGCCGCCCCGGTGATTTGATCCGGCGCACATCCAAACATATCCAGGGCAAAAGCGATGGGATAGCACCCTACATCCAGCAGCGCCCCGCCGCCTAGCGCCTTGTTAAACAGCCGGGAAGCGGGATCAAAGGGCGAATCGTAACAAAACTGTGCACGTAACCCGCGCAATTCGCCGATTTCCCCCTCGGCCAACAGCTCTTTTGCGCGTTGCACCGCCGGAAAGAGCCGTGTCCACATCGCCTCCATCAAAAACACGCCGCGTTCTTTGGCACAGGCTTGCATCCGCCCTAACTCCACGGCATTCAGCGCCGCCGGTTTCTCGCACAGCACATGTTTGCCGGCGTTTATGGCCAGCAAGGTATGTTCGTAATGCATGGGATGGGGCGTGGCCACGTAGATCGCGTCCACTTCCGGGTGTTCGACAAGCGCTTGGTACCCTCCCACCGCGTTGGGGATATCCCATCGCTCGGCAAAGGCCTGGGCCCGGGGCAACTCCCGCGCGGCAACGCAGGTGATCTCCGCCTCGTTTACGGTACGCGCGTCACTCATCCAGCGATGAGCGATATGCCCCGCGCCGAGTATCCCAATCCGCAGCTTGGACACAGGCATCCTCCTTTTGCTGATTCAAATCGACGCCACCCATTATAGCAGAAACCACTTTAAGGAACAACATACAAAAAGCCGGATCCTTTTCGGAATCCGGCCATACCGTCTTGATTCTGTGATCAGTAGCCCTGACGCTGACGGTCGAAGCAATCGCGGCAGTAAACCGGACGATCACCACGGGGCTGGAAGGGCACCTGGGTGGTGACGCCACAGCCGTCGCATACTACTTCGTACATCTGGCGCTCACCGCGGTCGCGGCCACCACCGGAGGCACGACGATTCGCACGGCAGCCGGGGCAACGGCCGGGCTGGTTCTGGAAGCCCTTCTCGGCGTAGAACTCCTGCTCGGAAGCGGAGAACACGAATTCGGCGCCGCACTCGCGGCAGGCTAAGACTTTGTCTTCATACATGGGATGGTTCCTCCTCGTTGATAGTACCCTCACCCGACGACAACCCTGATTTGATCCAGACTTCCAGTCATCGGATAGACTCGACTGACTTGAGGAGGACTCTTAGGCTGGTTCCTTGGCTGGGGCCTTGTAACGGAGTATAACACAGCAAATCAAAAAAAGCTAGCACTATTTTGATTACATAAGAAAATGTTTTGATTTGGCATCAATTTCCAGCGCAATTTCGGTCAAATTTCGATGTTAAACAGCAGGATTCGACAATGCTTTGCAGAATGAATATGATTTAGACATAGCGCTTTGATCGGGCCAATCGCCTGATCGGATTTGTCATTCGGAAAGTCATTTCGGAAAGGAAGGATTGTAACCATGGATTACGTAGAGCTGGGCAAGCGCATCCGCGTGGAACGCACAATGCGCAAGTGGACACAGGCCCGCCTTGCCAATGAAGTAAGCCTCTCCGTGTCGTTTCTGGGGCACGTGGAGCGAGGCACTCGCAAAGCCAGCATGGAGACCGTGGTAGGCATTGCCAATGCGCTGCAGGTCTCTTTGGAGTCGCTGCTAGCCGATTCCCTGCTTCCGCTGCCCCAAACCACTCCCTACGATCCGCTGAACCTGCGCCAGCGCAAGGCGCTGCGCCAAATCGTGGAGCATTTGAGCGCCGATTTGGACAATTGGGCCGACGCCGGGGAAAAATAGGTTAGGATTACGAAAAGCCCTTGCTTTCCATCCAACAAGATGAAAGCAAGGGCTTTGCTTTTGGTTCAGGGCAACAGCATTTGGGTATAAATTCTTCCAACAATCTTATCATTAGGCAAAACGCCGTGCAGAATCCCTCCACCGCTGCGGCGGTCCCCCTCCCTTTAACAAGGGAGGTAGGGGCCAAGAACGAAAACTTCAAGAATCCCATACCCCCCTTGTTAAAGGGGGGAGGGCCACCGCAGTGGCGGGGGGATTCAATAGCGGCGATGTGCAAAAATCAATGAATTGGAAAAAATTATTTTCAAATGCTGTTGCCCTGCTTTTGGTTAGCCTTACTTGATTTCGACCCCAGCGCCCACTTCGGCCAGCTTCGCTTTGATCTTCTCGGCCTCGTCCTTGGTGACGCCTTCTTTGATGGGCTTGGGAGCCGACTCCACCAGCTCCTTCGCTTCCTTGAGGCCCAGGCCGGATACGATCTCGCGCACAACCTTGATCACCTTGATCTTGTCCGCGCCGGCTTCCTTCAGGATAACGTCGAACTCGGTCTTCTCTTCCTCGGCGGGGGCGGCGGCGCCACCAGCGACCGGAGCGGCGGCAACGGCCACCGGGGCGGCGGCGGACACGCCAAACTTTTCTTCCATGGCCTTTACCAGCTCGGCCAGCTCCAACACCGTCATGGACTCAATTGCGGAAAGCAGTTCTTCGCGATTCATACTAAAATCCTCCATTTAATTGATTTATTGTTTTGGATAGTCATTCTCCAGCTTTTTGCTTGCGCACGGCATCCACCGCATACACCAGGGAACGCAACGTGGCGGACAGCACACCCACCAGGTTGGTGATCGGGGCGTTGAGGCTGCCCATCATGCGGGCAATAAGCACTTCCTTGGGCGGCAAGGCCGCCAGCGCTTCCACGCCCTTGGCGTCGATGGTTTGGCCTTCGATGTAGCCGGCCTTGATCGACAGCACCTTGCGCTTGTCGTTGTCCATGTACTCTTTGATGATCTTTGCGCCGGAGATCTCGTCGCGCTGGGAAAACGCAAAGGCAGACGGGCCTTTGAGGACTTCGTCGAAGCCCGTGATTTTTAGTTCGTCTATCGCGCGGCGGACCATGGTGTTTTTGTACACCACATAATCCACCCCGCCCGCACGGAACTTGGCGCGCAGCCCGGTGACCTCTTCCACCGTTAAGCCCATGTAATCCACCACAACCACGCTTTTTGCGCCCTTGAACTTCTCCACGATTTCGGCAACGGCTTGTTTTTTGAGCTCCAGATTCGTGGACAATTGGTTTCCTCCTTTCCGAATTGATCGTGCAAAAATGATCGCACCAACCAAAAACCCCTGCGCATGTAGGCGCAAGGGTGGAAATGCATGATTCTCGGCAAGCGAGACCCTCGCACCTCGGCGGGCGGGAAATCCCCATTATTGCGCGAACGCACCCACTGTCTACGGCACAGGTATTTGATTGTGTACAAATTGTAGCAGAATTGGAGGTTGCCGTCAAGCTTTTAGGAAAAAATCAGGGCAACAGCATTTGAAAATAATATTTACCAAGCCTTGATTTCTTGCGCTTCGCCGCTCAGGAATCCCCCGCCACTGCGGTGGCTCTCCCCCCTTTGACAAGGGGGCAAGGGATTTTTTCCAAATTTTCGTCCTTAACCCCTACCTCCCTTGTTAAAGGGAGGGGAACCGCCGCAGCGGTGGAGGGATTCTGCACGACCGTTTGACGAACAACAGGAGTGTTGGTAAAATTTGTTTTCAACTGCTGTTGCCCTGGAAAAAAATCATCGCGCTACCGCCCCAAAAAGCGCATATAGATAGTGAGCAATGGACCAAGTTCCTCCACCTCGGCGGTCGCCAGGTAGACACGCAAGGAGGGAAGGGCGAAAACTCGGCTCGTGGCCAGGCGTTGGATCACGAGGGCATCGTCCTGGGTATAGTTCTCCGGAGCCACTTCGTAATAGCCGAAACCAACAAGTTCCCGCGCATATGTTTCTACGTGTTCCATCTGTAAATTGATGATGACCAGTTCCATATCCAAGGCTTCTTCGGGCAAGGGATTCTCTTCCGGCATAGAGTACACCATGTAAAACAAAGTTGCGGGAAAGACGTACTCGGGAATCAGGTTGCCAAAGAACTCTTTGGGCCATTGGGAAGGATACATGATCATTTCATACTGGAAGCCGTCAGCGGCCTCCGACATCCCTACTTGGTTCGTTTTTGGCGGCCTGCCCGCGTATTCGCCTGTCAGAGCGTCCCATTGTTCGATGTTCATCAATTCCGTGCCTGCTGTAGGGGAGAAATCCAGCATGTAAGGATCACGGTCAAAATGCACGCTGAACTGTACGAGGGGTTTTTCGCGGATCAATTCATCGCCATTGCCAAAGGCAAACATAAGCATCAGCGTGCAACCCTCACCGCGGAAAGATCGGGCGCTTTCAACCAGCCCATCTTCAATCAACTGAAGAACCCTTCCTTCGTTCTCTGCCTCCTCAAAGCCTATGGACAGGAGGCCGTCCATGTACGCGTCCACCTCTTGGGGCAAAAAGTCATACATTGTGATCGCCACATACCGAACATCCTCAACGGCATAGCTCATGGGAGGGCGATGCATAAATATATCAAACATCCAGCCCGTGCCGGTGTATTCCGGGATTGCCTCGCCCAGCCATTGGGATGGCCATTCCCGAGGGAACTCCACAGCCTCCCGCGCCATTCCGTCCAAGACAGTAGAAAGAAACAAGTAGTCGAGCTCGATTTCGTCCGGTAAATCAGAGCTCCCCGATTCTTCACCAAATGCACTGAGCCAGTCCCTGTAGTTCATGAGCCGGCTCTCGGCAACACAAGTGGTTAGGCACAGGGATATGAGTAGCGCAACGCAGCCCAGGAAAATCATTGCTCTTTTCATAACGATACCTCCAAAATTGGATTACGTCGGTTAATCGTCGTAATGGCCTTTGCAAGACAGCGCGGGCAAACATATTGAACGCAACCGTGGTGTTCATGCCGACCAAAGCACAAAAATCATTAAATTGCTTTTTGACTTCGGAATCCATCCGAACACAAAAAATCAACAGTTTGTTAACCACACCGCACCCTCGGGTCGGATATCCAGCGCCACGCACGTATCGGCGCCAAACAACGCCTCCATACGCCGAGTGTATTCATCCAGCAATGCATTGGGTACAAAAGCCAAGATAGTACCGGCAAAGCCGCCCCCGTGTACGCGGCATGCGCCTTGGCCGCCCAAAATAAGCTTGCTGAGGGCTAGTCCCAAGGCGATGGGCTGCTCCTCCGGGCAAGCCCACACGTTTTGCAGCAGCATCCAGCTGCTATCTCCCGACGCGTTGATCTCGGCAAAAAAAGCGGGCAGGTCGTCGCGATTCAGCGCATCCACCTGGGCCTGTACCCGCCGGTTCTCCGCAAAAAAGTGCATCGCGCGTAACAAAGAGCGGTCGCCCTTGGTTGAGCGGAGCGCGGCTAGGTTAGCCTCCACCTGCTCCTCGTCCACCTCGCGCAGGGTCTTTTTGCCGAAATGGGCAGCCACCCGCTTCATCTCCCCGGGGATAGCCGCATAGTCGGCGGTTAAACCGCCGTGGTTGCCGCCGGTGTTCACCACGCAAACCGCATAACCTTTGGCGGAAAAATCGTATTGCAAACCGCGCAATTGGGGCTGCTCCCCACCAAAGTCGATTTGCACCAGCCCACCTACAGAACTGGCGGTCTGATCCATTAGCCCGCAAGGTTTACCAAAAAACACATTCTCAGCATATTGGGCGATTTGCGCCCGGAGCAGTCCGGGCACGGTCCAGTCGTTGTACAGTGCGTCCAGTATCGCCACAATAAGCACCTCAAATGCCGCCGAGGAACTAAGGCCGGAGCCGGGCAGCACGCTGCTGGTCACTGCCGCTTCAAAGCCGCCCATACGGTATCCCAATTCCTGCAAACGCGCCGCCACGCCACGGATCAACGCCGCCGTGGTGCCCCGCTCCCGCTCCCGGGGAGCCAGGTCATCGGTCTCCACCAGGATAAACCGGTACCCGTCGCTGTGTACGGTGATCACACCGTCGTCGGTTTTTGATACCGCCGCCAAAGTATCCAGGTTGATAGCGGCGGCCAGCACTTGGCCGTGATTGTGATCGGTATGGTTTCCGCCGATCTCGATTCGGCCCGGTGCGGACACCAGGTGAACAGTCTTCCCTTTTCCGAAGAGCTGCCCGTGCTCTTTGATCAGCCGCTCTTGACGCTCCGTCATCATGTTTTATGTTCCTCCTTTGTTGATATGCGATAACTCTTTGCAGTATTGCAGGATCGCGCGCCCCTCCGGGTAGCGGGTATCTACGGCTTCCACACCGCCCATGGCCCGGCTCAAACGATAGGCCAGCAGCTCGGCATTCTGGGGCTGGTTCATGGCCAAGGGGCAGGCGTAACTTTGCACAAAGGCGCTGACCCTCCGCTTTTTGCCTTGGGCCTTTCGCAGCAGCACGTAGCGTGGGCTGCCGATGGGCGAAAGCATCTCGTGCAAAGAGTGGGCAAACACCCGTTTTTCGGGCGGCGTCCCCCCCTCCAGCGCACACTGAATTTCGCGCCCTTCACGGCGAACGAGAAGCCGAAACTCTCCGGTAACCAAAAAGCCCGCTTCCTGCATGGATTGCAGCAAGCACCCGGCCAGGGTACGCATGGAGCGTTTCGGCGTCAAAAAGCAAAGAAAACGCTTTACGGCGCCGTGCAACACGGTGCAGCAGATGCCGGTTACCCCCACCGCCAGCAGCACGGAAGTAACGTCGTTGATGGCCGAGGGCAAGAACAAGTAGCCCACACAAAGACCCATGATGCTCAGCGTTATCCCACAAGACGCAACCTTGGCCAGCAAATAGCGCACCGGCCACACCCCCCGGGTTGGGCGGGATACTGTGCAAATCTCAGAAGGCGTCTCTTGAGGGTTGTCCATAAAAATACCCTCCTGCCGGTTGGCAACCTGGGCCATTCGCTCCCTCCATTGCAGTAAGTACTAGGTTGCAGTAGGTATTAGGTGAGGCAGGTTTTCACCGCCAGCCTGCGCAAACCCGGCAATGCCGCCTGGGGCGATAGGCGGCCAGCGGCCAGCCCACCCTCGCATCCCGCGCAGATTTCGTATCCTTTCACACGCAAATTCGAACCATGTAGCTCCCCACAAATCAAACACTGCCGCCCATTGAACCCCATACCTTCCCCTCCATACGAAAAACAATACAACAGCCCTAAGGTAGCTTATGCGCTAGTGTTGTGTGCGTTACAGCTTCAACGCCAATCATGGTAGGGCGCGACGCCTCGGCGCGCCGTGATTCGCCCAAAATAACATGGCTTTGTCGCAATACGACGGCACGCCGGGGGCGTCGCGCCCTACAACGGCCATACCTCAATCCCATTCCAACAAACCCGCAGCTTCCATATAGCGCTCTTGGGCTTCCATGTAATCGTCGATCAGCGCGCCCAGGCGCACCATCTTATCTTCACCCCATCCACGCTCCCTGGCGATGCCTTCCAGGATGTACTCAAAGGCCTCGTCGTCGTCGTAAAAAGCCGAGCCGCATTCCTCCATAAAAGCCAGGTCAAGCTCCACGGCGCGGCGGATCAGCCCGCCAAACTGAGGGGCAAACTCGGGGTAGCGCCCCTTGTCCAGCTTGGCGGCAATCTCTGTAACCGCCTTGTCCACATCGAAATCCCTCATACATCCTCCTGATCATGGTCGCGCCTGTAGCGTTTGCGGATCATCGTGGCGCGTACGCCCAGCGCCCAACGAACTCTGGCGCGATACCACTCGCCGCCCATGGTGCGCAGTGCGGCCCGGTGTGTGTGGGCGCCCTCCTCGCGCAGGCGGGGAAATAGCCCAAAAACCACGGTAATCCGCAGCAGCACGGTAAGCAAAAATACCAGATGGTACTTGGTCCAGCCCCATTTTTGCAACAACGGAACACCGGCCACCACGTTGCCAAACACGTTTTGCACCAAATAACCGCCCACAGTGTTGCTCAGCGCCACCCCGCAAAGATTAAACACCGCAAAAAACACAGCGACGTACATGGCCCGGTTCTCGGCGGAAGAAGCGTTAAAATAAAAGTTCTGCTGGGAGATGTCCACAGGGGCCCAACAAGCGCCGCTAAAAAAGTTAATCACCAAAATCAGCCACAAGTTATTTGGGGTAACAAACAGCCACAATGCCGGAATGAGCATACAAACACGGGAGCACAGCTGCAAAATGGCCTTGTTGCCAAAACGATCCAGGGGTTTTCCCCAAAGGGGCACCACCAGCAGCGCCACCACATTGGCGGCAATCTGGTTCATGGTGGTGATGCGGGTATACGACATGCGCAGGCTCTCCAGCATGTGCACGTTAAAAAAGGGCACGGCCACGTTTACCGCAAAGGCCCAGCAGGTAAAACAAAATACCACCCGCATAAAACTTTTGTCCGCCAGCACCTGCCGCAGGGATGCCAGCATGCCCAATTGTTTTTTGTCTTGGGCCTGGTGCATGGGCGGAAATTTAACCCCCAAAAAGCACAGGATATCCCCCATGCCGGTGATGCCGGCGACGATCAGCGCCACCGTATACCCGGTAAAACCCAGCGTATCCACCAGATAGGATGCGCCCAAGCCGCCCAACAGCCCGGTGATCAGCGAAGCCGATAACCTGGCCGAAAAGTAGCGCCCCCGGATACGCATGGGCACGATATCCGCCACTAGGGACGTATACCCCAGGTTCACAAAGCTGTTGCCAATGGCCACCGCCACCACAAATACCGACACCAGCATCATCTGAGCGCTGTGCTGGCTATCGGGCACAAAATAGGGCACCAACGCAATGGGTATCCAAAAAAACCTACCCAGCAAACCAAAGAAGATTAGGAAAAAGCGGCGCTTTTGAAAGCGCTGCATCCAATAGGCGATCACGATTTGTACGGTGTTGGCCGCCACCGGCACCGCCGCCAGGATGCCCAGCAAAAAATCGTCGGCCCGCAGCACCTCGCGCAAAAAGCCGGTCCAAGCCGCGCCGGAAGTAATAAAAAAGCTGACTTGGCCGATCATCACCGCGTAGATGATCAGCAGCAAATTGCAGCGCGTCCCATCATCCAGCCCGGTGGAATCAAATAGCTCAATGCGCTTGATCCGGGCCGCCATCTCCCGAAGCGAACGTTTCCTGGCTTGATCCATACTGTTCATTCATCCGCCTTTATCGCTTTGATTCACTATTCTTCAGAAACGTTGGCACGCTTTAAGATATGCAGATTGGGGGGCGGCGAATGGGTATCGCTTCCCCTCACGCCCCTGCCCGCGTACAGGGCGGCGGCATAGCTGGTGCCCAGCAGCCAGATCAATACGTTGGCTATCACCCACCACAATAGGGCATACTTTATGGGCAGCAACAGCAGCACACCCCCTATCGGGGCAAAACAGGCGTACAGGCCGATCACTTGCCGAACGTGAGCCTTCAAAAAATTCCAGGTGGTGGCCAGGGTAAGCAGCACCGGGGTTCGTTCGGTTTCACGGGTGAGCCAAACAAAGTAGATGCCCTGGGCCAGCAGCAGGGATACAAAAAAACCAAACAGCATAATCAGCGCGGAAAACAGCCCACCCAACAACGGGCCCAGCAATGGAATCCAGGTAAACAAACCCAATACGCTAAGCAGCAACTGGCTCACCGTGCTAGATACAAAGGCCCCCGCCCTCTCCAGCATGATACCAAACAACGCCAACAGCAGCAGCTCCCGCCATTGGCGCACGCTGTCGCGCACCGTATCGATCAAATTCACTGGCGGCACGGAACCTTCCCGCAGCGCGGTCAACTGCACCCGTGCGAGGGAAGCAAAAAGCAGCGGCACGCACACAAAACTCTGCACCAGGGACAAAAAAGCCGCCGCCTGGGGCAAAAGAATGCCCAAAAAGCTGGGCAAAAAATAAAACACGGCAATCAGCGCCAGGGGCCTCCACAAGTCGCGCCGCAAAAGGGCCACGGCCCCACGCCAGCCCTTGGCCGTCTCCCTAGCCGTGGCCACGCACCACGCCCAGGGGCGCTTCCACCAATCTTTTTTTGAACGCATGTCCGCGCGCACCGTCCTTCCCGTAAAACACATGGAATACGTCTCATGTTACCCCGCTTTATTGTAGCGTATTTCCCCACAAGCCGCAAGAGGATCAGGGCCCTGTGAAGTTATTTCATATAATGTTTAATACAAAAGTAAAAATGGACTGGGCGTGAAGATCGTGCTATGCCCTTGTAAATATTCCGTATTGACAATGTCTTTACGACGATGCATAATGCAAATCAGAAGGGAAGTGAAGAAAATGGCGCAAGTCTTAGTCAATATCCGGATGGATGAGGATCTCAAAAAGGCAATGGAGCGTACATGCCAAACCCTTGGAATGAATATGACCACGGCATTTACCATTTTCGCAAAAAAGATGAGCCGCGAGCAGCGCATACCATTCGAAGTATCGGTTGACCCCTTTTACAGCGACACCAACATGGCCGCCATCGACGAAGCAATCGGGCAGATTGAGCGCGGCCAGGTGGTCATCAAAACAATAGAAGAGCTTGAGGCAATGGAAAATGGGTAAACTGACATTCGCCGAAAATGCATGGGCAGAATACCTGCACTGGCAAGAAACTGACAAAAAAACGTTGCGGCGGATCAATCAATTGCTGCGCGATATCGCCCGCAACGGAAATAAAGGCATCGGAAAGCCTGAGCGGCTCCGGTATCGTGACGGATGGAGCCGCCGCATCGACGAAACCAATAGGCTCGTGTATCAACTCAAGCCCGATGGTTCCATTGAAGTTTTGCAATGCAAAGGCCATTACGACGATTAATAGCTTGTTTTAAATCCGTTCTATCCCTCCCGCTCACTCCATACAGTGACGCAGGAGGGATTGTATATGTGGATGATCCCAGAAGGCCTCACCGATGCCCAGGCGGAGCGCGCACGGGAAACCTACGGCGCAAATACCCTTACCCGGCGGGCACGCAAGTCGTTTTGGCGGCAATACCTGGCCAGCTTTGGCGACCCCATTATTCGTATTTTGCTGGTGGCGTTGGGTGTGAATTTGGTGTTTTTGCTGGGCGCATCCTTTAGTTGGTACGAGCCTGCGGGCATCGCCGCCGCCATCCTGATCGCCACGCTGGTGGCCACCGTTTCTGAGTACGGCAACGAATCGGCCTTTGAAAAGTTGCAAGCCGAGGCGGCGCGCATCCGTTGCAAAGTACGCCGCAACGGCGAATTGCGGGAGACACCCATCGACGACATCGTGGTGGGTGATATCGTTTTGTTACAGCCCGGCGACCGGGTGCCCGCCGACGGTTTGCTGATCCAAGGTTCGTTGGACGCCGATCAATCCGCCCTGAACGGCGAGAGCCGGGAGGCCCGCAAGTATCCCGCCAGCGCCTCCACCCGGGCTGACGACTTTGATGCGCGGAACCGGCTCTTTCGGGGCGCGGTGGTCACTGGGGGCGAGGGCATCATGCATGTGCTGGCAGTGGGCGATCACAGCTTTTATGGCAAGCTGGCCCTGGACGTACAAGAGGACACCCGGGAAAGCCCCATGCGGGTACGCCTGAACCGTTTGGCAGGCTCCATCGCACGGTTTGGCTACTTAGGGTCGGCAGCGGTGGTGCTTTCGTATCTATTCTATAAGCTGCTGATCGAAAATGGGTTCTCCCTTCCCCGGCTCTTGCTGGATTTGTTCATGCCGGGCAATCTGCTGGGCACCCTTGTGCATTGTGTGATGCTGGCCATGTCGGTGATCATCATGGCGGTGCCCGAAGGCTTGCCTATGATGATTACGGTGGTGCTCTCCGCCAACATGCGACGTATGCTGCGCGACAATGTGCTGGTACGCAAGCTGGTGGGCATCGAAACCGCCGGTAGCCTAAACCTGCTATTTACAGATAAAACCGGCACCCTCACCCATGGGCAGCTTGCGCTCCACGGTTTTGTGGATGGTGCGGGCCAACAGTACCAAGACCTATCTGGGCTGAGCCGCCATCCCGACCTACGTGCCCTGGTGCACGCGGGCATGGTATGCGGCAACGCTTCTGTGATCAGCGAGGAAGGCGCTATCGGCGGCAATGCCACCGACCGGGCGTTGCTGGAAGCCGCCACGGGCATAGATATCGATCCGGGCACGCTCCACACCCAAGTCATCACCCCCTTTGATTCCACGCATAAATTCTCGGTAACTAAAGCGCGCGGCAGGCTCAACAAGGTACTGGTAAAGGGCGCGCCCGACCGCATCCTATCAGCCTGCGATCAATACATCGGTCCCTCGGGGGAAGCGCTGCCATTGCTGGAACCCCAGCAAACCGCACTGGAAAAACAGATCAAAACCCTGAGCAGCAAAGCAGCGCGGTTGATTGCCCTGGCCACAAGCGATCAATCCCCCCAGCGGGGCGCGTTGCCCGACGGCCTAGCGCTGATCGGCCTGGTGGCTCTCCGCGACACCCTGCGCCCTGAGGCCATAGAGGGCGTGGCACGGGTGATGCAAGCCGGGGTGCAGGTGGTGATGATCACCGGCGACAGCCGCGACACCGCTATGGCCATCGCACGGGAGGCCAGCCTGGTGTCCGATCCGGCGCATCTGGCCCTGACCTCTAGCGATCTAGCCGCCATGGATGATCGCGCGCTCACTGCCGCGCTGCCTAAATTGCGGGTGATGGCGCGGGCGCTGCCCGGCGATAAGAGTCGCCTGGTGCGGATCGCCCAGCAGGCAGGTATGGTCACCGGCATGACCGGCGACGGCATCAACGACGCACCGGCGCTTAAGTTGGCCGACGTGGGCTTCGCCATGGGCAGCGGCGCGGAGATCGCCAAAGAAGCGGGTGACGTGGTGATCCTGGACGACAACTTCGCCTCCATCGGCAGGGCCATTTTGTATGGGCGCACCATATTCAAGAGCATCCGTAAGTTCATCATCTTCCAGCTCACCGTAAATCTGTGCGCGGTGGCCCTGGCGGTTCTAGGCCCCTTCTTTGGTGTGGAGACACCCATCACCGTGCTGCAGATGCTATGGATCAACATGGTGATGGATACCCTGGCGGGCCTGGCCTTCAGCGGGGAACCGCCTTTACAGGAATATATGAATGAGCCGCCCAAAAAGCGCGACGCGCCCATCCTCAACCGCTACATGGCCAGCCAGATTTTGGTCACCGGCCTGTACACCATGGCGCTGTGCCTGTGGTTTTTGGTTACGGGTTATGGGCTCACCGGCGGAAGCGGGGCCGGTTACCGGCTCACCGCCTTCTTTGGCCTGTTTATGTTTGCGGCCATATGCAACGCCGCCAATGCTCGCACACACCGGCTCAACCTGCTGCACCACCTGCGCCAAAACCCACTGTTTAGTTTTGTGATGGGGCTGGTGCTGCTGATCCAGGTAGGCATGCTGTTTGTGGGCGGCCCGCTGTTTAGGGTAGCGCAGCTTAGCCTACAGGATTTGGTTTGGACGATGTGCTTGGCTTCTACGGTGATCCCGGTGGATATGATGCGCAAGGCGGTCAGCAGGCGGTTATGGGGTATGGAGCAGGGAGTATAAACATAGTATAAAATATGACGCGACGCCGTCAGATTCCATGTGGTATACTGGGTACATCTGATTCTTTGGAGGATATCTTCGATGACCGCACATCAAGAAAAGATGAGCCTGATTGCTGATGAAAAATACCCCTTGGCGGCAAAGTACGATCCCGAGTGGATGTACAAGAATAAAATGGGTTGTCAATGCTTGTGGCTTGTAGAGTCGCTGTCCCGTGTGATGGAACTCAAGCCGGGTATGCGCATACTCGACATGGGTTGCGGCAAAGCCCTGACCTCCATTTTTCTGGCGAAGGAGTTTGGCGTCACCGTATTCGCAAATGATTTATGGATAAGCCCGTCTGACAATTGGAAACGCATTTGCGCGACTGGTATGCAAAACTTGGTTTTCCCGATTCACGGCGAAGCCCATGCCTTGCCTTATGCGAATAATTTTTTCGACGCCATCGTCTGCATCAACTCCTTCCAGATGTATGGAACGGCAGATAACTACCTGATCGATCATATGGCTCATCTGCTCCGCCCGGAAGGCCAGTTTGGGCTTGTGGTTTGGGGGCCGGACAAGGAGTTTAGCGGAAAAGTTCCCGATGAAATGGAGAAGGATTGGTGGCCCGACTTCTATTATTTTCATTCTTTGGACTGGTGGCGCTGGCACTTTGAGAAAACCAAATTGTTCTCAATCGAAATGGGCGACGATTTGGATGGCGACGGCGTCCGCGTCACAAAGCAATGGGCAAAAATCATGGACAAGTACGATCCCAGCCATAATAATGAAATCATGCGCTGGAATCGGCTGGTAGCAAGGCGCAATCACGCGCAAGCTGACGATTTCCGAAGTTAAATAAAGGAGAAAGCCCACCATGAGCACAAACATCATCACCATCACCCCGGACAATATCGACCGGGAGCACATCTGCTGCGCCATTTCCGATAAAAAGGGCGAGACCTGCGTCTCCTCCAAAAAGACATGGATGAAAGCCGCCTTCGCCGATGGCCTGGTATTCCGGCGGCTGGACGAGCGGGGCAAGGTGTTGATCGAATACATCCCCGCCGAGAACGCCTGGTGCCCCCTTGTGGCAAACAACTACATGCACATCAACTGCCTGTGGGTATCGGGCCAGTTCCAGGGCAAGGGTTTTGCCAATCAGCTGTTGGCGCAGTGCATTGAGGATGCAAAGGCCAAGGGCAAGCGCGGGTTGACCATCGTGGCATCCGAAAAAAAGAGAAGCTTTCTCCCCGATCCCGGCTATCTAAAACACAAGGGTTTTATAGCGGCGGACACCGCGCCGCCCTACTTTGTGCTGTACTACCTCCCCTTTGATAACAGTGCGCCCATGCCTCAATTCAAGGATTGCGCAAAGCAGGCGCACATCGACGAAAAGGGCATGGTGCTCTACTACACGAATCAATGCCCCCACACCGACAAATACGCGCCCCTCATTCAAGAGCTAGCTGTAAAAAGAGACATGAGCGTAAAGCTCATCAAAATCGAAACAAAGGAGCAAGCGCAAAACGCGCCCACCCCGTTTACTACGTATAGCTTTTTTGATAATGGTGAGTTTGTAACCCATGAGATACTTGGCCCGACGAAGTTTGAGAAGTATTTAGGCGGAAAATAATCGAGCCAGCGTTGTATTTTGCGAAAAAATGTGGTAGAATACAGGTGGAGAGATCGACTTCTTCAAAGGTGGATCGCACCCCGTGCAAAACCAGCCAAAAGCAGAAACCGCCCGTAGTGGTCGCTACAGGCGGTTTTGCTTACTTCTTCTTACAGAGCGTTGCTACTGCGATCAGAAGGCCAAGTACCGAGAAGACGACGCTTAGCGTATAAAACGTTTCGGCTGTCATTCCGGCCTCACCTCCCCGTGTATATAGTCACGGGGCTAAACTCATCCACCTTGTAGGAATCTCTCCACCCGCTTTTATTGTACATGTTAAATCGCAAAATGCAAGTATAAAGTATGAACACTTTTCACCTCCCCATCGCCCCACGCAGCACCGCCAACGCGTCCTCAATCTCGCTTTGCTTCTCAAACAAATGGGCATACGGCTCCAATATCACCGGCCCCTCGTACCCGTGATCACGCAACGCCCGAAAAAACGCCTCAAAATCAAATACCCCCCGCCCGGGCAGGCAAACGGAACCCGTTGCATCCATATCGCACACATGCACATTGAGCAAACGATCACCCATCACCGGCAAAAAATCCAGCGGATTTACACCGGCGTGTTTTGCCTGCTTGATGTCCAGCACAAAGCCCACCTCGGGCAGGGCATCCCGCACCATGGCCACATGCTCGGGTTTGGCCATCTGGCACCACCACACATTCTCCCACGCCAGGCGCATGCCATAATCCCGCGCGCCCTGGCAAAGCTCCCCCACCATGCCGCCATGGGTTTGCAAATTGGGCCCGGCGCCCCGGCGGAATAAATCACCTATGCCATGAAACACATACAAACTTGCGCCTATCGCGCGGCCGGCAGCCAACACGCCCTCAAAGGTACGAAGGGCCTCGGCCCGCTGCCGGGGCGATCTGCCAAAAAGCCCGTCTTCAAACTGCGTACCCTTGGGATGTACCGAATGGGCGGGCAATTCGCCTAGCTCACGCCGAACCAAGGCGCCAAATTCAGCGGTGTACTCACTTCCGCACTCCAAAAACACTTCGCAGCAATCCAGCCCCATAGTGGCCAATAGGGCCCCGGCCTCCTCGGTTTCCAAACGTCCGTAATATGCCGCGGTGGTTAGGCCCAGTTTCAATGCGATTCCCCCACGTAATTTTTGCAAACAAGGCCCCGCAACATGCCATGAGACCTTGGCTTTGTTCTATCAGTATACGCCGTTTGTTTCCAACGCGCAAGTTTGTCCATCATTTGGCGTATTGTGAAGCCATGCATGCATGCCTATACTGATCGTATGCAAATTATCGTGGGGGTGATGGGCAATGGGCGGCATCTCGCGTTGGAGCAAGCGCCTGCTCTATTTGCTGCCCGCGCCATTAGCCCTGCTTGCCTTGCGCGTTTGCGCGCGCCATCCCGAGATGGTGGAGGCTTGGTTCTCCCGGCGGCTGTATCCAATCTGGGCCACGCGGTTGAGCCAGCTCGCCGGGCTTTTTGAAAGTGCGCTGGCCGAAAAACTATCAATCACTTTTATCGTGTGCGCTGGAGCAATGCTGCTGATCCGCGCCGTCCAATCCATCCTGGGTTTCAGCGCCAGGCCGCTGCTGCGCTGCCTGTATCGTTTGATTTGCGTATCCGGCGCGCTGTACGCGGTATTTGTGCTGAGCTGGGGGCTGCACTTCGCCCGCGTTCCCTTTGCCGACGCGACGGATTTGCAGCTCCGGCCCACCAGCAAAACCGAGCTCTCGGCCCTGTGCAATATCCTGCTAAAGGACGCGCTGGCCCTGCGCGCGCAAGCACAGGAGGATGGGCGGGGCGCGTTTGCCCTATCCGACACGCTGGACGACCTGTTGGCCAATGTCTCGGACGCATACGGCGCGCTGGCTGGGGCTTACCCCTTCCTGGCCGGCAATTACGCACCGCCCAAGCGCGCCGCCCTGGGCGAGGCCTTTAGTGAGATGCGCATCATGGGCATTTACATCCCCTTCACCGGCGAAGCCCTGCTCAATCCCGGCATACCGGCCTCGCAACTGGCCCACACCGCCGCCCACGAGGCCGCGCATCAACGGGGCATCGCCCGGGAGGCCGAGGCTGACTTTGTGGCGTACCTAGCTTGCATTGCCTCCGACGACCCGTCGATAGCCTACAGCGGCACGCTCACCATGCTTCGCTACGCCGCCCTATCCCTCAGTGAGATCGACCCGGAGGCGTACCACGCGCTATGCGCCCGGTTTTCGGCGGGCATTGCCCAAGACTACGCACAGCAGATCGATTACTGGAAGCGCTTTGACACAACCGTGGCCGGGCTTGTGAACCTTACCAACGAACGGTATCTGCAAACCTTTGCTTTTAAAACCAGCGCAACCGATCAGCGGGATGATCTGGTGGCGTTGTTGTTGGCGTATTATCGGTAGGCAGCCTTGACTTCCCCACCCCGATATGCTATAGTTCCCTCGGTTCACAGGCCCCGCGCAGGGGCCTTCAATCTGTCTGAGAGGGTGCAACTATGCCCATGCAAAACCATTACGACGCCATCATCATAGGCGCCGGCCCGGCCGGCATCTTTACCGCGCTGGAATTGACCTCGCTCCAGCCACAAGCCCGCGTACTCATGATCGATACCGGCCGGGCCATCGCCAAGCGCACCTGCCCGGCGCGGACCACCGGCACTTGCGCCAACTGCACACCCTGCGCCATCATGCACGGCTGGGCGGGCGGGGGTGCGTTCTCCGACGGCAAGCTGTCCCTGTCCGACGAGGTGGGCGGCCACATCACCGATTACCTGGGCCAGGAGCAGGCCCAGGCCCTGATCCGCGACGCGGATCGTATCTACCTGCGCTTTGGCGCGCCCAACACCGTGCACGGGCTGGACGACCAGCGGGTGTCGGAGATCGCTTATCAGGCGCAGCGCCACAACATCCAGCTCCTGCCCTGCCCGGTGCGGCACCTGGGCACCGAAAAAGCCGGCGTTGTGCTCTCCGCCATGCACGATCATCTAATCAGCAAAACCCACACCACTTTTTTAGAGCAAACCGAGGCGCTGGATATCCTGGTGGAGCATGGCAGGGCCACTGGCGTCCGCCTGCAGCCACACAAGGGCGAGGCCACAACCGTACACGCACCCTACATCATCGCCGCGCCGGGCCGTGGAGGCGCAGCCTGGCTCTCGCAGCAGATTCGCCAAATGGGCCTGCAAACCTGCAACAACGAGGTGGATATCGGGGTGCGGGTGGAGGTGCCCAATATTATCATGGATCACCTTACCGAGCACCTGTACGAGGCCAAGCTGGTGTACCACGCCGACACTTACGAAAACAAGGTGCGCACCTTTTGCATGAATCCTGGCGGCGTGGTGTCCGAGGAGCATTACGAGGGCGGCATCGCGGTAGTGAACGGCCACAGCTATGGCGATCCCAGCCTGCGCACCGGCTACACCAACTTCGCGGTGCTGGTATCCACACGTTTTACCGAGCCTTTTGACCAACCCATCGAGTATGGCCGCTACATCGCCCAACTGGGCAACATGCTCACCGGCGGGCCGATCATGGTGCAGCGCCTGGGCGACTTGCTTCGCGGTCGCCGCACCACAACCGAACGGCTGGCCCGCTCCACCACCAGGCCCACCCTGTCCACGGCGGTGCCCGGCGATCTATCCTTTGTGCTGCCGCCGCGCCACCTCACCTCCATCATTGAGGCCCTTCGCGCCTTTGACAATATCGCGCCCGGTTTGTACGGCAAAAACACGCTGCTATACGGCGTGGAAGTGAAGTTTTATTCATCGAAGGTGCTGGTGGACAACCGGTTTGAGACCGGGGTGTCGGGCCTGTATGCCATCGGCGATGGGGCGGGCATCACCAGGGGGCTGATGCAGGCCTCGGTGACCGGCATCAAGGTGGCGCGGGATATTGCGGGGAAGATCTCCCACGCAATATCCGGATAGGTCAAGCGCTCCGGCAGATCATCAAAAAGCGCAACTTCCCCCATCTCACTGCCGGGCGGCAACGGGCCCATCTCTTCAATCTCCGCCAAAAACACCTGCCCATTGTCGTGGGTGATGCGCTCACATTCGTATTGCACCTCGTGAGGCTCCCTGCAAGCCCAGTAATCGCATACCGGTGTCAGCGAGTATCGTATGGCGCCGGTTTCTTCTTGCAGCTCGCGCTGTGCGGCCTGCTCCGGGGCCTCGCCGGGCTCGATGTGTCCACCAGGGGCTTCCCAGGTAGCGCGGGTGGCGTGGCGGCAAAACACCCAGCGGTTTTGATGGCGCGCGAACACCACCACGTACTTGTATTGTTTTAAAACACCTAGCGGATAGGCCGTACTTTTCACCGTGCAATCTCCATTCTGTATACGCAATTGTCGAAATCTGTGCTATTCTGTTTGTGTAGCCATTCGCTTGGCTGCCGACGGATGGGCTTTACCGGTATCCGTTCCCCTCGTCCAGGGAGGAAGGGAGGTGAGGCCTGATGCGAAACCTGATCGGCTTGATGAACGCACTTGCGCGGCTTATCGCTGAGATTAGGAAAGCGGTTGCACTGCTCGAACACCGCAACCGCAAGTAGCCTGGGCCATTGATAGAAAGCCCATCCGCTGATTGCATTATACCGCGCCATTTTGCGGCGTGTCAACACAAAAGTATTGCTTCGGGGCAACGTCGGCCTTGGGCTGGCTTCGCGCGTGCAGCAAATACCAGGCCAGTATCAACAGGCCGCGCACACCGCCGCCTATGGATATCGCCCACCACACGCCGTTAAGCCCCAATTCCGTAGATGCCAGCACGTACGCCAAAGGCACCCGCAGCACATTGCAAGCAATAGAGATCACCGCAGGGGGCACTGTTTTGCCAACACCACGGAACGCACTGGCCGATATGCCCTCCAGGCACATGGCCAGCTGGGAAAGGGCCAGTATCCGTAAGTATACGGCGCCCATGGCGTGTATTTCGGGCTCCCGCAAAAAAGCGGCGTACAATTGCCTTCCGCCAAAAAACATAAGGACGGTAACCAGCGCGCCCCAAACCACCATCGACCAAACCGCCATCGAAAAACCACGATGTACCCGGGACCACTTGCCCGCGCCAAAGTTTTGCCCCACAAAAGCAGTCACAGCACTGCCGAATCCACCGCCGATCAGCCAGGACAACGATTCTATTTGGGAGCCCACCCGGGATACCGCCAAAGCTTCACCGCCAAAGCCAGCCACCAAACGGGTGGTGACCATTGTGAGCACCGTAAAAAGCCCGCTTTCCAGGCCCACGGGCACACTCCAGCGTAATATCTGGGCCGTGGGTTTCCATGCCGGCTTGATTCGCAGTGAAAAGGCAGCAAAGGGCCGCTTTTTGTGCCGCTTCAGGAATATCAAAAACAGGGCGCACACCACCATCTGGCAAAACACCGTACCCGCCGCCGCGCCCACAATGCCCCAGTCCGCCCCCAAGATCAGCAGGGGATCCAGGATCATGTTGAGGGCCAGGCCCGTGGCATTGGCCCAAAAAGAAAGCCTGGAATTGCCAGAGCCATTGAATATGCCGGTAATGGCGGCACTTACAAATTGAAAGGGGATGCCCGCGCCCACGATGGCCAGGTAGGCCGCGGCGCTATTGGCCAAGCTGGCCTCCTGTATGGCATACACGCCAATCAGCGGCTCGCTGCCCAGCATCAGCAGCAGCCCATAGGCCAAACCCAACACCATCGCCAAAAAGATGGCGTTTTGGGCATACCCCCGGGCGGCGGCCATATCCTTGCGGCCAAGGCTTTGAGATACGCCGATTTCGGCGCCCAACCGCCCCACCAGCATAGGGGCCATGGAGAGCCAAAGGAACATGCCCGCACTGCCCGAGGCGGCCACGGCCTCGCTGCTAACGCCCCGGCCCAGCCAAAACATGTCCGTAAGGTTATAAGCCATCTGCATAAAGGAGGTAGCCATGATGGGGACGGCCACCAGCAGCAGCTTGCGCAGGATGCCCCCCTGGGTTAGGTCATAAGCGTTTCTGCTCATGATATACGAAACCCCTGATGCTCCAGGGCTTGAACCACCCGGCCCACATGCTCCCTGTCTTGGGTTTCTAACACAAGTTCCAGCAGCGCATGGCCGATGCCCGCCTCCAGATGAGCCCGGTCGTGCTGCACGGATACCACATTAGCTCCGCATTCGGACACCACTTTGAGCACCCGGTTCAGGCGGCCGGGTTTGTCTTCAATCACGGTGTGGATCTTGGCCCGGCGGCCAGCCTTCAGCAAGCCCTTGTCGATGATGTTAGAGATCACCGTTACGTCAATATTCCCGCCGGAGAGCACAGCGGCCACCTTGCCCCGGCAATCAAACTTGCCGCCCATGATGGCCGCTACCGTCACCGCGCCCGCACCCTCGGTAACGATTTTGCAGCGCTCCAGCAAAAACAAAATGGTTTGGGCGATCTCGTCGTCGTCCACGGTTACGATTTCGTCTACAAACTCCCGGCAGATGGCAAAAGCTTCCTCACCTGGGGTTTTGACCGCGATGCCGTCGGCAATGGTGTTGCTGTGCTCCAACGATATAATCCGTCCGGCCAGCAGCGATGCGCGCATGCTGGCCGCGCCGCTGGCCTCCACACCCACAACCCGGGTTTGGGGACTCATCGCCTTTACCGCTACGGCAATCCCCGCAATCAGCCCGCCGCCGCCCACCGGCACCACCACGGTATCGGCATCGGGCAGATCATCCATGATTTCCAAACCAACGGTCCCCTGGCCTGCGATCACCAGCGGATCGGTAAAGGGATGAATGTACACCGCGCCGGTTTCCTGTTGCAGGGATACGGCGTGTTTGTACGCATCGTCGTAACCGCCGCCATGCAATACCACCTTGGCCCCCAACTCACGGGTGGCTGCAACCTTGGCCAGGGGAGCGCCTTCGGGCATCACGATGGTGGCCTGCACACCAAAATGGCGGGCCGCCAACGCCACACCCTGGGCGTGATTGCCCGCCGAACCGGCGATCACCCCACGGGCACGCTCCTCCTTGCTTAGCCCGGCAATCCGCACATGAGCGCCCCGGGCTTTAAAAGAGCCGGTTTGCTGAAGGGATTCGGATTTGAGATAGACTTCCCTGCCCTCGCCGCTGAGTACCTGGGAGGGCACCAAATCGGTTTTATGCACAACACCGTGCAGTACCTGCCTAGCGCGGATGACATCGGCTAGCGTTACGCTCATGGTCATTCCCTCTCTCTCGATAGATCATACATCATAATCCCCGCCGCCACCGCCGCGTTTAGGGATTCCGCGCCACCGCCCATGGGTAGGCGCAGGCGGTGGGTGGCCAGGGTTCTGATCTGGGCGGACACGCCTTCGGCCTCGCTGCCAATCACCAGCACCAGCTTGGTTGGCAACGGGCCCCGCTCAAAAAAATCTTCTCCATCCAATTGGGTGCTTAGCACGGCATATCCTTCCCTGCGCAGAGCCGCCAACTTTTCGGCAAGCTCCTCTGTTTGAATCACCGGCACACGAAAGATTGAACCCATGCTCCCGCGAAGGGCCTTGGCTCCGAAAGGATCGGCGCAAGTGGGGCCTAGCAGCACACCATCGAATCCCGCGGCATCCGCCGTTCGGATGATTGCCCCCACATTGCCGGGATCCTGCACGCCATCCATGGCTACCAAATATCCGGCTGATGCCTGAGGTTCTGGCATGTCCACTTCGGCCACGATGCCCTGGGGTGTCTTGGTTTCGCAAAGGGCTTCCAACACACGCCGTGGCGAAACAAGCACCTGAGCGCCCGCTGCAAACAACGCCTCTAACAGGGCAACAAAATGCCCGGCCTTTTCCTCTTCTACCACCACTGTGTGCACCACGGTGTGGGCAAGGGCCTCCCCCACCAGCTTGCCGCCCTCGACCAAAAAGCGCCCTTCGATTTGGCGGCGCTTTTTGTCTTGCAGCCCGCGCAGTGCGCGGACACGCGGATTTTGCAGGCTGGTGATCTGTTGCATGAGGGCCTCCCTGTTGTTTGGCGTAGCTTTATTATAACGCATGAGCGCGGAAATTAGAAGCTAAAGAA
Organism: Clostridia bacterium; assembly: GCA_009784985.1. Lineage (GTDB taxonomy): Bacteria > Bacillota > Clostridia > Christensenellales > Aristaeellaceae > WQXF01. Next base: position 3,351 of record WQXF01000017.1, on the reverse strand, counting down.
CGTACCGGCGTTTGCCAATACGTTCCCTTTAGACTTTTCATCATTTCGAAAGTAGGCCCGATACTTCCTCACTCGTAAGCGATATGATCCGCAAGCTATCCCAAACAATCTTTTCCCACCCAACAAGTTCGGCGCTCAGTAGTTCTTGTATGGTTCCTGTGCCCAGATTTGAGTCGTAGGGTATGAAATGCGCACTATAGGATACAAAACGCCATCTGTCATTGGGAAAAAACGTAATAAGAGAAACTACCTGCGCTTCATGATAAACGAGCGCCACATACGTTTGGCCGCTCAGGCCTTCGGGCAAATCATCTTCCCCCACCAAAGCAACGACGGTGTTCAGCGCGATCCAAGCCTGGCCATGGCGGGCTAACAACTGAAATGGTATGTTGCGGATCATCCGCGCCATCACCATTTCCTTGACCTCCGTATCAGCAAACAGGGAAAGATCGATTGAAGGGTCGTAATCCATTAGGTTTGCAATCACTAACTGCCATAACAACTCTTCCGATGCCGTTGAGAATTGAATGATGACGGCTTCATCCGGTTTGCCAAAATCACCGGCGCCAATGTTCTTCGCCAACTCGCCAACAGTAGGCCGATCGATGAAGAAAAAGGATAGATATTCTTCGCTAGCAGCCATCTTTCCTAAGGTTTCCGTTACCTCAACGCTTTTTTGCACTAAGAATCCGTGATGTGTTTCCGCCTCAACTTGCGGGGCAGCAATATGCAGAGCACAAAAGAGCGCACATATCATAGCGATCCATTTTTTTGTTCTCATGCAGTCCTCTTTATAACGTATTCTGGTTTTGGCTGGCTTTGATGGCCCGCCATGCATAGAGACCAAGGGCAAGGCCTATAGCGGCATACTGCATAAAGGAGCGGAAATACTCGCCCATGACGGGTTCACCAAACACATACCTGCCAATGTCGGGGGCCACGATGGCCATTGCGTTAAACAGAATGACGCCCACAATCACGTTTCGTAGGCTCGCGCGGGATGTGGACGCGCCGCCCACAAGGATAGACGCCACGGCAAAGAGGCCGATGTTCCGGTGGCTTTCGTACACGCTCATCGTGCCCATGTTCTGCAAAAAGATGATCATACCCCATGCGGCAAACACAGTGGACAATATGGTGGCGATAATACGGGTTTTATTCACGTTGATGCCCGCTACCTCGGCGATATGCTGGTTTTGGCCAACAGCGCGGAAATCCTGCCCCAGCTTGGTTTTCATCAGATAACCGGTAAACAGGAAGAGGGCGACACTAAACAGCGCCGTCACCACGGGCGCTCTGCCTGCCAAGGGGCTGGTAAGGCCCGTGTTAAGAAAGATGTTGTAAGCGGCCCACAAAGAAAGCACAGCGGCCATAACGCTGGTAAATATCACGGTTGTCGTGCCTGCTGGGGCTTGATCGGGGTTTTTGCGCTTATGCGCCAAACAGAAATAGATCAGCAAACCCAAAAGACATACGATGCCCAGCAAACCCAGGATGGCGGCAATATTCCCGCCAACGTTCAGTGCGCCCAACACAACCAAAGCAATGATAAAAGCCATGCTTGCAGCCGGAACAACCAGTACCCCTTTCGTTTTGTTGAACGCACGTACATGTTTATACACAAAGTAGCACTTCATCACGATGGAAAGCACCAAAATCAGGTGCAGGAGGGGTATTTGGATCAGGCTGTCAATGGAACCCCTGATGGTACCCAGATCCACCGTCATGCGGACACCTGCGGCTATGCCCTGGGAATTCTCGGGGATGATGATGGGGTTTAAGCCGTCCACCGGAATGATGTAGCCCACTGCAAACATAAACACAAAGTTATACAAACCGGCGGCAAAAAAGCTGACGATCAGGCCCGCAATCATCTCTTGGCCCCGTACTTTGTTGTACAGCTTGCCCGTAAGCCAGCCAAACATCACCGCCAGGGGCAACGCCAAAAGGAGGGCCAGGAAAAATCCGCTGATGCCGCCCAGGGCGGGGTAGTAGTGGCCCATATAACGCAAAAAGATGAGGGCGGTTTGGCCCGCTATGGCTCCAACCACGATGCCAAAGTTAAGCCCAAGGCCCGCAATCACCGGGATCACAAGGGACATCACCAGGAAGCTATTGCGGAACACCCGCACGAGCAGATCGCGGAAAAGGGTTTGAAAGTAAATGGAGAAGTTCCCCATCAGGCCGCCGCCGGAGGTGCTGATTCCAAAAATAACTAGCGCCGCGAAGAGAATGACAACGATGTTGTCCAGAACCAAATCCTTCACTTTTGAAAGCTGCATGGTTTTCATTTACTTTTTCCCCCTTTTACCTGCATCAGGGCATAAAGTATCACACCGTTTTGCACAATGGTGCGTATGGTTTCGGGCAGTTCGGTGCCGGCAAAGAGGGCGTTGGCAACGGGGGGGGTGGTGGCCGAAATGCCCTGGAATATCAAACACCCCAGGATGACGTGGAAAATTTTCGCCCGCCTTACCGTCGCTCCTCCAATAATGATAGCGGCCACAGCGGTGAAGGCCGTAAACAATGCAAATTGGTAATACTGCAAAAACGCGTAACTCTGGGCATACACAATGATCCCCACCGCAGCCAAGGTTGTGGATAGGATGTTTGCAAACACTCGGCCTTGGTTTACATTGATACCGGCAGCATTGGCAAACATGGGATTGGTTCCCCCCGCGGTAATGGCTATGCCGGTTTTGGAGCGCATAAAGAGCCATACAAGAAAACAGGCCAAAAAGAATACCAACAGCATGCCCGTAGGGACAACCACGCCGCCTATTTCAAAGCGCAGCAAATTATCCAATATGCTCCTTGCGCCGATGCTCTCCATCTGCACATCCTGTCGCAGGCCCTGCCCCATGGGCAAACGCAGCCTAAGATCTGAAAAAGGCAGTATATACCACAGCATACAGAACAGAAACACAAAGGCAAAGCCCGTATAGGTGGCGATCACCATTTCGGAGCCTTTTACCGCGTTCATCAGCTTGCCGTAGATATACCCAATGATGATGGCAATAGAAACAGCCAAGAACACCGCAAAAAACATAAAGCCCCAGCCTTCGAATCCCCATTGAATGGCGCACGCGGCGGCTAGGGAGCCACACAATATGCCTATGGGCAAAGCAAAGTTTGGCCCAGTGCCCGATTGGATGGAAGGAACCATAGCCAGCGTAAGAATACCCCAGCGGCCAAAACGGCCCAATGTATCCGATAGCATCATGGGCAGCCTGATGCCGTTCATTACGCCAAGAACCATTGTTAAAACCCAAAACCCGCCACAAAACAGCGCCGGTATGCTGATATAGTTTGTGATTGATTTTATCGTAAATCCGCTTTTTTCGTTTACCG
>WQXF01000016.1 GCA_009784985.1 Clostridia bacterium | reverse complement strand
GGGATATGGGCGGTTACCCGGCGGCGGATGGGCGTTGCGTTCGTTGGGGGCGCTTTTTTCGGGGAGCGGCGCTATACGGCATGACAACCTTTGAATTGCAGATATTGGACAGTTTGGGCCTGGCCCAAGTGTTTGATTTTCGCACCGACTTCGAGGCTGCCGAAACGCCCGATACCCTGCCCAAAGGGGCGGTGTACCGGCCGGTTCCGGCCTTTTTAGATCAGGGCGATGCCGGGCGGCTGATTCAGATGGACCTCACAAGCCGGATACAGAGCGTCCGCACCCGGGCCGACGCGGAGCCGGTACGCCGTATGTTTTCCGGGATATATGCGGAGCTGCCCTTTGCCAACCCGGCCTATCGTTGTGTGCTGGACGCCCTGGACATGCCCGATGGGCGCGGCTTGCCCATGCTGCTCCACTGCACCGCAGGCAAGGATCGTACAGGGATGGGCTGCGCGCTGATTCTGTTGGCCTTGGGTGTGCCCCGCCAGGTTGTGCTGGAGGATTATATGCTTTCAAAACCCTATCGGGAAGAAAGCAACAAAAGGTTGCTGGCGTATTTTGCGGAGCTGGGCGCTACCGAACCCGCGCTGGAACTGGCTGCCGAGATGATCAGCGTAACGCCGGATCTGTTGAACCGGGCCCTGGACGCCATCGGCACACGCTACCCGGATTTGGAGGCCTTTTTTGCCTCAGAATATCACGCGGACGCCCACCGGCTGGCGTGCTGGCGGGCATTGCATACGGTTTAGCCTAGAGATACATAAGAGAGGTGCTTCATGAAAATCTTATCCCAAAAAACCTTGCGGTTGGCGTTGCCCTACATAGCGGCCTTTGCACTGCCCCCGATGTTGTTCTTATGCGTGTGCGCGCTGACCGGCGTAGCCCCTTTCGGAGGTCGCACCTTGCTGATCCTGGACATGTACAGCCAATACATGCCCTTCTTGGGTCACTTTCAGCGTATGGTTCTGGAAGGAGAAAGTTGGTTTTACAGCCTCAGCGCGTCCCTTGGGGGCAATCTGTTTACATTGGGAGCTACCTATTTGTTTAGCCCGCTGAATGCGTTGATATTGCTATTCCCCCGCGCCGCTCTGCCCGATGCCATCCTCTCGCTGATTTTGGTGAAGACCGGTCTCTGCGGGCTTACGGCCTTTGTATTTCTGAACGACACCCACCGGCGCGGACTGGCCACCTTAATCTTTTCCACCACCTATGCGCTGATGGGCTACATTGCCGCCTACTTCTTTAATGTTATGTGGCTGGACGGTGTGTTCCTGCTGCCCTTGGTGGTGATGGGGATCCGCCGCATCGTGTCCCACCGCAACCCCGGCCTGTACTTGGTGTCGCTGGCACTGGCGCTGCTTACCAACTACTACATGGGGTACATGCTGTGCTTGTTTTCCGTGTTGTTTTTTGCCTATTGCTGCTTAACGGCAACGCCTCAGGGCCGCCAACCCGGGTGGTTTAGGCAGCGTGCCCTTTCTTTTGTGCTGGCATCCCTTGCCGCTGCCGGACTCGCTGCCTTCTCCCTGCTGCCTACCGCCCTTTCGCTTGTGGGAACCAAGGCCGTTTTGGACACGTCGCTTTTTGTTTTTGAAACAAATTTTAGGCTGCCGGATATCATCCTGATGCTCATGACCGGCTCCTTTTCGGACAGCCGGCCAATCAACCACCTGCCATTTATCTTTTGTGGCGCGCTGATCACGGCCCTTGCGGTGCTATACTTTTTTAACAGAAAGATTTCCATCAAAGAAAAGCTGCTTTCCGGTGCGCTGGTGGTGGTGCTGATTATTGGTTTCTACATCGTGGCCTTCAACCTGGTTTGGCACGCGTTGAATCCGCCCAGCTCCTTCCCCTTCCGGCAGTCGTTTTTATTCGCTTTTTTGTTGATATGGCTGGCCTATCGTTGCTATACCCACACCGATGGCATCCATCGGTGGCATGTGCTGGGTGTGGCAGGGTTCTTTGCCCTGATGTTCTTTCTAATGGAAGCACCCCCCCTCGGGCAGCGCCTGGTTGATGTGCTGTGGATGTGCGCCGGTTGCGGACTGCTGTTCGTTTGGGCTACCGGCAAGCGCTTTCAAAAAGCCGCGCTATGGGCACTGGCGATACTTCAGTGCGCGCACCTGGTTGTCAACGGCGCCCAGGTGATGGAAGGCCGCCAGCAATCCACGCCCAGCGGTGTGGCGGATTATCAGGCCGTTGAGCAGGCTGGCGCCGAAGCCCTTGCCGCGCTGCGGGAGTACGATGGGGAGCTGTATCGCCTCGACATGCCCGGGCTCCACGGTTCCGGCAGTGTGTGGGGAACCAACAGCCCGATGTTGTTTTCGTATCCGGGCGTTACCTTCTTTTCATCCACCCAGCAGGTAGAGACCCTGGCCTTTATGCGCAAGCTGGGGTACGCCACCAACCGGTCGACAGCCATCTATCCTTCCAATCATGTAAGTGATGTGGTAGATAGCCTGCTTGGCGTTCGTTATGTGGTCTCCGATATCCATTTGCCCCACAAGCAGTACCCCGTTGTGCTGGAAGCGGGTGATTTGTGGGTATACGAAAATACCTATGCACTGCCTTTGGGTTTTGCGGCTTCGGCGGATGTGCTAACGGCGCAGTTCGAAGAAAACGATACATTTTCTGCCATTAACGAGATCTATGCGACCATCGCGGGTGGGGGTTTTGAACCAATCTTTGTACCCCTTCCCCTGGACGTGCGCACCATGCATGACGGCATATCGCTCCACTACCAAAGCGAGGCCCAGGTAGACGGCCCTGTTTTTGCCTTTCACGGAAAGGAGTTTCCCTGGGCGGCCACCGCCGAGTTTGTTTATGAAGGTTACGTCCTTAGCCAGCATGACCTGATCTTTACCGATAGCTTCCCCCTGGGTGATTACGGGCCTGGAGATGAAGTGGAGCTGCTGGCAATGGCCATCGCCGACTACCCGCCAGACGATTTTATCCTGCGGCTTTACCAGCAGGACTTGGAGGCCTTTGATGAGGTGATCGAAAGCATCGCCGAGTATGGCGCGGTGATCACCCGGCATACCGACGCGTTTCTTTCCGGCTCCATCACCCTTCCGGAGGACAGGCCCTATCTGCTGCTAACGCTGCCCTATGATCCCCAGTGGAAGGTGTGGGTGGATGGCCGGGAGGTCGTACCTTCTCCCGCCTTTGGCCCCCTGATGGCAATCGAAATGACGCCCGGCGAGCACACCTTCGAAATGCGCTATACACCCCGCGGATTTGCGGCGGGGGTTGCGATTTCGCTGGGCACACTGGGTATTCTGATGCTATATGTGTTATGGAATAGATATCGTGCAAAGAAAAAGCAATTAAGGCGTTAGCCTACTTTTGCATCTTCTTTCTTTTTGTTTTGAGGGTTGGTCAACGCGTCCAAATCCACCTGCTCGGTTTCGCCGCCAAAACCTTCGGCGCTTTCCCGCACAAACAGAATCTTCAGCGTCATAAACAGCAATCGGATATCCTGCAGGATGGAGAAATCCTCGGTGTAAAACAGATCCATGTTTAACTTATCCCGTGGGGTGGTATTGTACCGGCCGTAAATCTGTGCGTAGCCCGTCAGGCCCGCCTTTACGCGCAGGCGGAGGGCAAACTCGGGCAGTTCCTGTGTATAAAGGGTGTAATGCTCCACCCGCTCGGGGCGGGGGCCCACGATGGACATCTCGCCCGTGAGTACATTAAACAACTGGGGGATCTCGTCGAGCCGGTAGGGGCGCAGCAGCGCGCCGATCCGTGTGACGCGGGGATCGTTGCTTACGGCGCGCAATTCATCTTTGGCCAAACCCTTGTCCGCATCCACCCGCATGCTGCGGAACTTGATGATGGAAAATGTGCGGCCACCCAAGGTGAGCCGCGCCTGCCGGTAAAATACCGGTCCGCCGTCGTGCAGTTTGATGGCCAGGGCAATCAGCAGCATCAGCGGCCCCAGTATGACGATGCCTAGCGAAGAGATTACGATGTCCGTGATTCGTTTGATCAGCCGCTGCTCCGGTGTGAGCTCGCGATTTTTACACAACAGGATGGGCGTATCAAAAATTTGCGTTTTGGTGGCCACACACAGCGCGATCTCCATGGAATCGGGCAGGATATTGATACGTTTGCCTGATCGGTAGCAGTACTGAAACACCGCCTTGCGCGTATCGGGTTCCATGCGGCCCAGCAGCACCGAATCATACGGATCGATGCGGGCGATCAGCACATCCAGGGGCTGGCGGGCGTCCACCGTTTCCGTCACCGTAAAGCGGCGGTTGAATTGCGACATCTTTTCGATTACGCGGGCGTCATCTTCATCGCCGCTGTAGATGGCCACTACCTGGCGGGCATCGTTAAGCGCGTAGTACACGGCGTTCATGGCCACGCAGCCCACCAGGGCCAGCAAAACCTGCCCCCCGAAAGTGACTAGCAGGGGCACTGTACTCAGCATTTCCCGGGCAATGAGGCTCAGTTCAAAATAGATAAAAAAGTTGGCAAATAGCAACGCAAAAAAACACGAAAGCAGCAGGTTGGTCACCCGTACCGATCCCACCCGCAGGCCTCCGTACACGTTCATAAACACCAGCAGCATCACCGAGTAACTAAACAGCACCACATAGTTGCCGAAGTTAAAAAATAGGGTCTGCTCATACCCCTCGTGCCAACCCAAGTAAAACAGGGCGATCAAGCTTGCCAGGAACAGCAGGCGCACCAAGGACACGATGGAACGCCTATATGCAAACCGCAATCGGGATTCCTCCTTTGTATTTGAAATTGGCTTTGAAAATGACGGGGCTTGCACTTCGATTGGAAATCAACTATAGTATAAACGGTTTCGACTTTTCTCGCAAGCCATTCCAAGAAATGGGGGGCAATGGGAGCAACGCATGCGTTTGATCATCGTAAGCCAGCACTTTTACCCGGATTCCTTTCGTGTGAACGACATCGCCTTTGCCCTGCGGGAGCAGGGGCACCAGGTGCGCGTGATCACCGGCCTGCCCGATTATGATACGGGCATGGTGCCCCCGGCGTACCGCCGCTTCCAAAAGCGGCGCGAAATGATCCATGGTGTGGAGGTGATCCGCCTGCCCACCACCCGGCGGCGGACTGGCGCTTTCTGGCGGCTGATCAACTACGCCTCCTTTGCCGTCGAAGGCTGGCTGTACGCCTCCTTTATGGGCCGTGTTGGAACCGTGGACGCGGTGTTTACGTACCAAACCTCGCCGGTTTCCCAGGCGCTGCCGGCCATCCGCTTGGCCCGGCGCTATCGTTGCCCTCACCTGCTGTATTGCCTGGATCTGTGGCCGGAATCCATGAAAGTGTGGGGCTTGGGCGAAGGGTCGTTAATCTACCGCGTGGTATCCCGGATCAGTGGACGGATCTACCGGGCTACCGATCTGCTGGCGGTGTGTTCCCGTCCCTTCGAACAATACTTGGCCGATACCCATGGTGTGGACCCGGCACGGATGCATTACCTGCCCCAGCACTGCGAGGCGCTGTTTGACGAAGTGGCCGGGCAATACGAAGAAAACGGCGTTTTCGATTTTGTGTTTGCCGGCAATGTGGGCACTGCCCAAGATGTGCCCTGCATCCTGCGTGCCGTCGCCCTCCTGGGGGATACGCTAAATTTTCACGTGCACATTGTTGGCGCAGGCAGCGAGTTGGAGGCGGTGCGCGCCCTAACCGCTGAGTTGGGACTGGAGAAAAAAGTCACCTTCCATGGCCGCAAGCCTTTGGAACAAATGCCGGGGTATTACCGCCTGGCCGACGCCTTTTTACTTACTTTGGCCGGTGACAGCTTTGTGGGGCAAACCCTGCCCGGCAAGCTGCAGAGCTATATGTCCGCGGGCAAACCGGTGGTGGCCGCGGTAGATAACGCGGCGGCGGAGCTGCTGGCCGAAGTTGGGTGCGGATTTTGCGCCCCCGCCTCCGACGCCAAAGGCCTGGCGCGCTGCATGGCCCAGGCCATGGTCGATATCCCCCAAGCCCGCGCCATGGGTGAGCGGGGCCGCACATATTATTTGAAGCATTTCCGCCGGGAGGTTTTTATGGAAAAGCTCGTAGAGTTGATGGTACAAGGAGGACACCACCATGTTTGACAACGAAATCCTACTGATCACCGGGGGCACAGGCAGCTTTGGCAATGCCCTGCTCGGCCACTTTTTGGACACCAACATCCGGGAGATACGCGTATTCTCCCGCGATGAGAAAAAGCAAGACGATATGCGCCGCCAGTATCGTTCGTCTAAGCTTAAGTTTTACATCGGCGATGTGCGCGATCCCCTGTCCATACTGGGCGCTATGCGGGGGGTGGACTACGTGTTTAGCGCCGCCGCGCTTAAGCAAGTACCCTCTTGCGAGTTCTTTCCTATAGAGGCGATGCGCACCAACGTAGAAGGAACCTACAACACCCTGCACGCCGCCATGGACTGTGACGTAAAGAGCGTGATTTGCCTGTCTACCGATAAGGCCGTGTACCCCATCAACGCCATGGGCATTTCCAAGGCGCTGATGGAAAAGGTGATGATCGCCGAGAGCCGCAACAGCTCCAAGACCATCATGTGCGGCACCCGCTACGGCAACGTGATGCTCTCGCGGGGCAGTGTGATTCCGCTGTTTATTGAGCAGATACAGCAGGGCCGGCCCCTTACGGTGACCGACCCAAAGATGACGCGCTTTTTGATGTCGCTGGACGACTCGGTGGATCTGGTGATGTACGCGTTCCAAAACGCGCGGCCCGGCGATCTGTTTGTGCAAAAAGCTCCGGCCTGCACCATCGATACGCTGGCTAGGGCGCTGGTTGAGTTATTTCAAGCCGATGTACCTATCAAGATCATCGGTACCCGCCACGGCGAGAAGCACAACGAAAGCCTGCTCACCCGCGAGGAGATGCGGCTGGCCGAAGATAACGGCAAGTATTTCCGCATCCCGGCGGATACGCGAGATTTGCAATACTCACAGTTTTTTGAGGAGGGTGTGGAGATGCCGCTGCTGGAGGAGTACAATTCGGATAATACCCAGCAGCTTTCGGTAGAGGAACTGAAGGATATGCTGATGGAGTTGGAACAGATACGTGAGGCGGTGCGGGCGTACCGCGCGCGGTAATAAGGGACATGCATACAATATCGAAACTGCTGAAAGCCAACAACACCTCCACGCGAGCGGCATGGTTCACCGTTGGCCTAATGCTGGCGCGGGGAACCAGCATTTTGACAGCGCCGGTCTTTACGCGGTTGATGACACCGGAGCAATACGGCATATTCTCGTTATTTGCGGTGTGGGCCACGCTATTGGTTTTGGTTTGCAGCTTGTTTTCATATGGGGCCTATCCGGTTGCGCGAGCGCAGCTGACGGAGCCTGCATGGCGCGCTTTTTTATCTAACACGCTTATGCTTTCCACGGTTAGTTTCGCCGTTTTTGGCGTGCTGACGTATCTGCTTCGTGGGATGGTCGCCGCGTGGTTGCAGCTCCCTGCTTCCCTCTTGCCGCTTCTGTTACTCTACAGCTTTTTCTTCTTTGCTTCCAATGCTTATCTTTCCGCGCTGGCTCAAGAAAAAAAGCAACGCTCTTATTTCTTTCTTTCCTTGTTTCTGATGCTGTCCACGATTGCCCTTTCGGTTCTGTTGGTCGTAACGATGCCGGACAAACTCATGGCGCGTTTATACGGCCAGGCGCTCCCTTCCATCATTGTGGCCGTGTGGTTGTACGTGCGGATGCTTGCCCGGGGAAAATCCTTTTTTTCCTGGGGGAATTGGCGCTTTGCCCTCGCTATTTCTCTGCCCCTTATCTTTCAAACAGCGTTTTATCTGCTGCCACCACAGAGCAACCGCTTGATGCTTACGGCTTCGGGTTATATCGGGATTGCGGGAATCTACAGCCTAGCGTACACCTTTGGTGCGTTGCTGGATGATATTTTTTCTTCGTTTAATATGGCATGGCTTCCCACCTACTATGAGCACTTAAATGTCCAACGTTATCGTGAGGCCGGGGAACAAAGCCGCCAATATGTGATCACGTTCACGTTGCTTACAGCTGGTTTTTTGCTAGTTTCACCAGAGATTTTTCGGTTGTTGGTTGATCCGGCTTTTTGGGCAGGCGTTCCGATGATGGCCATGACCGCAGTAGCGGTGTATTTTCGCTTCTTGAGTTCCTTCCCGCTCAACCAGGCAATCTATGCGAAAAAAACCGGGTGGACCGCACCGATTTCAGTGGTAGCGTTGCTCATAAACATTGGCTGCAACCTTCTGCTGATTCCTCGCTTGGGAGGCGTTGGTGCGGCGTTTTCTACCGTTCTGGCATACATCGTGCTGTTTGGTTTGCTTTGGTTTACAGCGCGTAGGGCATTTCCTCTATCTCATCCGGTGTGCGGCATGGCGTGGGGGATGGCGGCGATCTTTACCTGCGCGGTGCTTTGCCTTGCTTTGCCCTGGTTGTGGTGGGTTCGCTGGCCGCTGGCTGTGGTCTGCGCAACGCTTCTACTACGGAAAATCATCCGCCGAAAGGGGTTTTTTTGATGCAAAACGAACACCGCCGCGTGCTGATCCTCAGCCACAACGCGCTCAGCGACACGCAAAACAACGGCAAAACCCTCACCTCATTTTTTGCCAACTGGCCGCGGGAAAAGCTGGCCCAGCTCTATCTATCCATCGATTTGCCCAGCTTCACTATCTGTGACCGGTTTTTTCAGTGTACCGACATGCAGATGCTTCGTTCCCTGCTCACCGGCGCGCCCGCCGGAGCCGCAGTTCGGCAAGTGCAAGGGCCGTCATCGGGTAGCCGATGGGTGCAAAGGATATGGCCGTTGCTCCAGTGGGCGCTCAACCGCCACTACCCATTGCCCGAATACCTGCGCGACCTGCTCTGGCGCAGCGGGCGCTGGCGCTCCCCCGCGTTACTCCAATGGCTGGACGCCTTTGCGCCCGAGGCGGTATTTTTCCAAGGTAGCAATTATCCGTTTGCCTACGATATCGCGCTGTGGATTTGCCAGCGATACGGCATCAAGTTGCTGATGCAGCTCACCGATGACTACACGTATGTGGCGCACCCGATCTTGCCCATGGCCTGGGTGTTCCGCCGCCGTTATCTTGAGCGGTTTAAGGCCGGGTTGGCCCGCGCCCAGGCCGTGTACGCCATTGGCCCGGCGATGCAGGCGGAGTACGCGCGCCGCTTTGATTGTGATCACATTCGTGTGGCCGCCAACTGCGTAACGTTAACAGATATCGCGCCCGAGCCGGAAGCGGCTCCGTTACGGCTGCTTTATGCCGGCAGTTTGCATACCGGCCGCTGGCGGGTGTTGCGAGAGATCGGCCTCGCCCTGCTCACGTTGCGCCAGGAGGGGTACGAAGCCGTGTTGGAGATTTACACCCCGCGTCCGTTGCCCCAGCGCCTCCACAAAAAGCTAACGCTGGAACCGGTGACGGCCGTATGCGGTTCCCTAACGCCCCAGCAGCTTGCCAAAGAGATGGGCAAAGCCAATGTGCTGGTGATGGTGGAGTCCTTCAGGCGTGCAGCACGGAAGGTGACCAGGCTGTCGTTGTCTACCAAGATTCCGGAGTACATGGCTGCCGGGCGCTGTATCTTGGCCGTTGGCCCGGCGGATATCTCGTCCATGGCTTACCTGCGCCAGCAGGATGCTGCGGTTCTTGTGGAAAAGCCTTATCGTAAGGAATTGCTGCACGGCCTGCGCGCCCTTTTTGATGCCCAGCGGCGCACGGCCTGCGCCCAAAACGGCCTAGTGGCGGTACAAAAAAATCATCGGCAAGAAGCGCTTCAAGAGATGATCTACGCGGACATCATCGAATAAGATTTGAACGCTCCTTGAGCATCAAGATTCAATCGGATAAAGTGAGCGCTCAAGAATTGCCTTGAGTGGGGCATAGTTTTGTTCAAAAGCAGCGATATCCGCCGCCAGAAGCTCCTCATGAGGGATTTGATTGAAGTCCAGGTTATAGCCCGCCCCCATAACCAGTTGATGAAAGTATACTCGCTGAGTGCGCCCGTTGCCTTCGCGGAAGGGATGGAGCGCATTGATCTCTCCCATATGGTAGGCGAGCCGGTCAATCAGTTCAAGCTTACCTAAACCACGCAGATACTTTTCCGTATTTAACTGGTGATGGATTTCTGCCGCGAAACTTTCTATGTGCTGCCCCAAGCAAAAAAGTGTTTCGCCTTTTTGCAGAAAGCTTCCCTTTCGTACCTCTCCTGCCCAGGCGTAGATGTCCTGGAACAGGCGGCGGTGGATCACTTTTAGGTGTAGCAGATCAAAGTTTCCTGGTATGGGGTACGCTTGAATCTCAAGCAGCTTTAAGCCCACGATTTCCCTTTCGATTTCATCAAGCGCTTCCTGTTTTCTTATGTCGAAGCGGTTGACCAAAACACGATAGTCTGGTGGATAGCAGTAGTGCTCGTCACGGCTATAGCTGTAATTATTGGGCGTCATAGCTCTCAGCTCCATAGCGGCGGGCTTTTTCTATGTACTGATTCATCAGTACTTGGGAATCAAGTTCCCCTGCCAAAACCTTTCGCCAATCCTCTTTTTGCGCTGGCGGTATGTCAAAGCCCTCTACTTCCATACTGAAAGAGGTGTTCCGAATAATCCGATCTATTTCCACTGTCGATTTGGTCGGGTTGCCGTTGGCTCTTTGTCTCACGAGGGCCCCTCCTATCTCTTAGTCTATAGTATACCCCTCCAGGCAATGCGAAGCAAGGCAAGGAACAAAAAACGCGCCCCTGCATTGGATGCGAGGGGCGCACTTTTTACTTTTGATTTGCTTGGGATCAATACCCGCTGGCAGTCAAGCTGCCATCGATGGAGGTGGAAGCCACTTCCCGCGTGTAGGGGTTCAGCAGCACGGGCAGGCTGGCGTAGTATGTTTCGGGAGCCGGCTCAAAGAGCGCGAAGGTGCCAAAGCCTACGTTTTTGCCGCAGGTGCGCTTGATCCGCACGATGCCGTCATCCAGCATCTCGATGAATCCGCGGCGATCCTGTGGGTACGAATGGCGGACAAAAGGATCCATGATGTACAGATACTCGTCGTCATAGCTGGCGATCACAACATAGTGGCCGTTGCCAGCGCTAAAGATTTGCGAGTTGCCGCTGCACAGCGCGATGGCCATGCCTCCGCGATCCAGGGTGGCGATCACATCGCTCATCTGGCGGGAAGTGCGCAAGGACAGGCCGTATACCTCGGCAATGGGCTCAAACAAAGTTTTTGAAGTGCCGCCGTTTCCCCCTTGGCGGGAGCCCACCAGCCGGTGGAGGCGTTGGTTGGAGTTGTTGCCGGTGGCAAAATCCCCGAGGGCCAGGGGCAGCGCGGTGGCAAAATCGTCGTTGGTGAGCAGGGTGGTGCGTAAATGATCGGGGTCTTTTCGGCCCAAGTAGCAAAAGTGCTTGTTGACCGAGCAGGTGCACATTGTAAAGGTCCTGCCCCTGGCGGTGTTTAAGCCCAGCAGATTGAGGCGCTCGGCAGGCACCAGGGAAGCCACCACCATGGCCAGAGCGGTGGGATTGCACCCGCCCTCGCCAAAGGGGCGCTGGCTGGAGGCATTAGGGGCTTCGTACACCAAGCCGTTCCAAACCGGATCGTTTTGCGCATAGTAATGGAAAGGGCCGGCCCCATTGGGCATGTACACGACGCGCTGGAGCCTGGAATTCTCAAACGCCGGGGAATCTTCGGCAAAGGCGGTGGGGGAAGAAACAGAAATAATAGACGTGATCACGAGCAGCAACGCGACGAGGAGGCGGAGAGGCATCTTTTTCATCTGTGGTCATCCTTTCTGTTTGCAGGGCCTTTGTGTCACGAACATTCCGATGTTGTTGCGAATTTTGGAAGGATTTTGCGAATCAATGTCTTTCTGTGACAAATCATAACACAGAAGAAACATTTTCGCAATACTTTTTGATGATTTATTTCAAAATCTTTTCTTTGAACGCTGGAAAAAGAAATAAATGCGACAAACCGACGAAACAATCATGCCGAAAAAGCCTGCCAAGCCGTCATTGCGACCCAAGGCGAAGCAATCCAGAGGCATAACAGCAGCAAGCTTTTCTGGATTGCTTCGCTTTGCTCACAATGATGGAATTGCGAAATGCGTAATATTTTCGAAACAAAACAAAAAAACGCCCCCCGCAATGATGCGAGGGACGTTAACGTCGGATCAGCATAGCTGAGTTATGGCTTTTTATACGGCGCCAGCGAAAGCCCTGCTTCCACCGCCCGCGCGATGGCCTCATCAAGGGCATCCGGAGGAAGGCCAATCCCCTCCGATCCCAGTGTGATCCACAAAAAGAACTCCACCGTGCCGCCATTGCCGGTTACGGTTGAGTGCGTAACCCCACGGATCGCCACCGATGGCCCCGAAAGCGCGCCGCATAGTTCGTGCAGCAGGGGCCCATAGGCCCCAACCGGGATTACCCCATCCCGCCGGGCGAGGGGGTCTCCTATTTCAAACAGCGGTTTTACCAGGCAAAGCAAATCGCCCTGGCCGTGTAGCGCCTTGGCAAAGGCAGGCACCCCATGGCGCAGCGAAAGGTAAGAGAGATCCACCGTGCCCAGATTGGGCGTGGGCTCCAGCGCCCACAGCGACGGATCGCCGATATTGGTGCGCTCCAGATTCACCACTGCCGGGTTGGCGCGCAGGGTGCCGTGGAGCTGGCCAAAGCCCACATCCACGGCGTACACTCTCTGGCAGCCGCCCTTGATCAGGCAATCGGTAAATCCGCCGGTGGAAGCCCCGGCATCCAGGGCCACGCGCCCGGTGATATCTAGGCCAAATGCGTCCAGTGCGCCCTCCAGCTTGTATCCACCCTTGGCCACGTAGCGGGCGCCCAGGCCACGTATTTCCAACGCTGCATCCATATCCAGTAGCTGCCCGGCGCTGGTTACGGGTATGCCCCCGGCGTACACCTTGCGCAGCATAATCCACCGCTCAGCATCGGAGCGGGTTGCCAACCAACCTTCTTCCACCAGCCGTTCCCAGGCACGGCGTTTCATCCTGCCTGCTCCTGGCAGCACCGCCGCACGATGCGCACAAATTCCCGGACTTTTTCCATGTTGCCATGCACGGTGTATGCATCCCGCTGGGTGAACTCGATGGTACAGCCCTTTGCGGCGATCAACGTCTGGTCGATATGAGCCTTGAGGGCCGGGGCGTCCAACTGGGCGTCCACGCCCAGGTAGTTGGGCGAAGGCTTGCGATGATATACGATTTTGCTTCCCGCCAACCGCTCCCCCATGTACCGCTCATCACACCAGGGCGAGATGGATAATTTGCGAAGGTTGGAAAGCTTCGATAGGCAGTGGTCCCAAATCGAATGAACCGCCTCGCAGCAACCGTAGGACATCAAGCCGTATTCCTGGGCGATCTGTTCGTAATACGGGAAGATGAACTCCCCGTACATCTGGGGGGAGATGCCCGCGCTCTCTTGGGAGTCCATAAAGCCCCAAACGTCCCGGGCCGTCAGTGGGCCTTGGGATGGCAAAACGTCGGTAAAGGCAAAGGTGCCGTTACCTACCGGTTCGTTTCTGGTGGTGGGAAGCAGCAGTCCTTCGGTTTCTAAAAAACGGAAGTACCGCAGGGTATCGTTCGCCAGCATCTGCATCATCCGGTGAAACTCGTCGGGGTAATCATACAAGGAGAATAGCATGGTCTCCATGCTCATGATGTGCACGAGGTGTTGCGTGGGCACACTGTACAGCGCGGCCCCCGAAAGCTTGGCGGGCAGAATATCGCCAAACAGATCGTTACAGAGCGCAAGGGAGCTGGCGGTCTCCTGCCGGTTAACGCCAAAGGTGGAGGGTTTCAATAAGTGAAAATCCCTGCTCAAGTCCGTAATGGCCTCGCGGAAATGATGGCCCAGGCTATTGTCGCTGCCAGGAATATGCTCCACCACCACGTCGATGTCGAAGGGTTTGAACCATGCCCCGTATCGCACCGGCATGTAATCCGGCACGAAGCTGTCGTCCCCAAAGGCCAGATGGCCGATGAAGTTGGCGTACAGCCGCCATTCCACCCGCCGCGCGATTTCGCCCTCGCACTGGAGCCTGGGCGTGATGGCCTCCTGGGAGAAGGTACCCCACTCCACCACAATCATGGGGAGTCCCGGTTCGCAGGCATTGTGGCGTATCCATCGCTGGGTTAGCGTTTGCATATACGGCATGGACGCCAACTCCATCTGCTGGGCGGCCACGCGCCGAAGGATGGTTCTGTCTTTTTGGCTGATGCTTTCCATGGAGATATACCCCCTTTGGTGGAATCGTTCGTTGCGTTATGTTCCATTATAGCACTCTTTATGATTGACCGGCAATTGCGGATTTGTTATGATTTGTGGTAAAGGAGATGATTCCATGCCGGAGATCAGCTTGTTTTATGGGATACGCATTACAATGAATTGGAACGAGCATAATCCTCCTCATTTTCATGTGAGATACGCGGATTTCGAGGCCTCCGTGCTCATTCTGGACGGAACCATTGATAAGGGGTACCTGCCAAACAGGCAGATGAAAATGGTTCTGGCATGGTGCGAGATACACAGGGATGCATTGATGCAGAACTGGGAATTGTCCAAACAGAGCAAACCTTTGGGTAAAATCGCCCCACTTATTTAAGGAAGATAAGAGAGGAGAAGGCTTATGGCGCTCAACATGACCTATTTTTGGCCTCGTGTTTTGCAGGCCGTCCCTACGGACGAATATCAAGTATACGCTTATTTTAACGACGGCTCAGTAAGGCTGTTTGATGTAAAGCCCCTTATCAAACCCGGCACGGTGTTCGCGCCCCTAGAAAATCTCTCTTTCTTTAAAAACAAGTTGACCGTTATCAATCACACCGTGGCTTGGGATGTGGGCGGCAACAGGGATCCGAGCGCTTGCGTTGATCTGGACCCCCTCGTGCTTTTTCAACAGCCCATCGTGGCCGATCCACTTGAGAAGGAGATGGAAACATAACAATGCTACAAGACATCCAAATCGCACGGGCCGCAACCCTGCGCCCCATCGTAGAGATAGCACAGGAGGCGGGCATTCCCCCAGATTGCCTGGAATCCTACGGGCGGTACAAAGCTAAGGTGCGCAACACAGCCTTGCCCGCGCCCGACCGGCAGGGTGCGCTGATATTGGTCACCGCCATCAACCCCACCCCCGCCGGGGAGGGGAAAACCACCGTATCCATCGGCCTGGCCGACGGGTTGCGCAGCCTGGGCAAACGAACCATGCTGGCGTTGCGGGAGCCTTCTCAGGGCCCGGTGTTTGGTATGAAGGGGGGCGCGGCCGGCGGCGGATATGCCCAAGTCGCACCCATGGACGAGATCAACCTGCATTTTACCGGCGATTTGCACGCCGTTACCGCTGCCAACAACCTGCTGGCCGCCATGTTAGATAATCATATTGCCCAAGGCAACACGTTGGGCATCGATCCAAGACAGATCGCCTGGCGGCGCTGCCTGGATACCAACGACCGGCAACTGCGCGCCACTGTCACCGGCCTGGGCGGAAAAGCCAACGGCATGCCCAGGGAAGACGGTTTTGACATCACCACCGCGTCGGAAGTAATGGCCATTTTGTGCCTTGCCGATAATATCGCCGACCTAAAGGCGCGCCTGGCCCGGATCGTAGTGGCCAGAAGCTTTGATGGGCAAGAGATCACCGCCGGTTGCTTGCGCGCCCAGGGGGCTATGTGCGCGCTGCTCCGCGACGCGTTGCGGCCCAACCTGGTGCAAACATTAGAAGGAACGCCCGCCCTGATTCACGGCGGGCCTTTCGCCAACATTGCCCACGGTTGCAACAGCGTGATCGCCACCCGCACCGCCCTGGGCTTGGCTGATTACGTGGTAACCGAGGCCGGATTTGGGGCCGACCTAGGCGCCGAGAAGTTTATCGATATCAAGTGCCGGGCTTCCGGGCTTAGGCCCGCCTGCGTGGTGCTGGTGGCTACGGTGCGCGCTCTCAAGAGCCATGGCGGCATGGCCAAAGATGAGCTAAGCAAAGAAAACCTGCCTGCGTTGCGGGTCGGCCTGGCCAACCTGGCCCGGCATCTGCGCAACATACGGCAGGTGTGGGGGCTGGAGCCGGTGGTGGCCCTCAACCGTTTTATTTCTGATACCGATGCCGAGATCGCCGCCATACAATCCGCGGTGATTGAGCAACATGCCGATGTAGCGCTATGTGATGTGTGGGCAAAGGGTGGATCCGGCGGCGCGGAGCTGGCGGCAAAAGTGCTGGCCCGGTGCGCCGCCGCCAAACCTCAGGATTTTGCGTTTACCTATCCAAACGAGCGGCCCCTGGCTCAAAAGCTGGAGGCGGTGGCTACCCGTGTGTACGGTGCACGGGGCGTGGTGTTTACCGGCCCGGCCCAAAGCCAGCTCCGCCAATTGGAAAAGCGCGGATACGGCAGCCTGCCGGTATGCGTGGCCAAGACCCAATACTCTTTTTCCGATGATCCCAAAAAGCTGGGCGCGCCCCAGGGTTTTGACCTTACGGTGCGGCAGGTGCGGCTCAGCGCGGGCGCCGGGTTTGTGATAGCCTTTTCCGGCGATATCATCGCCATGCCGGGGCTTCCCAAAGTACCGGCGGCGGAAAACATAGACGTAACTGACGACGGAGAGATTGTGGGGATATTTTAGCCCCTCCCCTTTTCGCCAATTTACCTCATAATGTGTTAGCGCTAAGCCGCCGAAACGAGGCGTAGCAGCGCTACGCTGAGTGGAGAAGGCAACGCGATAACGCAAAAGACAAGCGAGACGCTACGTTTTTAGTCGGGAAGTAGTATAAGGCAGGTGCTCAAAATGCCCAAAAAGAAAGAAGGAAAGGGCACTCCGTCGATTGGCTTGATGTTTGGGCGGTATTTGGCGGTCAATCGTCGGCATGTGTCTGTGATGGTTTTTAGCGCGACAGTTACGATTGTGGCTTCGCTTTTTGTAGGCCTGCGTGCGTTTTATTATGGCAAGCTTGTGGACGACGCACATCTGGGATTGATCAGGGATTTTACGGCGGTGCTGCCGCTCTTGCTGGCGCAGCTGGCCTATATTCCTCTGGAAATCGGGCAGGGATTGCTCACGGCCACATTTAGCAACCGAAGCATCATGGGAATGCGTTTGCTGACATTCCAAAGGATCGCTCACGCACAGATGCAGACCATCGAAACCCACAAAACAGGCGATCTCATATCTCGCGTAAACCGCGATATAGAGGGGTTTGCCAATGAGATGGATGGTTTTGTTACCTGGGATCTACCCCAGATGGTGGCCTTCGGGGTGGCGCTTAGCATATCTTTTGTGATCAGCTGGCAGTTGACGCTGATTTGTTATACGGCCATTCCGGTATTGGGTTTTGCGATGTCCAAAACCGCAACGCCGATGTCCAAATACGCCCTTGAGCGCAACACTGCGGACGGCGAGGCCATGGCCCTGGCCAACAACCTAATCGGCGGTTTTGCGCTGGCCAAATCCTACGATCTTCGCGAGGCGATGCAGGAGCGGTTCGAAAGTTCTATCGATCGGGCGGTGAGGGCCGGCATTAAGTGCAGCATCGTGGATTTTTCCCTCCGGCCCATGCAAATGATGATGATTTTCCTGCCCTACGCGTTGATTACCGGGGTGGGCGCTTACTTTGCGGCCAAGGGTATGATGAATGTGGGCGGTGTGCTGACTTTCCTTCTTTTGAGCGATTATGTGCTCAACCCCATACAGAGCCTGCCCTGGACCATTCGTGGGTTATTTACTGCGGCTGGGCATGGCCAGCGCATTTTTGAGGTGTGGGATATGCCCCAGGAAGAAGAGGGAACCGGAGGGGCCAAGGCCGGCCTGACCTTAGAAACCCCCGTTGTTTTTCGGGATGTATCCTTTGCCTACCACGAAGCCGCTCCGGTGCTCAAAGACATGAGTTTGTCCCTGCGCCCCGGCGAGAAGGTGGCGCTGGTGGGGGCATCGGGTTGCGGCAAGTCCACCGCGCTTAAGCTCCTTCTGGCCTTTTACCGGCACCAAAGCGGCAATATCTATGCCATGGGCGGCGACAGCCGGGATTATTCGCTTACGGAGCTGCGGAAGCTCTTTTCCTATGTTGGGCAGGACGCCTACCTTTTTCCGGGCACGATCTGGCAAAACGTAAAGATGGGCAGGGAAGATGCCACCGATGAGCAGATCATGAAGGCCATACGTGCGGCCAGGGTGGACGATCTGGATCTGCATGCCGAGATCGGCGAGCGTGGGAATCGGCTTTCGGGCGGCCAGCGCCAGCGTGTATGCATCGCCCGGGCGATGATAAAGGATGCGCCCATCTTGCTACTGGATGAGCCCACATCCGCACTGGACACCGAATCGGAATACCTGGTGAGCCTCGCTCTTGACGAGCTGATCCGCGAAAAAACCACATTGCTGGTCGCTCACCGCCTCTCGGCCATGCGCGGCATCGACCGTATCCTGTGCATCGAAGACGGCAAGATTGCCGAGGAGGGTACCCATGAGGAGCTGATGCAAAAAGGCGGGCTGTATTTCCGCCTGTATCAGGCTCAAATCAAGGAAGAGGGCAGCACATGACGGCGGAAAAAAAGCAGGGCCTTTTCAAAAGCATGAAGCACACCTTTTCCATGCAATATTGGGCATGGCAGTTTGTGTTGCCGTGGAAGTTTAGGTTTTTTCCCTTTGCAGCGATTGTATGTTTTGAGCCCGCCTGGCAGAGCCTGGTGATGGCCGCGCTGCTCAAGGCCACAACCCAGTCCCTGGTGGAGGGCAGCTTTGCCTTGATGCCCAGGGCGCTGACGATCATGGTGATCAGTGTGGTCGCCGGCGCGATCCTTTTTGCCATGAGCTACATGCAGGTCTATATCTGCTTCGCAAGGGGCGAAGGGGAAATGCTGCGCAAGTTTTTTGCCCATGTGCAGAGATTGCCCGTGCCCCTGATGGAAAAACAGCTGACCGGCGACTTCTCCGCCCGTTTTACCACCGACGTGATCAGCGCCACCCAGATGTTTGGCTGGCCTGGTGTCGGAGAATACAACTTTTATGCCATGGTGATGCAAACGGTGGTGCTGAGCGCCACGGTGATCTTGGAGAGCCCGCTAGCGGGTGGCGCGGCGGTGCTCTTGAGCCTTTTTTCCCTTGGGGCGACATTGCTGGTCACTCCCCACACAAAAAAATCCGAGGCAAAAAAACGGGATGCCTTGTCGGTGCTTACCCAGATCATGATCGATATCCTCTCCGGTACCGCCATTGCCCGGGTGTTTGGCCTGGTGGGCAGGCAAGAGAAAGCCTATGCCCGGGAGGCCAAGGTAGTTTACGGTCACTCCCAAGTGGCGGCGCGCTGGCGTGTGCTTGGCAATTCGGTTGGGTCGAGTTTTGTGTGGCTGGCTTCGTTTATGACGCTGGCCGTCGGTGCGTTGCTGGCCGCCAACGGTACCATATCCATCGCTTCGGCGGTGTTCATTTGCACCCTTCAGCTGAACCTCAACTTTGCCATGTTAGGCATAGGCCACAGGTATGGCCGCTTGCTGGGCCCGGCGGCCTCCTGCCAGAGGGTCAAGGACGTGTTTGACATGCCACAGGAGAAGGAGCGGCCGGGAGGCGCCCATCCTAATCTAAGTGCGGAAAACGCCATAGAGCTCATAAACCTAACCTTCCATTATGATGAAGGTAAGGATGTTCTCCATAACGTGAATCTACACATCAAAAGAGGTAGGCGCGTTGCCATCGTTGGTGGTTCAGGCGGCGGAAAATCCACCCTGATCAAGTTGCTTATGGAATTTGCACCCAGAGGCGGCGGAGACATCCACCTTATGGGCCACAGTATCGATGCGTATTCACAAACCGCGGTGCGCGCCATGAGCGCCTATGTACCGCAGGACTGCTATCTTTTTGACGGCAGTATGCGCGAGAACATCCGCTGGGGCAACCCTGGGGCCACCGATGCGCAAGTCGAGGCTGTGGCGCGCGAGGCTGGACTGTGGGCCTTTATTGAATCCATGCCCGAAGGATTTGACACCCGCGTCGGCGAGCGGGGCACACAGCTCTCAGGGGGGCAGCGCCAGAGGGTGGCCATCGCAAGGGCGCTTTTGAAGGACGCGCCAATCCTCCTGCTGGACGAGGCTACGTCTTCTCTGGACACCGAATCCGAGCACGAGGTTCAAGCGGCCCTTGACCGCCTGATGCAAGGCCGCACCAGCGTAATTGTTGCCCACCGCCTCTCCACCATACGCCATGCCGATGAGATCATCGTGATGGAGGAGGGACAAATCGTCGAGCGTGGCTTTCACGAGGATCTTATTGCCAAAGAGAGCCGCTACGCCCAGCTCTACCGGATGCAATTTGTCTAGGCAAATATAGAGGAAGTTCTACAAATGAAAGGTGACCGGCCTGTTTGATGCAAACACACACTCCCCATCAAGTGCTACACGATACCCCGCCCCGCCAAGGCGTGGGTTTTCATAGCATATAGTCAGCAGATGCCCGTGCACCGGCACATCCTCCAACACGGCATATGGCCAACACGCGGGGAACAGCGGCGATATGCGTATTTCTCTTAGGCTCGGACGCACACCAAATAAACCGCCAATCACCCCATCGCAAAAAGAGGAGTGGTTGTAATCCTTTCCGCGCTCATATCCACCCTTTTCCTCAGCCCATGTGCCGCCTTCCCATGTTGACAGGCGCGTGCGCGCAATCCAGTCGCCCGTATCGGGGTTTAGGTTTTCATCAATCCAGGGGACAATCCTCCCATCCGGTATACGGCGGATATGCTGCCTTGCATACTGGGCCAACAACCCTACGTAATCCGATGCATGGATGCAGTGTTGCTCCTCTTTGGAATCCAATAGATTGGCGATTGCCTTTAGCGCCAGGCAGGTTGAGAAGGGCCAAGACGGGCCGTTCCACAGGCATTCATGACCTTGTGGCCCGATGGGGCTTTCGCCCCGGGAAACCAGCCAAGCGTTTAACTCCTCTCCGGTGTAAAAAAGGCCAAATCCCGGATGCCGCCGCTCCGCTGTGGTGAGCCCATGGGTGGCGCCGAAGCCGTTCACATCCAGCAATTGCCGGAACGCATCCGCCCGGCCTTTGGGCGCGACACCAAAAACCCAGGGAGTGTAGCCCCAGATTTCCCGCACGTTCCGGCGGGGATCGGCTGCCGCAAACCCATCCTGTGGTATCTGGTCGTTCCGATCCGCCAATGGCAGTGCTTTGTAGAAGCGGGCTTTTTCATCCCAGAGCAAACGATTGATCCTTTCGGCAAGACCGTGGGCCAATACGCCGTACCGGTCTGCTGCTACAAAATCCCCACTTGCCCGGGCGAAGGCAGAAATGGCCCGGGCATTGGCAACCTGGTAGCAGTTGAGGGTGGGGCGCAGGCCTCCTTTTCCGCCGATGGAAAATTCCGTGGCATCCCGGTCGTCCACCGACCAATACAGCCCGCTGGGATGCAGGCGCTCCAATCCCCAGCCTTTGTGGTTTTGTATCATATTGGGCAACAGCTTTACGCCCAAGGACGGATCGCCACGCGCCTCGCACAGTTCCAGCACGGCATACTCCAGCCAGTTGCTGTAGTTGCGCGGCGGCTTCCCGCTCCGGTATAGGAAGGTGATGTATTCATCCAGTATGGGGGTATCCCGCAACCAGCGGCCTTCCTCGATGTGGTGGCAACAGGATGCGTCGATCACATTGTGCTTGCCCGCCCATGGGACACTGGGAAGGAACTCCGTGATGACTGTCCCGTCCGGGGTATTTTTGATGTGTTTTCTAAAAGTCCACCAGCGGAAGTAATATGTTTGCTCCAGCATGGGATCGGGCAGCATAACGCAGGGTATGTGGGCCTGCATCCATGCTTCGGCTTGCCTGTTGGGGATTGCTTGGATGATCGTCTCCTCATCCGTTTGATTAAAGGCAGCAACGTGTTGAGAGAGGATATCCCGGCTGGTTAAGGTTTTTGTTTTCATATCAAAAGCCCAGATCGTAGCCCTCGTGGATCACCAAGCCGATGTACTCGGCGGCTTGGTGGCGGCCATTGTACCATAGGAGCCATCGCTGGTTTTCGGGCTGCCACAGTACAAAGGGTTTGTAACACGCGTCCCCATCCCATTCGCCGGGCGATGGGGATACAAGCGGGTTGGCGGGATGCCGTTGCCAACGTGTGAAACCGTCGGGGGAGCGGGCGGCGCAGATGCATGCGGTGTGAATGTCTTCATAGCCAATGTAAAACAGATAATACCAGCCGTCGCGCTGGAATATGTGGCAGCCGCCCACACGGTTTTTTTCGTATGGAAGCTCCTTATCACACACAAAAACAGGGTTTGGGTTGCGTTTTTCCCAATGGAGGCCGTCGGCGCTTTCCGCGTAGGCCAGCACGTTTGGTTCGTAGGTCTCTCCTGCGGAATACCACATGCGCCAGCGCTTTTGCTCCTCGTCCCACAGTACGCAGGGGTTCATCACGCTTGCACCTTCAAAGGGGCGCTCCGGATAGAGCACGGGCGCGTCGCTTTTACGCGTCCAACGGTATCCGTCGGGGCTGGTTGCGTAGCCGATCCAGCTGTGCGCGCCAAAGGCCTGGCCGGTGTACCACATGTGGTAGCCATCCGCGCGCTTTACGATGCAGTTGCGGTTTAAGTCGTCTTCCCACCCGGTATCCGGGCGCGGCTCCAGGATGATTTGTGGTTCGCTCCAATGAATCCCGTCTTGGCTGGTGGCGACGGCCAGGGATTTTTGCGGGCGCCAGGAAAAATACATACGGTATTCGTTGGGTTCCTCAGTAATGAAGATGTCAAAGCAGGTACCAAGCTTCTCTCCACCCAACACCGGATTGTCTAGATATTTATGCCAAGCTTTTTTCACGCTTTTTACCTCCATTTTGGAAAGTATCTCAATTATACAGGACGCCTTGCGCGGCATGCAATACATTCATTCGATTTGCACATACTAAGCCAACGGGAGGGTTGGCAAGTGATTGAATTAACCGACATTCGTAAGGTGTACGCCATGGGCGGAACATCCGTGGCGGCCCTGGACGGCGTATCTCTTTCCATACGGGCCGGGGAGTTTGTGGCCATCGTGGGGCCGTCGGGTTCAGGCAAAAGCACGCTGATGCACATCATGGGTTGCTTGGATCAGCCCACCAGCGGCAGCTACATGCTGGACGGCGCGCTGGTGAGCGGCCTGCGCCCCGGCGCGCTGGCGGCCATACGCAATCGCAAGATCGGCTTTATATTCCAAGGATTTCAGTTGCTGCCCCGCTTAAGCGCCGTAGAAAACGTGGAGCTTCCCCTCACATTGGCGGGGATGGAGCGCCGCTTGCGCCGCCAGCGTGCCGCCGAGGCCCTGGCCAAAGTGGGGCTAACGTCAAGGATGGATCATAAGCCTTCACAGCTGTCCGGGGGCCAGCAGCAGCGGGTGGCCATCGCCCGTGCCCTGGTGGCCAAACCGCCCGTGTTACTGGCCGACGAACCCACCGGCAACCTGGATCCCCAAGCCAGCGCCGAGGTGCTGGATATTTTGCATCACCTGCATGGGGAGGGCAATACCGTTGTGCTCATCACCCACGATGGGGGCGTGGCACAGCAGGCGGCCCGGCGGATCGCGGTGAAAGATGGGGTAGTGAATAGTTATTAGCATATTGACACTTGTGCTCAACGCTATTAAAATAGGTGCAGAAGAATATACCAAAGGAGTGAAGACCCCATGCAAAAGCAGACGGGAAGCGTATCCATCCACGCCGAAAACATCATGCCCATCATCAAAAAATGGCTGTATTCCGACAAGGATATTTTTATCCGTGAGCTGGTGAGCAACGGCTGCGACGCCATTACCAAACATCGCATCGCCACCGGCGAAGAGGATGATTACCGTGTTTGCGTAGAGGTGGACGAGGCCGCGCGTTGCATCCGGTTTATCGACAACGGCGTGGGCATGACCGCCGAGGAAGTAGGCGCATACATCAACCAGGTGGCCTTCTCCGGCGCCGAAGAATTTTTAAAGCAATACAACGAAAAAGCCGATGAGTCCAGCGGCATCATCGGTCACTTTGGCCTGGGCTTTTATTCTGCCTTTATGGTGGCCGACAAGGTGACCATCGATACGTTAAGTTTCCAGCCCGATGCTGTGGCGGTGCGCTGGATCAGCGCCGACGGCATGAATTACGAAATGGAGCCTTCGGATTGGGCGCAACGGGGCACCTGCATCACCTTGGCGCTGGCCGAGGATGAGGCCGATTTTTCGAAGCCCTATCGTGTGCGGGAGGTGTTGGAGCGTTATTGCGCGTTCCTGGCCGTTCCGGTGTATCTAGAAGAAAAAAAAGCCGAAGAAAAAAAGAAAGATAAAGATGAAGCTGCTCCCGCCGAACCCACGCCCATCAATGACACCAAACCCCTGTGGCTCAAACAACCCAACGAGTGCACCGAAGAGGAGTACAAAGATTTTTACCGCAAGGTGTTTCGGGAGTTTGATGAGCCCCTCTTTTGGGTGCATCTGAATGTGGACTATCCCTTCCGGCTCCAGGGCATCCTGTACTTCCCCAAGCTTAAGCAGGATTTTGGCGGCATGGAGGGGCAGATCAAACTGTTTAGCGGCCAGGTATTTGTGGCCGATAACATCAAAGAAGTGATTCCCGAATTCCTGATGCTGCTCAAGGGTACGTTGGATTGCCCCGATCTTCCCCTGAACGTAAGCCGCTCCTTTTTGCAAAACGACGGGTATGTGCGTAAGCTGTCCGCCCACATCACCAAAAAAGTGGCGGACCGGCTTACCGGCATGTTTGCCACCGAGCGGGAGACCTATGAAAAGTATTGGAACGATATCCATCCCTTCATTAAGTTTGGTTGCATGCGGGACGCCAAGTTCCACGAGCGCATGAAGGATTCCCTGCTGTTTGAAAAGACTCAGGGCGGCTTTGTAACGCTCAAGGAATACCAGGATACCAACGGCGAAAAAGCGCCCGACAAAGTCTATTACACCAACGACGCCCCCCGGCAGGATGCCACCATTGCCCTGTACCGCGCCCAGGACATCGATGTGGTGAAGCTCGATTCGCCCATCGACGTAAATTTTATTTCTTTTATGGAGTACGGCGGCGGTGTGGGCGGCGACAGCAAGTTGCGTTTTGCCCGGGTGGATGCCGACGTGGCCGGGCTGGCCGATGCCGAAGCCGAAGATGGCGGCGATATCGACGCGGCCAGGTTAGAAGGGCTGTTCCGTAAGGTGAGCGGCCAAGCCGAACTCAAAGTCGAAGCCAAACCCCTAAAGGCCCAGGCTGCGCCGGTGATGCTGGTGGAGGGTGAGCAGAGCCGCCGCTTTAAAGAAATGAGCCGCATGTACGGCGGCGATATGGGCTTGGGCATGCCCGACGATTACACCCTGATCCTCAACCGCCAGAACCCCACGGTGGCCGCTCTGTCGGCCTGCGACGATGATGAGCGCGCCGAACTATTGGCCCGCCAGCTGTACGACTTGGCGCAACTGGCCAACGCGCCCCTCAAGCCCGAGGAGATGACGGCCTTTTTGCATCGCAGCCAGCGGATGGTGGAGTTGCTGGCGGGGGAGTGACCCAATTGCCTATCCGTGTAACTTTCCCGGCAGCGCGGCAAACGCTGGCAACTCTCCGGGCCGGAGATCGCGTATTGCTCAGCGGGCGTATGCTCACCGGCCGCGACGCCGCCCACAAGCGCCTGACCGGGCTGCTGGATGCAGGGCTGGGCCTGCCCGTATCGCTGGCGGGGCAGGCGATGTATTATGTGGGGCCTTGCCCGGCCCGGCCCGGTGAGGTGATCGGCTCCTGCGGGCCTACCACCAGCGGGCGCATGGATATCTATACTCCCCCGTTGTTGGAACGGGGGTTGCTGTGCACCATCGGCAAGGGGCAGCGTTCGGTTGCTGTGATCAAAGCAATGCAAGCCCACGGGGCGGTGTATTTGGCGGCTACGGGCGGCGCGGGGGCGCTGATTGCCGGATGCGTGAAGGCTTGCCGGGTGGTGGCCTTTGAGGAGTTAGGAACAGAAGCCATCCACGAGCTGGAGGTGGAGGATTTTCCTCTGATCGTAGCTGTGGATAGCTTGGGCAATAACCTATATCAGCTTGGGCCGGAACGGTATAGAAGCGGTTGACAGCCGGAAAACCCCCATGGTATCATCGATTCATTGAGCCGAATACGGAGGAAACGATGAACCGAGCCCACAGGTCAATCAACCATTTGCTGGTGCGGCTTTTTAACGACATACTGGCCATCGAGGAGCGGGCGCTGTCTTCCGGCGAGTTTTCG
This sequence comes from Clostridia bacterium, assembly GCA_009784985.1. Taxonomy (GTDB): domain Bacteria; phylum Bacillota; class Clostridia; order Christensenellales; family Aristaeellaceae; genus WQXF01. The sequence continues at coordinate 9,869 of WQXF01000016.1, read as the reverse complement.
GACGCTTCCGTGCGGGAGATGCATGTGCTAGAAGCTGCCGATGCCGAGCCGGGGGGCAACAGCATGTCGGCCATCGCCACCCGGCTGGGCATCACGGTGGGTTCGCTCACTGTGGCGGCGGCCACCTTGGAGCGCAAGGGATACCTGCGCCGGGAACGCGCCACCAACGACAAACGAGTGGTGCGCGTACTGCTCACCGAGCGGGGCAGGCAGGCCAACCAGCGCCATGCTGCCTTTCACAGGGAAATGGTGAGCCAAGTGCAAAAGGCCCTAAACGACGAGCAGCTGGAGGTACTGGCCGGTGCGCTCGAGCGCATCATCGTGTTTTTTGAAGGTTATGAGTCAGAAAGGGTGTAAATATGGCCATTCGCATTATCACCGACAGCACGGCCGATCTGCCCAAGGAACAGCGGGAGGCGTGGGGGATTGATACCGCACCCTTGGGCGTGGTGTTTGACGGCAAGCTCTACCTGCAGGACATCGACATGACGCTGGAGGATTTTTATGAGCGGCTCGCATCAAGCAAAGAGATCCCCAGCACCGCCCAAGTTAACCCCGAGGCCTTTGCCGAGCTTTTTGCGCCCATCGTAGAGGCAGGGGATCAGGCCCTGGTGATCTGCGTGTCTTCGGGGCTCAGCGGCACCTGCCAAAGCGCCATGATCGCCAAGGAGTCCTTCCCGCCGGGCAGCGTGTATGTGGTGGACAGCCGCAATGTAACCATCGGCGCGGCCCTATTGGTGGCGCGGGCCGTGGAGAAACGCGATGCCGGGGCGCCCATTGAACAGATTGCCAGCGAGCTGGAAGACATGAGCCAGCGTGTGGTGATGTACGCTATCATCAACGACCTTTCGTATCCCCACAAGGGTGGGCGGCTGCCCGCGGTGGGCCTGCACGTGCTAGGGGTGCTGGACATCAAACCCATCGTAAGCATATGGAATGGCGTGGCCAATTCGGCGGGCCTGGCCCGGGGCATGCGGGGCGCGTACCGGTGGATCGCTGATCGCGCGGCCAAAGAAGGCATCGATGAGCGTTATGGCGTGGCCTTTGGCCATACCAACGCCCCGCATCTTATGCCCCTGCTGGAGGCGGCGGTGTTCCCCAAGGGCACGGACTTAAGTGTATTGCGCCATCCGGTGGGTATGGTGCTGGGCGCCCATGCCGGCCCGGGCTCGGTGGCGATGGCGTATATTAAGAAATAAAACCAAGGTTTTTGGCATGGCAGTAGGACCTGCCGAAACACACAAAAAATCCAGAAAGAAGGCTTTACATCCAAATCTATTGCTTTTGGAGACGCTTTGTTGTAAAATTCTTTATACTGCATTTCATGTGGTATTTATACGAAATGCCTAAAATCCAATGAGATTTCCATATATGCAAATGTAGGATATAGCCGAAAGGAAGCGTACAAATTGCAGCCACAAGAAATCCTAATAAAAGAAGTGCAATCAGAAGAAGTGCAAATAGAAGCTATAGAAATTACTCCAAATTTGAGTTACTCATATCGATTGATCAAGCGCACCATGGATATAGTAGGTTCGCTCTTTTTGTTGACGGTGCTGTCGCCATTGTTATTACTCATTATCATTCTGGTAAAAATCGAAGACCCTCGCGCCAGCGTACTATTTAAGCAGCTCCGAACGGGTAAGAATGGGAAGCCTTTTTATTGTTACAAATTTCGCACAATGATTCAAAACGCCGATGACATCAAAAGCGATTTGATGAAGCTAAATGAAATGGACGGGCCTGTTTTTAAAATCAAAAATGATCCCAGAATAACCAAACTGGGAAAGATTCTGCGCAGATACAGTTTGGACGAACTTGTTCAATTAATCAATGTGTTGACGAATAAAATGAGCCTTGTAGGGCCCAGGCCACTACCGGTAAAAGAAGCGGCCGGGTGTAATGCCCGGCAGAAGCTGCGGGAACTGGTAAAGCCCGGATTGGTTTGTTACTGGCAGGTGTCAGGCAGAAATGAGCTATCTTTTGAGCAATGGATGGAACTTGATATTCAATACATTCAAGACATGAGCTTTTGGACGGATTGTAAGATTCTAGTCAAAACATTTTCTGCGGTGCTTTCAAAAAAGGGAGCGTATTAACACATAAAATCAAAATCGGAGTGAGTAAGTGAACATTTTTGTGCCGGGACGGTTGTGCCTATTTGGGGAGCATAGTGATTGGGCGGGATTGTATAATCGCTCCAATTCAAAAATCGTGCCTGGCATGGCCATTGTAACCGGCATTCAGCAAGGCATATATGCCTACGTGGAACGCGCGGAGCGATTTCGGTTTCGTGCTTTGCAAGAGAATGGAGAGCATGCCGAATGGATCGAGTGGCCCCTTTCGGTAAAGCAACTCAAAGCCATTGCCGAAGAGGGTGGCTATTACTCCTATGTGGCGGGTGTCGCCGCATTTATGCTGGAGTACTACGATGTTGGCGGCCTTTCCATCGATATCACAAGGGTAACCTTGCCCATTAAAAAAGGGCTTTCTTCCAGCGCGGCGATTTGTGTGTTGGTGGCGCGTGCATTCAATCAGCTATACGATCTGCAAATCTCCGTGCGCGGCGAGATGGAAGCGGCTTATCGTGGCGAAATTATGACGCCTTCCCGCTGCGGCCGGCTGGATCAGGCTTGCGCATACGGCGCCAAACCTGTGCTGATGCATTTTGCCAGCGAGAACATTGATGTGGATAGGCTTGCCATTGGCAGTGAGCTGTGCTGGGTGTTTGCCGATCTAAATGGCGAAAAGGATACCATGAAGATACTCTCTTCCCTCAACGCCTGCTATCCGTTTGCTCAGGATCAAACCGCGGTGGATGTGCAAAAAGCGCTGGGGCCAGAAAACAAGCGGATTTGTGAGCAAGTGATCGAGGCGATGCGGCAAGGGGATGCTGTCCGCATCGGCCGGTTGATGGATGAATCCCAAAGGATATTTGATGAAATGGTGGCGCCCGCTTGCCCTTCCGAGCTCACATCGCCGTTGCTGCACAGTGTTATGGCTGATCCAACGGTGCGCAAGCTGGCGTTGGGCGTAAAGGGTGTTGGTTCCCACGGAGACGGCACCGTGCAAATGATCTGCAAGGATGCCGCCGATCAACAGGCGTTGTGTGATTATCTAAATGCACAGGGCATGGACGCTTATCTTTTTACGATTCAGGCCCAACGCAGCATCCGTAAGGCGATCATACCGGTAGCTGGTTATGGAACACGCATGTTTCCGGCCACAAAAGTTATCAAAAAAGAGCTTTTGCCCATCATTGACAAAGACGGCATTGCCAAACCCGCCCTCCTGATTTTGCTCAATGAGTTGGAGCAAGCGGGGATTGAGGAAATCGGGCTCATCATCAACCCGGATGATCAGCCGGACTTTGACAGGTTGTTTAAGCGCGATTTGGCCATTGAGCACTATCGAAAACTGCCCAAAGAACTCCGCAAAGTGAATGTAGCCATCCAGCGGCTTGGGCAAATGATTACATATATCTATCAGCATGAACCCCGAGGTTTTGGGCATGCGATCTATCAGGCCCACGATTTTGTGGGTGATGATTCCGTGCTTATGCTGCTGGGGGATCACATCTATTCGTCGGACAACCGGATGAATTGTGCCGAGCAGTTGATTGAAGCATATGAGCGCAGCGGGATGCTTACCGTTGCCCTGGATGATGTGAGCTTGGATCAAGTGATGTACTACGGGGTGATCACGGGCCAATTTGTGGATGAGGAAAAGCGCGTTATGCAGGCCGGGGATATGGTGGAAAAGCCCACGGTGGATTATGCAAAGGCGCATCTGAGCGTAAAAGATAAGAGGGGTAACGACAAGTTTTATTGTGTTTTTGGGCAGTATGTGCTGACGCCCAAGGTATTTGAGTTGCTGGGGCGCAACATTGCCGAGGAACGTAGTGAGAAAGGCGAGTATGAGTTGACAAGTGTGCTAAAAGAGATATGTGCAACCGAGGGGATGACGGGGTATCGGGTGGATGGGAGAAGGTTTGATGTGGGGATACCCGAAGCGTATCGAAATACCATCATACGATTTGGATGTGTGGAGGAACCAACGTGAAAAAAAGAAAGCCGCGGTTATGTTTGGTTTCTTCATCCGGTGGGCATTGGGAGCAGTTAGTGAAATTGCAGCCGCTTATCGACAAATATGATGGCTTTTATGTGACAGAAAGGACACGCTACAAAACAAAAGCAAAATACCACTTGATCCAAACAGATAAAAAAGACATGTGGATGCCTGTTAAAATGCTAGTGAACGCAATAAAAGCGTTCTATATTTGGATTAAGCAACGGCCGGATTATGTAATCACTACGGGCACAATGGTTGCGTATCCTTTTTATCTTCTTTCTATTATCTTTCGAAAGAAGTTTGTTTTTATTGAGTCATTTAACTTTGCGTATGAAACGACAGTGGCGGCACGAGTTATGCAAAAACATGCCGATCTGATGATCGTACAGTGGGAGAGTATGGTGCCTTTGCTCAAAAATGCGGTATATGGCGGGTGTTTGTATTGATTTTTGTATGCGCGGGGTCAAGAGGTTATCCTTTTGATAGATTGCTCAAGAAACTAGACGCGTTGTGTGAAACAGGTGTCATTACACAACCACTGTTTGTCCAAACTGGGAAAAAAACGTACACGCCACGGCACTACGAATACAAAGACTTCATATCACAAGAAGAGTTTATAATGCGAATCGAGACGGCGGATATCATTATCACACATGCGGCATCCGGTACGGTGATGAAGGCATTAAACGCTGGGAAAAAAACGATCGTGGTTCCGCGCAGAGTGGAGTTTGGAGAGCATGTGCATGACCATCAGGTACAGGCGGCGAGGGCGTATGGAGAAACGGGCTGTGTGCTAACTGTGTTTGATATGGAAGAGTTGGGGGCAGCGATCCAAGCGTTGCAAAACAATACAATTGCATTAAAACGCTGGGTAAATCCCGATCCAGAATCTGTGGTGAAATTGATTGATTCATTCATTACAAAATAAAGCAAGAGGTAAGGTATGTATCCTATACGCATTCTTCATGTTGTGCAAAGAATGGAAGCGGCTGGCCTTCAGAACTTTATCATGAATATATATCGAAACATTGATAGAAGTCAAGTGCAATTTGATTTCTTGACCCACTATAGAGAAAAACATTTCTTCGATGATGAAATAGAATCATTGGGAGGGAGAATCTATAGGCTTTCAGTACGTGAGGATTTTTGCTTTCTAAAATACTACCGCGATTTAAGCAAGTTTTTCCGCATTCATAAAGAGTATAAAGTAATACATGGACATATGGAGAGTTTAGGCGCTATATACTTGCGCGCAGCTCGAAAGCAGGGGGTTTCTGTGCGGATTGCTCATATTCATACAGCATCGCATGCTACTACTATAAAAGGGTGTCTTAGGGGGATAATGGCAAAGGCGTTTCAAAAAAATGCGACATTGCTATTTGCTTGTTCAGAGCTCGCGGGTCATTATGCTTTTGCGAAAAGTCCATTCAAGGTATATAGGAATGCCATAGACGTGTCAAAATATCGATTTGATCCAGACATTAGGGAGATTGTGCGCTCAGAATTGAGTCTTCACGGGAAATTTGTTGTCGGGCATGTAGGAAGGTTCAACTCAGTGAAGAATCATATTTTTTTGCTGGAAGTATTCCATCATGTTATCAAAAAAAATCCAAATAGCATTTTAGTACTGATAGGAACGGGGCCATTGACAAAGAAAATCGCCGAGAGAATCAATGTCATGAAAATGACAAGTCAAGTGCTAATGCTCGGTGCCCGTTCTGATGTGGAGAGGTTGTATCAAGGAATGGATGTTTTCGTCCTGCCGTCACTTTTTGAAGGATTTCCTGTTGTCGCGGTGGAGGCACAGGCGGCAGGGCTAATGACAATTTGCGCAACTAACATAACGAATGAAGTGCAACTAACGGATTTATGCCATGAATTCCCTCTATCTAAAGCTACCGAAGCCTGGGCAGAATATATACTTTTGAATGCAGGGAGTTATGTTAGACAAGAAAAAGTAAAAGAAATAGCAAGAGCGGGATATGACAGTAAGCAAGCTACATTAGATTTGCAAAAAAAATACCTGGAGTTGCATGCTCTAAATCCATAGAAGTACCAGGCTGTGTTTTGGAGTGCAGAAAGATGAATCGAAATGCGCTGAGCCATTATTTTGAGGAGAAGATGATAACATGCCCCAATTTAGTGTGGTTGTGCCAGTATATAGGGCAGAGAGGACATTGGCCCGTTGTATAGCCTCGATTCTAGGGCAAACGTTTTCAGATTTTGAGGTTATACTTGTGGATGATGGTAGTCCTGATAATAGTGGTGCTCTGTGCGATTTATTTTGCACATATGATGTTCGTGTGCGGGTAATTCATACAGAGAATCGTGGACCTGCGGCCGCACGAAATGAGGGTCTAGATCGAGCATGTGGAAAATGGATTGTATTTTGTGATTCAGATGATGAGATGGAACGAGATGCATTGGAAAAGTATCATCAAGCTGCGCTGGAGACAGGAGCAGATGTACTGATTGGGGATATTACCCGTGTAGAAGGAGCTAATTCCACACGCTATCATCTTTTTAGCCATCGCTTTGTATTGGAAGAGAAGAAAGATATTGATAAACTAGTTCACACTATCATTTGTAATTGGCTAAATCCTTGGCCACCCATTGATTTTTTTGCCTCAGGTTATGGTTCTCCCGTGAATCGTGCAATTCGGCGAGATGTTATTGAAAAGCACACTATCCGATTTGATGTTCGCCTTTACAATGCTGAGGATCTATTATTTAATGTTCTGGTGTGTTTGAATTCTAACAGGATAGCATATATTATGGAAAACACTTATTTTTATCGATTTAACAAAATGTCAATTACCAACAAACGCTGTGGCAAGGAATTCATTTATCAGAACGAAACAGTCATCAAAGTTTTCTGGGATTTATCCAAAAATCTAAATAAAACACAGGAATGGTCCGCTGCACTCAGTACGATGGCACTTGGACGGTTGATTTCGCTTTATCGACAGTATGTATTTCATCCTAAAAGTGAAATCCCATGGTTTCAGCGGCGTAAGATGGTGCGCGAACTGGCACTGCGTGATGAGTATCGTAATGCACTCCCGAATGCCATTTTGTCGGCACTTCCTAGATTTAGAAGAATAGTAGGTTGTTTCGTTAAAAAAGAGAAATACAGTTTAATCGTACTAATGTATATTATGAGAACCATTGTAAAACATACTGGACTAAGGTTTCAGCCACTGAAGTTAGATTAGCGAGCATTTTCCTTATATATCGTCATGATAATATCAAAGGTACTGAATTTCAATAAAGGTGGTGATATATATCTTTTCCAGCAACAGCTATTCACATGCTTTCCCATTGACAAAAAAGAAAAGAAGGGCCCTCACATTATCTGTGATCTATAGTAGTGCATATGTGATACTAATTCAAGTTTTTTTTGACTCGTTACTGATGAGAATTCCAGGAGAACTCTATTTCAAGGCTGCTTTGCTGCTTGGGTACAGTTTTACTTTGATACTGGTAATGTTGTTGAAGAACGGCACTTTATCTATGGGCAATCTAGCACTCATAGTGATCTTTTTGTTTATACTCATAAATAACCAGACTATCATTCATGGTAGTATCTTTCCAACGATTTTTTGCTTTGTAGGGATCACTATTATTATTTGTTGTAAATATGTTCCTATATGGATGAAAGCAATGCAGAAGGCGATCATTCCTTTAGTGTGGATACAGTTCGCATCTGCAATTATACTTTTTTTTAACAGAGATGCGCAAAAAAGCTACGTAATTCCATTCTTTGCATTGGACTCAGTTAGTGCGAATAATCTGGTTAGGCAGATTGAATCGAATTACTTATTGGGCTTGACCTCTCATTTTAGCGCATTCGCAATATATCTCTCGATAGGTTTTCTGTATGCATATAGTAGGTTTTTATCAAGTGGGACGAAAAGAAAAAAATCCACTATAACAATGATTGCTTTTTTTCTTGGATTAGCGATGTCAGGGAAAAGGGCGCATTTTGCATTTTGTTTAATAGCGGCAATATACGTATATATTGTTATCTATGGTACTCGAAGTATAAATCGAATAATCAAACGATTTTTAATTGTTTTCTGTGCCGCATTATTTCTATTTATTGTGTTATCCACAGCATCTGTGTTTCAAACGACATTAACAAGAATTATCGCACAAGAAAATGCAGATGTTTTTTCCGGGCGCATAATTATTTGGGAACCAATGTGGCGCGATTTTTTGAGCAGCCCATTCATCGGGAGTGGATGGGGAGCGTTTCGTTATAACTATTCATATCTTATGATGGGTAATGATCGAATGACAGATGGGCACAATGTTTATCTGCAGCTGCTATATGAAACAGGTATACTCGGATTTCTTGCTATTGGTTCACTGTTTTTCATAAGTTTCCGTAAAACTTATCAATTATATAGGATTATCCAAAAAGATCCATTTTTTCAAGCATCGGAAAAAGAACTTATGCTTTTTTCTGTATCAATGCAGCTATTTTTCCTGATGTACTGCATGACAGGGAACCCATTATATGATTTCATTATCTTTTTTCCGTATATATTTGCTTGTTCAGTACCGATAACAGTGAAATACAATAGAGAAAGAAAAGCGTTACTACAAAATGAGATGCACAAAAAGGATATTGAATCAGATGAAAGGAGAGATGCCCTATGAGGAGAATCGGTATACTTACATTCCATCGCGCAGTGAATTATGGTGCGGTATTACAAGCATACGCCCTATCAGCTGTGTTGCAGGAGCACTTGGAGGAGGGCGTTGTTCAGATCATTGATTACCGTTGCAAGTACATTGAAGATGCATATAAACCTTGGACACCATTGAATGGGAATAAGATAGTAGCGATCGTTCGGGCTATTATCAAGTACAGAATTAAACGTATCAAGAGGCAAAGGTTTGACCATTTTCTTTCAACATCGCTTCCGCTTACAAAGCAGGCTTATTGCAGAGAGAATATAGCCGATGCAAATGCTGTTTTTGATACGTTCATAACGGGTAGTGATCAAGTGTTTAATCTGAGGCAGTCAGGACAAGACTTGTCCTATTTATTGGATTTTGCCAGCAATTCAAAAAAACTTTACTCTTATGCTGCAAGTGTTGGAAGAGTTTCGAAATACCTAGAAAATGAATCTGAATATCTACAACAATTCAAAAGATTTGAACAGGTTTCGTTTCGCGAAAGAATGCCCCAAACCGAGCAGAATGATGGATTTTATGGAGGCTGGCGGGTGGATATTGATCCAACATTGCTCATGAAAAGAGAGAAATGGTTGCAACTTGCTACTGCTTCGAAGCACAAAGATCCTTATATCCTTATTTATACTATGCAGCGCCCCAAAAAATTGATTAGATTTGCGAAGGAGCTGTCTGCGCGTACAGGCTTGAAACTCCTTTATTTGGATGATAGTTATGTTCGTCACATTGGCATTGAGCACATACGTGGACAATCTCTCGAAGAGTTCTTGGGTTATTTTGCATATGCGACATATATACTTACCACATCATTCCATGGGACGGTTTTTTCGCTTCAATTTCGCAAGAAGTTTTACGTTGAACTGGATAAAACCACAAACCGCAATGAGAGAGTCGAGCATTTGCTTAGAATTCTTGGCCTTTTGGATCGCGCGATTGACCAAGAAGGAACAATAGATACAGATCAAGAAATTCAATGGGACGAAATTGATGCACGGATTGAAGAAAAACGACAGGAGTCCATGAAATATGTAAAAAACATCATAAGTGAAAATGGAAAGTTGTTGAGAACTTAAAATGACGCGCTCACAAAAATT
>WQXF01000015.1 GCA_009784985.1 Clostridia bacterium | reverse complement strand
TCTCGATGGTATGCCTGGTCAGCGCGTTCCCGTGCAAGGAGCGCGAGCGCGGGGACTTCGTCGTGGACCAGCTGCACGCGAAATTGCCTCACGCGGGCATCCTGACCGTCTTTCCGCCCGGATGGTCAACAGAGCCCGATGATTATGCGGTTCACTTCACATCGCCGTTGATCGAGCGGGCGGTGCGCGAAGAATTGGGTGTCTCCCCTGAAGATGCGCTCTGCTCGGAAGACTTGGCCACCGTTACGCAATTAATCATAGTCGGGGATGCTGTGCTCCATGATCATATCTGGGTTGAGACCGGTCACCGTTTAAACCTTCATGATTGGTATGCCGAGCCGCATGAACTGGCGGACTTGGAAGATCTACGCCTGCTGCCAAATCTGAACACCTTGGTACTGAATAACCACCAAGTATCGGATCTGTCCCCGTTGTCCGGACTGCCCTTGCGCCGTCTGTGCCTTCAAAGGCAACAGATAACCGACCTTACCCCCTTGCAAGGTTGCACAGGCATTGAAGAGCTGCATCTTTGTGATAATCCGCTCACATGGCTGGACTCACTTTCCGAGCTAAAGTGCCTGCTTTATTTGGATATTCTTGGAACGCAGGCGGATGATTTGACTCCCTTAAAAAACCTGCATTTGGAATTTCTGCGGATAGGTAAGCTGCCGACCTATCATACGCTGCATGCGATTGCCGGCTTGCCCTTGCGAATGCTGGATACGTTTGACCTGCCTTCGGATACACTGGAGGTTCTCGCAGACATTCAGGGACTGCAAGACCTTGGCCTCGGTAGCATGATGAACGTTGATTTTTCAGTACTGAAGCCGCCGCTGCCCAATCTTACAGACTTGAGAATAGCCCATGGCTCTGTAAGTAACTGGGTCGGATTGGAAGCAATGTCCAACTTGAAATCGATCGGCATAACCGGCGCCGTTGTGGAGGACTTGGAGGCGTTGCGGTCGCTGCCCCATTTGAGTTGGGTTGTTATGGACCACGCTTCCATCGGGGATCTTTCCGCGTTGGGCAGCATGCCGCCATCGTTCGAAACGGTTTATTGCGACGCGGACTTGGAGAAGCGCATTCTGAAGGAGATCCCGTCGCCGACTTTTTTAATCGTAGCACGCTAAAGCGGAGTGCGTCGGTTCGCGATCCGGCTATATCAAAAGTTTGCAATAGTCTGCATATCCGCAGACCCTTTTTCTCCTCCTCCATGCTATACTTCTTGAAAGTGTTTGGAAGAAGCGTTCCAAACCACAAGATTTAAGGAGGAGGCGTTTTTGTGTTAAGGCATATCTGGAGGGCATTACTGGTGGTATGCATAGGAGCAACTCTATGCATGGGCGGCGCATTCGCGGAAGAAAGCGCGGTTATCATCGAGGCGATTGAAGTACCAGCTGTGGGCATGTACATAGGGCCAACTGTCGATTCTGCCGGCGAAGGCTATGGCTGGTTGAAATGGGACGACGGCAGGGAGTTCACAGGGCATGTTTCGGACAGTTGGCCGGATGGGATCGGCATCCTAAAGAATACTCATAGCAAGGATACGCGTTATTTTATTGCGGTATGGAAAGAGAAAGTTATGAACGGCCCCGCGATTTTGCTGAATGACGACTTTGTACCTCTCTGGGTAATCGCATATGAAAACGACAAAATGGTCGAGACGATTGTAGAAAACCCTAAGGAACAGAATTCAATTGACGTAACCTATGGCGATTATCGGATCACCATAAGCAAGGGTCAGCTTACGCGGCTTTATCAGTTGGAAGATGGTAAAGCGGTCCGCTTTGCGCATCTTTATTCCGAAGGATACATTTATGTGGGAGAGGGCAATGACAACGCGGAGCGCGAAGGCAAAGGCGTTGGGTATTGGTTTAAGAAGAACTTGTTGGAGTTGGGTGAATTTGTCGGAAAGGAGCTGGCGCCGGAACCGACAGGCATTACCTGGAAGATTGAGTAAGCGGTGGGACTCATGTATGCGACATATCGAGGGGCAGATTTCGTGTCTGCCCTTTTTTCGCTTTCTTCCCATAGACGCCGGTTTGTGGTATGATAAAAGGGTGATACAAATCCAATCTTTTTAACAGGAGCGAGCCCATGGACAAACCCACGCGCAGAATCCGCCGCCGAACCACAGACGCGCCCAATCCTTATAGCGAAGCCGCCGCACGGCCTCCCCGCGCGGGCTCTCGCTCTCGCGCCAACCAAGACGTGCCCGTCTACGGCCCGGAATATGCCGACGACCCCCAGGCCGAGGATTATGGCGCCATTGATTTTGTGGACGCCGATGCCGGGCAGAGCTGGGATGATGCGATGGATCTTGAGCCCGAGCTGGAGCCTGAGTTTGAACAAGAGCCCCTTCTCCCGCCCGACCCCGGCAAGGCTCATCAATTTATAGAACCAAAGCTGTTTCATTCATCGCCCGTACACCGCTACGATGAGGAGGAGCAGCCTAACCCCACTCAGCCGCGCAAGTGGCCGTTGTATCTGGCCGTAATGGTTACCACGCTGCTGGTTTTTGTGGCCATCAACGTGGAGCGAGGCCGCCAGGAAACCACCCACTGGGCAGGCTCCGAGGCCACGGGCATCAACGACTCCCTGGTGCCCCAAGAGATCATGCGCCCGGCGGTGGGATTGCCCACGCGGATTCCCCAGGCCTATTTGGATGAGGCAGCCGCTGCCTTTGCCGAAACCGAGGAAATAGCAACGCCTACTCCTTTTGTGACCGAACCCCCCGTGGTTCATACGCCTGCGCCCACCCAGATGCCCCTACTCCGAAAAGGCATGCAGGGTGATTTTATCAAATCGGTGCAGGCGCGCCTGGCGGAGCTAAATTACCTGGAGCCTGAGCAGGTGGACGGCAAGTACGAAGATGCTACGGTGAAGGCCGTAAGAGCGTTTCAAGAGAACAACTATCTGTTGCCGCCCGACGGCATGGTGGGCACACAAACGTATGTTGTGTTGTTTAATCCCGAAGCGGTGCTAATGCCCACGCCCACGCCCCGCCTGGATGAACCTTATGTGTGGGCCACCAACAACGGCACGTATTACCACACCAGGCCCGAATGCCGCAATATGAAGGGCGCTACGGAGTGGCCCCTTTCCCAAGCCAAAGAAATGCGCAAAAGACCCTGCGACCGGTGCAATCCCCCAAGATAACGAAACGCTACAAAATATGTATGGGCCGCAGGCCGTTATAATCGTAGGTGGACAGCGGGCGGTCAATCGCGTCGTAGGTATGAGCGGCCAGCAGTATGCCCTGGGGAGATGTGCCTTCTACTGCCACCACCACCGGGCTATGCTGATACCGCTGGCCCGTAAACGTCAGTTGCACGATGTCGCCGGGGCGTATGGATTCTAAGCCCACCACCGTTGCGCGGGGGCGGTCGGTATCCAGGCCCAGCAAATGCCGGTACAGGTACTCCACCCCAGTCCAAGAGGCGGTGCGTCGGTAGGCGTCGGTATAATACCACCCGTATATGAGTGTACGGTCCATGGCAAGCCCGCCCGCGTGCAGCACCTGGGAGGCAAAGTTAGTGCAATCGCCCCCCAGAGACTCAAAATCCAGATAGGCGGGATTGCGCTTGAGCGCCCATTCCCGGGCATAGGCCACGGCGGCCTCTCGATTGTATGGCGTAATAATCCCTCCAAACAGCGATGTATCTGGGGGATTGTATGCATTAGGAGGTGATTTAAGGATGATCGTTTCTGTATCGGCCAAGAATAAAAGAGAATGGGCAAAGCTTTGTACTGCGCTTTGGCCCCACCATACGGTGGAATCGTGGATACAAAGAAGGAATGCGGGTGACGCTCCCCACGAATATCTGTATGTGGTTGGGGAAGAGGCCGTGGCTTTTTTGAGCCTTTCGTTGCGGCATGATTACGTGGAGGGCACGGATTCCAGCCCAGTGGGTTATGTAGAGGGAATCTACGTAAAACCTAACTGCCGCGGCAAGGGGATCGCCAGGGAATTGATCGCCTATGCAAAAGATTGGGCTCGCGAGCGCGGGTGCACGGAGCTGGCGTCGGATTGTGTAGTAAGCAATGAGGGCAGCCGCGTATTTCATAAGGGTGTAGGGTTCCAAGAGGCCAATGTGATCGTGTGTTTTACGATGGAGTTATAGGGGAGGAATACGCATGTTGGAAGAAAAGATTGTGGTTGGTTGCTGTGGCGATTTCCCGTTGAACGGCCTATTAACGATTCCAGAAGGAGGAAGCGCCCCATATCCGGCCGTGGTTTTTGTGCACGGCTCCGGGTCGTCGGATATGGATTCAAAAGTTTTTAGCATTCGGCCATTCAAAGATTTTGCCGAAGGCCTGGCAAAACTAGGCGTTGCGAGCATCCGTTATGATAAGCGAAGCTTTGCCCATGCCAGAAAAATGATGAAAACGACGATCACGGCAAAAGAAGAAGCCATTGAGGATGCGGTTCTGGCTGCCAACATGCTCAAAAATGATCCAAGAATTGACCCAAACAAAGTGTTTATTTCCGGGCTTAGTTTGGGGGGTATGCTGGCGCCGCGTATCGATGCGGAAGGCGGCGACTATGCCGGTTTGATTCTGATGGCAGCCCCGGCCCGAAGGATGGAAGTGGTGATGAAGGAACAAGTGGAAGATCCATTCTTAAAGAAACCGGGCGGTTTGCTGGGTTGGATGATCAAAAGGCAAACGAAAAAACTGTTCTCAAAGCTAGAAAATCTTTATGATATGAGCGATGAAGAAGCCAAGGCCATCTCCATTATGGGCGGCGCCACGGCCTTTTACTTTAAGGATATGGGCAAAAAGCAGGTGAGCGAATATCTGCAGGCTATCACAAAGCCCATTTTGGTGATCCATGGCGACGGTGATTTTCAAGTCTCGACTGAAAAGGATTTTGGAGAATTCAAGCGCATCTTACAAAACCATCCTGATGCTACGTTTAAGCTTTATCCCGGCTTAAACCATGTGTTTATGCCCGTTGTTTGCGGGGACATCAAATCACCCAAAGAGGAGTATTCAAAGCCCCAGCATGTTGAGGGTTGTGTAATCGCTGATATCGCCGAATGGATCAATTCAAAATAATTTTCAGGAGGGGACAACAATGGCGGAATTCATCATAACCGGTGTGATTGGCGGATTGATCATCGTGTTGGCCATCGTTTTGCTTACTGGCCGGGGTTCGTTTTTGCTTGCGGGTTTTAATACGATGTCCAAAGATCAAAAAGCAAAATATGACGCACAAGCGTTAAGCAAGTTTATGGGCAAGATACTTTTGCCTATTAGCATCCTTACGCCTTTTACCGCAATTGAGAGCATGATTAGTTGGTTTCCTTGGGTATTCTTTGCTATTACCATGGGCCTTTGTATATTCGCTGTCATTTATGTTAACGCAGGCAGCCGGTTTCGAAAATAAGGATTGTTATGATCAAAAGCAAGGAGGCGATCATATATAAAAGAAGGGCCCACGGGCCGAGTATAAAACGAAAGGATGCAAAACCATGAGGAGGACATCCCCGGGCCACGGCGTGCCGAACATTCCGTTTATGCAAAGGAGCGACCGGCTTTCCAAGAGCCGGGCAAAGCCGGAATGGGTGGTTTTTAGAGACGCCGCGCCCTATCCCGAAGTGGGCGGCCCCCCGGACGCCGATACCGTCGAAATGCTCAAGCAGGATTATGCGGGGAGCGCCGGCGAACTGTCCGGCATCACCCAGTATGTGTATCAAAGCATCGCTGCCGGCGCCAAAAGCGAAAACGAGTCGTTTGCCAACGCGCTCCTGCAGATCGCCATTGTGGAGATGATGCACCTGGATATGCTGGGCGATGCCATCGTAACCCTGGGCGGAGACCCACGCTTTAGCGACGGCCAGCGCTATTGGAGCGCATCCGATATCGACTATTCAACAAGCTTTGAGGACATGGTGCGCGCCAACATCGAAGCCGAGCAGGATGCCATCGCCAACTACAAAAAGCATGCCTCCCTTACCGGTAACAAAATGGTGCGGGATTTTCTGTTGCGCATCGCCGAAGACGAAAAGCTGCACCTGCACTTTTTTCGAAAGTTGCTAAGGCCAAGTGCGCCGAATGCGCCCATGGACGACCGATACGAACGAACTTAATAGCAAATGATTGCGCCGCTCAAAAAGCCGCTCGAAAGGGCGGCGTTTTTGTTGCGTTTCGTTTGTTCATACGCTATAATGCCAATATAAACCGTTTTAGCAAGGAGGCGCGATCTATGGGCAACTACCGCAATTTTTCGCTGGCTACCTACTTTATAGCGCAGGGTACCGCACGCACCACCCAGGCGGAGCTCGAAAAGGACATCGCCTTTTTTGCCCGCCACCTGCGGCTGGACAAGGTGTATGTGGAACCCTTCCGCGGCGGCTTGCTTGCCTCAAGCGAGCAGATCGAGATGGTGAAGGCCTGCTTTGCCGCCCAAGGGATTGCTACAGAAGGCGGCTTGACCCCCACAATCCACAATGAACCAAGCGGCAAACCCAAGCAGCGCATGTACGATACCTTTTGCTACACAGACGAAACCATGCTTGCCGTACTGCGAGAGGCGGTGGCCCGCATCGCAAAACATTTTGACAGTTTTATTATCGACGACTTCTTTTTTACCAACTGTACCTGTGCCACCTGCCGGGGGGCGCGCGATACCTTTAACTCTGCCCAAGGTGTGACGGACGGCAGCTGGGAGGCCTTTCGGATGGATCTGATGCGCGGGGTGAGTATCGATGTGCTTAAAACCGCGCGACAGGTGAATCCGGGCATCCAGGTGGTGATCAAGTACCCCAACTGGATGGAATCTTTTCAAGAGACCGGGTACAATCCGGCGGAGCAGAAGCAACTGTTTGACGGTGTTTACACCGGCACCGAAACCCGTGATCCCATCCACACCGATCAGCACCTGCCGAGATATCTATCGTATTCGCTCATGCGCCACTTTGAGGCCATGTGCCCCGGAAAAAATGGCGGCGGTTGGTTCGATCCCTACGATTGTTTAACGCTGAATCACTACCTGGAGCAAGCGTACCTTACCGCGTTTTCCAAGCCCAAGGAGCTGATGATGTTCTGCTTTCAGTCTTTGGTGGATACGGTGAACATTCCCGCGTTGGGTTTTATGCTTGACCGGCTGGATGAAACCTTGGACCATCTGGGCGATTGCGTGGCGATTCCTTGCTACATCCCCGATAATAGCCAGGGTGAAGACAATTTGCACGACTTTTTGGGCATGGCCGGATTGCCTGTGGCCACCACGCCCTATTTCCCCGAGCATGCGCCGGTTATGTTGCTTACGCGTTCCTCGGCCAAGGATCCGGCGATTGTGGAGAAGCTGGAGCCTTATGTGGCGGCGGGCGGCAAGGCCATCGTAACCAGCGGCTTTTTAGAAGAAACGCTGGAGCGGGGGATGAAGCGTTTAACCAGCGCCCGCATCCGTGGCCGCAAGATCATGGCCGATGCCTTTGCCGTGGAGGGCGACAGGCCCCAGCAAATGACCTATTGGCGCAGCCCGCGGCCCATCGCTTTCCCGCTGGTGGAGTTTCGCAACAACGCGTCTTGGGCGTTGGCCAAGGCGGTGGTGGATGAAGAAAATTACGCGATCTTGCTTCGCGATACTTATGGAGACGGCGCTGTGATCACCCTGGCCGTGCCCGATATGTACGCGGACATCCGCCAGCTTCCCGCAGCGGTGCTCACGCGCTTGCGCAAAGAATGCTCCGTGAATGGGATTTATCTGGAGGGCGGGCCGGAAATTGGGCTGTTTGTGTACGACAACGACACCGTGCTGCTATACCCCTTTGTGGGACGCGACGCCCAGCGGGAGGAGATTCTATTGCACGTTTGTGGCGCCAAGGCGCTACGCCAAGCGGGTAGCGATGGGGTGATCGAACCCCTGTATGCCCGGGGTGAGGAAGTGGTGTTTGCCCTGGACACCAGGCCGGGGGTATGGCAGGTATATAAAATCGTGCGGTACGTGGAGGAAAAATGAATTTAAGCGAGTTAGAAATTGAATTTGCCAGACTTGACATACCGAAAATTGCTTATTGCCTCCAAGGTGGTTTGCCAAATGAAAGCTATTGTATTTCGCAACACAATGGCAAATGGGAAGTGTATTATAGCGAACGTGGCAGGAAGACTGCATTAAAAGTATTTATAAATGAGGAGGAAGCCTGTACCTATTTTCTTATGCGGATATGTCGTCAGGATTTCTGATTGATAGGCGAACTATGTGAACCGTTCACTCTAATCACTTGAGCCCGGCACATAAAAACCAACACTCTGCTCGGCGTCCCACGGGCCGATGTTCACCAACATCCGCCGCGCCACGGCGTACCGGGGCCCGGTGAGGGCCATGGGCACGTGGAGGATCACCTGGATTTCACGCTGGCCGTTTTCGCCCACCAGCACGGAAAAACAAAGGGGCAACGCATTGTTGGGTACGTCAGGTGCAAAGCCCATGATATCATTGCCATTGGAGGCGTGGGTTGGCGTCAACGAGGCTTGCAGTACGGCTAGGCTGGCGGCATAGGCCTCGGCATCGCCGTTGGCGGCGGCGCGGGCCTCGGCCAGCTGGGTGTCGATATCCGCCAGTTGGCGCTCCACTTGGAGGGCCGCCTCGTAATAAGCAACCGTGGCATTGGCGGTGCGCTTATTCAGCACACCTTCTACTTGCACGCTTTGCAGCGTAAGAATGGCTAGCGCGGCCATGCACAGCACAAAAAAGATCATGAGCAGGGAGGTCATGCCCGGCCCGATTCTGTAATCCACACCGTCTTTCAAGGCCGCACCTCCTGTAATCAATCGAAAGCGGGGATGTAACTGCCCATGGGCAGCGATGCCAGCACCATGTATGGGTCGCGCACATCCTGGATGTACACCACGCGGATTTCCGCGCCGATCAACCGGCCCGTGGCGGTACGCTCTTCGGGCGCTAGGTGCGCTTCGATGCGCAGGGCGCCGTCTTCGGCAGTCTGCTGATAAGAACCGTCATCGGCTTTCTCAAAACCGGTGTCCAGCAATGCCTGCTCCAGATCGGGCTGGCCGCTGAGCGCCTCGGCCCAGTCTTGGGCGGCGATCAGCGCGCGCTGGGTGTAGGCATTGATCTTGCCCCTTTGATGAGACATCACAAACATCTGCACCACGGTGACCGCGATCAGGGAAAAGAACAACACAACGATTACCAGCTCGGTTAGCAGCACATTGCTTTTGTTCTGGTCTTCCATATTTGTGTTTCTCCTCCCCTATCGAATGGATGCGTGTAATCGAATGTGCAGTGGGAGCGCTTGCCCGGTTTCGGTATGCAAAAGCAAAGAGAGCAAGCCGTTTTCTTTTTGCATATCTAAAGCGGCAATATCGGCGATACGCAGGCTTTTTTCAAGCGCCAACTCATCCCCCGCAAATACGAAATGTTCGTAAAGCCCGCCGTTTGTGGCGTAGATGCGGGTGTGATATTCCGCGCCGTCGTGCCATTCGCGGATCAGCAGCGCCTCAAAACCCTGCCACTCCACGATGGACACGCCCCCGACTTGATCCGCCGCCCGCACCTTATTGGCGATGTAGCCCAGGGAGGTGCGGATTTGCGCGGTGTTGCGGGCGTCGTCCGCCCTGTTGCGGTATGCCCCCACGCTAATCAGCACCAGCAACAGCACAAACACCGTGTAGATGGCGATGAGCAGGAATATAAACAGCGAACTGATGCTGTGTTTTGCCTTGACTTGCTCCGTGTTCATCCAACGGCTCCTTCCACCCAGATCACTTCAATCATCGGCATGGTGTTTGGGGAGATCACATCAAAGTTGACAATAAATCTGCCGTAATCGATCACCACGCTGTAGTGCTCCACCAGGTATTCCAGGCTTGGGGGATAGCGGCCTTCCACGGCGTAACAGCTGATGGCCGCACGATGCAGCACTTCACGTAGCCGGGCGGTTTGCTCAGCATCCACACGCAGGCTCATTTGGCCCACCATCGTAACGATAACCACGACGGCCAGTACAAACACCGCTAGCGAAATATACAGCGCGCGATGCACACCGCGTTTTTTTTGCATGTTGATCTGCATACCCGCGCCCCCCTTTTTTGTTTTACATAATCGAAGACATGATGCTGATCATGGGCAGCATCACCGACAGCAGGATGGCGCCGATGATCACGCTGAGCAGCACCACCATCGTGGGCTCGATCATCACAATCAGGCGCGAGATGTCGTTGTCCATTTGGTCTTGGTAGATGTCGGCCAAGTCGGCCATCACCTTTTCGGTTTGGCCGGTCATGTGGCCGATGTGGATCATTTTGTTGTGCAGGGGCTCAAACATGCCCACTTGGGCGATGGCTTCGGGGAAGGGCGTCCCCTGCTCCATCAGGGATTTGCAGGTGCGGATCTTGTTGCGGCCCTTGGGATCGGCCATCACGTCTTCGATCAGCGGCAGAGATTCTTCCAGGGGAAAACCACCGGCCAGCATCATCGACATATTCGACGCAAAGCGGCCCGCCGTAAGGCAAGCGTTTAGGCGAGACACGGGGCGGATCACCTTGCCCAGCCAACCCAGTATCACAAAGCGTTTGCTTGTGCGCAGCAGCAACGCGATGCCTAAGCCAATGAGGATCGCGATGCCCGCGATGATCAGCACCGCCATGCCCGCGTTGACGCCAAATGCCATCAGCGTGCTGGTCGAGCCGGGCACATCGGCGCCCAGGCTCCAATACACCTGCTCAAAGATGGGCAGCACCCGCACCACCAGCACCAGGATCACCACCGCCATCATGATCACCAGGCAGGCGGGGTAGATCACCGCGTTTTTGATGGATCGTTTGATCTTCTGTTCCCGGGCGTAGTAGCGGCTCAGCGAGGCCATTACTTCATCTAGCTTGCCGGTTTGTTCGCCGATTTTGGCCATCTGCACCATGTACGGCGGAAAGACTTGGGCCGATTCCAGGGCGGTGTGCAGCATGCCGTGCTCTTTTACCGCGCTGTTGACCTGGGTGAGCGCCGGCTCGTAGGCGGTGCCCTTGTAGTTGGTGCACAGCGCGTCGATTCCATCGTGCATGGGCACGCCGGAATGGAGTATCAGCGCCACTTGCTTACAGAAGATGCACAGCTCGCTGGCCGAAAGACAGCATTGATTCGCCGTGCCGCGGTCGGTTCCCTGCTGTGTTGTCATGGACAAAATCCTCCCTCGCAATCTAATCAGATTATACCACAAGTTCATGTGATGACAAGTACCCAATTGACAAAACACGACAATGAAAGTAGAATACCAACATAGCTTACGCGGATTTTGGCATGCGTACCCCGCCGCCGGAAGGGGGTTGTTTGGATGTCTGCAAGCATGCGCTCCCACAAATGCTTTAGCTTTATTGGAACAAAGCTGCTCGCCGGCTTCGCGCTCACGGCGTTACTTTTGCTATATCAGATGTTGACCGCCCCTGCCGCCCAGGCGCCGGAACCCCCGGACCTGGGCATGGAAGTGATCCGCCTGGTGAACGAAGAGCGCGCCAAACAAAAGCTGCCCCCCCTGGCATACGAACCGGCCTTGCTGCCTGTGGCCCAAATACGTGCCGAAGAGAGCAGCCAATTATTTTCCCACACCCGGCCCAGTGGTGAGCCGTGGAGCACCGCTTTTTCTGATTGCGGGGTGTTTGGCCATCGGGGCGAAAACCTGGCGTACGGCCAAAAAACGCCTGCCAGGGTGGTGGCGGCCTGGATGGCCAGTCCGGGTCATAAGGCCAATATATTAAATACAAAATACTCGATGCTGGCCGTGGGTGTGTATCAAAAGGGCAACACGCTCTATTGGGCCCAGGCGTTTTTGGGCGATCCCCACGGAACGGCATTGGTGCCCGATGTGCCCGAGGAGCAAAACGAGCTGATAGAGATAAAAATCGACGGCGTGTATGCCACCGTGCAGAAGGATGTAGATTTAAACCTGCGCGCCCAGGGCAACAACAAGGCAGCGATCATTACCGTGATGGCCGGGGGGACTGTGCTGGAGGTGCTGGAAAGCAGCAAAGGATGGGTCAGGGTTAGGTTGGGCAATGGGATGGAGGGCTGGTGTTCGGAGAAGTATTTGGATATGTGAGTCTTTGGGAAGTTATGGAGATTCCGTGCGGAGCGCTCTTTTTGCGCAAGCGATTCTATTAATTTCCAAATACTCCCGTTTGACAAAAATAAGACCGTGGAATACAATGTCTTCACAACGTCATTATTTTCGTCGAAAGGAGCAAATGCAAGTGTCTAGAACGCACGTTAATTTTAAGGCTGATGCCCGAGCAAAAGATCAATTTGAGGCAATTGTCAATCAGCTAGGCATGACGGCCTCAACCGCCTACAATCTTTTTATTAATGCTACGATTCAACGGCAAGGAATTCCCTTCGATTTAGCCCTTGATCCATTGACCATTCCAGAAGTGAAAACTAAGGTCGTAGCTGAATTGAAGCGGCGTTTGGATTTGGAAGGCGACCCCAACATCAGATACCTAACCCTCGAAGAATCTAAAAGAGAGGTACTGGGGCTATAAAAATGCCAGTCTATGAAATCGACATCTCTCCCAGTGCTCACGAAGATGTTAAAGGAATCCGTGACTACTTGACGGCTGAAGCTCCGTTCTATGTTGATCGGATCATCAACGCTATTTATGACAGAATGGAAGATTTATCCGTTTTCCCCTATAGCTGTGCGAAGCTCGAAGATTTGCCCGATATTCGCCGTTTGGTTGTTGAAGGTTATTCTGCTTTTTATATGGTTTACGAAGATCTAAAATTAGTTCGGATTTTCAACGTCTATCACCATGCCCGTGATACTAAAGATCTGAAATTTGAAGTATAGCCGGTCTCCTTCGTTAGAGAGCTTCCCTCTTCCCCCGCATATAGTCATCCATCGCGTGGGCCACATGCTTGGCAAACTCCACCGCGTCCACCACCGTTTTGGCCCCCGTCATCACATCCCCAACGGCAAAAACGCCCTCGCGGTAAGGACAAGCAATGGGACTGAGGGCTGGTGTTCGGAGAAGTATTTGGATAAGTGAGATTACATTACCTTACAAACCAGCGGAATCGGTATAAAAATAGTCGCTTTGCCACTTGCCAGTAACGGAGTTGATCCATATGTAATCAGTATGTATTTCTTCGCCGTTTTTCCCATCTTCATATGTGGCATAGCAATAAATCTTAATATTACCATCCATCTTGTCCGTGTCGGGATGGTATTCATACCATTGCCCGCCTGCTAACGCACCTGCCGCAATTAAGCTGTTTTTGATTTCGTATTGGGGCAGTATCCTTGTAGGGTCTAACCATGGCCAACCGTCTGGATTGAGCAAAATTCCATGCTGATCGTGAATATGCAAGTTAGCATTGTCTATGTAAAAGGTCATAACCGCACTATCGGGGTCATCGGCTAGTTGAACATAGAAACGGTAATTGACAAACTGACTTGTATTCGCTGCATGATCAGGGTCGTTAATCAAACTTTCATGCATATCAACCGTATCAAGTACGATGGTATCATCTGCGGTAAATCCTATCGATTTGGACAGAAATAAGATTAAGTAACTTTGGCAGTCTAAAAAATAATGCAAGCCGATATATGGCCGGTAACCCCAGTTGTTTTGATAATCTCGTGCTAATACTTTTGCTATAATTTCGGAGGTATCTGTTGGCTCAGGCATCCCCCGAACATAGGGCACATGAGCTACGGATGCCCAATCGTCAGCATCATTGCCGGATAAAAACACTTCGATCAAATTCGTAAGTCCAGCAAGCGGCGTTATATCATGGATTTGGTTGTAACTCAAATCCAACTTGATCAGATTCGTGAGTCCAGCTAGCGGTGTTAGGTCACTGATTCGGTTGAAGAACAAACGCAATTCCGTTAGATTTTTCATATACCGCAAGGGCACGATATCTGCATCGGTTAAATTTGCATCCGATATCGAAAGGCTGGTCAAAGACGTGCTATATTGCTTGTCGCCGATTGTTATATACGCAGGAGCCTGCTCCTCAATAGGCGCAGAGCCTGCGATACTACAAGCAGGCATCGTTATCATAAAAAACAAACTGAGTAGGAACAAAGCGCCTCTTTTCATGCCCTCTTCCCCCGCATATAGTCATCCATCGCGTGGGCCACATGCTTGGCAAACTCCACCGCGTCCACCACCGTTTTGGCCCCCGTCACCACATCCCCAACGGCAAAAACGCCCTCCCGGGTTGTGTGGCCGGTTTCGTCCGTACGCACCAGCCCGCGCTCGGTAACATCAATCCCCTTGGTGGAAGAGACAATCACCGCACGGGGCCCCTGTCCCACCGCAATGATGATGGAATCCGCCTCAAACAGCTCTTCGGTGCCGGGGATGGGTTCGGCAATTTTTCGCCCCTGTTCATCCACCGAAATCAACGAATCTGCCAGCATCACGCCTTCGTCCACAAAGGCCATGGTGCTTTTTTTGAATAGAAAATCCACGCCGTCGATCTTGGCAAATTCTATTTCGATATCACGGGCGGAGACGTCGCCTTCTTCTTTGTTGCCGATCACGGTCACTTCCTCACAGCCGTGGCGGAAGGCGGTGCGCGCCACATCCATGGCCACATTGCCCACGCCGATCACAGCCAGCCGTTTGCCCAGGCGGTACACGTCGGGATTGCGCAGGTACTCGATGGCGTAATGCACATGGCCCAGGCTTTCCCCAACGATGTTGAGCCGTGCGGGGCGCCATACGCCGGTGCTGATCAGTACGGCCTGGTAGCCGTCGCGGAACAGATCATCCACGTTTAAATTCATGCCGATGGCCGTATTGGGGCGGATGCGGATGCCGCTTTTGAGCAGCACTTCCTTCATGCGGTGCAGTATACTTTTGGGCAGCCGGAATTCGGGGATGCCGTAGCGTAAAACACCGCCGATGCGGTCGTGGCCTTCAAACAGGGTGACATCGTAGTTCAAGCGGGCCAGGATTGTGGCCACCGTAAGGCCTGCCGGGCCGGAGCCGATGATGGCCGCTTTGCCGTTTTCTTTGGTAGAAGGGATGGGCTGATAGATGTTGAGAAAATAATCCGAAATGTATTTTTCGATGGCGCTGACTTGCACGGGGGAGCCCTTCTGCCCCAGCACGCAGTGCCCCTCGCATTGGTTTTCTTGGGGGCATATGTGGCTGCACGCCAGGGATAGGGGGTTGTTGTCAAACAGCAGCCTGCCGGCATCGGCGATTTGGCCGTCCAGCAGCAGGTGAATGAACTCCCGTATGGGCGTATGAACCGGGCAGCCTGCCTCACAGCGTGGGTTTTCGCATTGCAGGCAACGTTTTGCGTCTTCGATGATGTGTTTGACCATGGCGATATGTTTCCTTTCTTTGGTTGCGTGTCGGATGTAGCATCTGTATGTAGTATAACATGCGATGCCGTTTTTTTGTAGGGGGCGATGCCTTCATCGCCCCGCACTTGTTTGGCGGTACAGCAAACCAGCGGGCAGATGTGAGCATCGGCCCCACGTTTTCCCTTTTTAGGGTGCTGGATGCACCACTTCATGGCTTCTCCCGTCGTCAATCAGTGTGATCCACCCTTCGTTTTGTTTGCGTCCATCGACGGTTACGTGGGTAACGTCACGCCGCACACTGATGCGATAGGTGGAATTGCCGTGCCGGTACACAAAAGAGAAGCCGTCCCAATCCCTTGGTATCTGCGGAGACAGCCGCAGCTTGCCGCCACGCTTTTCGAAACCCAACAGGGTTTGCATCCCGGCGATCCACAGCCAGGCTGCCGAGCCGGTGTACCAGGTCCACCCGCCTCGCCCGGTCTGTTTGGGGTTGGTATATACATCGGCCACACTTACATAGGGTTCTACACGATACCTGGCCGCTTGTTCGGGCGTGCCCGTGTGGGCGGTGGGCAGCAACATACGCAGTACCTCCCAGGCGCGCTCCACTTGGCCCAGCCTGGCGAAGGCTAGCACGGCCCATGCCGCGCCGTGAGTGTATTGCCCGCCGTTTTCGCGCAGGCCGGGCAGGTAACCTTGGATATAGCCGGGATCGCGTCCGCTTGCTTCGTTTTGATCAAAGGGTGGGGTGAGCAGCTTTACGATGCCGTGCTCCCGGTCTACCAGCTTGTGCCACAGGGATTCCATGGCCTGCATGGCCCGTTCGGGGATCGCCCCGCCCAGCACCGCCCAGCTTTGGGCGATGCAGTCGATCTCGCAGTGCGGGTCGCCCGCCGAACCCAGAGGCGTGCCGTCGTCGAACCAGGCGCGGCGATACCAAGCGCCGTCCCAGGCGTGAGCCTCCAGATTGGTCAGCAGGCGAGCACGCAAGGCCAGCAGTTCGTCCCGGCGCAAATCATCACAAAGGGGCGCAAAATTGTGCAAGGTGGTTGCAAAAAACCAGCCCAGCCACACGCTTTCGCCCTGGCCTTCCGCGCCTACACGGTTCATGGCGTCGTTCCAGTCGCCGGTGCCGATTAGGGGGATGCCGTGTTTGCCCAGCGCCACCCGCCGGATGGCCCGCAAGCAGTGGTCGAGCAACGTTTCTACTACTTCAGACTCCTGGGCGTTGCCGTACCAATCCTCCTGCCCAGCCGGGATGTCCACATCCCGCAGATAGGGCACCCGCTCGGCCAGTACCGAGACGTCGCCGGTGGCCGCTACGTAGGCGGCGGCAACATAGGGCAAAAAGAGCAGGTCGTCGGTCATGCGGGTGCGCACGCCCCGTGCAGGGGGATGCCACCAATGCTGCACATCCCCGGCCTCGAACTGATGGGCGGCGCAGAGCAGCAGGTGATCCCGTACGGACTGGGGGTCGGTGACCAGCAGGGCAAGGTTATCTTGCAGCTGATCCCGGTAACCGTATGCCCCTCCCGCTTGATAGAAACCCGCCCGCGCCCACAGCCGTGAGGCCGTGAGTTGATAAGGCAACCATCGGTTGAGCATCACGTTGAGGGCTGCGTCCGGGGTGCGTACGGTAAGGCGTGACAGCCGATCCTCCCAAATGGCCTGTACCCCTGCTAGGGATTGCGGGGCCTGGTTGCGTGCTTGCTGCGCCATCTGCAGCGCCGCATCGGTGTTTGTTGCCCAGCCCAGGGCTGTATGCACTTCCCCTTCGGCGCCCAGGTGCAGGGTGGTGCGGAGCACGGCGCAAGCGTCGTCTACGCCCAGGGAATCCAAGGTTTGCATGTGCATGCCCCTGGGCGTTAGGGTTCCCCCCAACCCCAGAAAAGCGCCCCGATCTTGGCCGGTTTGTATACCTGTTGCGCCGGGCATCGCCAAAAAGGCGCAGCCCGGCAGGTTGGGGCTCTGGGCCAGGCATACGCCTTGGGTGGTTTTTGTGCGCACCAAACGCCGCCCTTCCTCCCGATCCCCAAAGGCCCAGGCCGCGTAAGCTGTAACCGACAGCTCCCGTGCCTCGCCAGGATTCCGGAATTGGGCCAGGCTGTGCTTGATGGGGGCAGCCGCATTCACAAACACCGTAACCCGGTAGTCGATACCCAACGCTTGCCCTTCGTATAGGGTAAAACCAGGGGCGTGGGTCACCCGCTGTGCGTTGGGCAGCAGGCTGCAAAACTGGCCGGTTTGTTCGTCGCGCAGGTACAGGGCTTCGCCGGGGCGGGAGCGCACCGGGTCGTTCATCCAGGGGGTAAGGCGGCCCCCGTGGCTGTTGTCTACAAAGGTAAAGCCAGCGCCCCGCTCGTTGAGTATCGTGCCGAAACCCCGGTTGGCCAACACATTGCACCAGGGGGCCGGTGTGGGTTTGCCGGGTTCCAGGTCGATTACATAGTCGCCGTTTTTGGCAAAGCCGCCCCAGCCGTTAAACAATAGGCGGCTCAGCGGCTTTGGTGGTTCGGTGGGATACAGGCGCGCCGGTTCAGGCCAGTTTGATTCTTTGGGCGGGAAACCGGTGCGCATGGCCTTCATCTGCGCGCCTAGGGGCCCCTTTTTCCCGTGGAGCACCAGGGCGGAATAGGCGATCAGGGCATCGCGGCGGTGGGGCTGGATCACCTGGGCATCTAGAAAATGCACTCCTCCGGCCTTGCCCACCAAGTCCCGGGCGTGGCCCGAGGCCACCATCTCTTGCAATGCGCTGCGGGTGGGGGTGTAGTATTCGCCGCCATGGTCGTCCAGCAGCACCAGGTCGGCCCACAGCCCCCACTGCCGCCAGGCTTCATGTATCTTAAACACGGCTCGGGCCAAGGGCAGGTGGGCTGCTTCCGTCACAGATAAGGTAAGGATGGGCAAATCGCAAGACAGGCCGCAGGCCCAAAGGTCTTCGCGTTTGCAGGCGTACGGGGCAAGCTGGGCCCTGGCCGTATTTTGCCCACGATACAGCATGTAAGAGGCCAGGCGCTGAGCCTGATGCTGCATGCTGGGATCCAAAGACAGATAGTCCGCGGCCACCTGGGCTTGGGTTTGCGCCAGCTCCAATGCCCGCTGGGCCGCGCCTAAGTCGGCGTACTGGGCGGCCAATTGGCTGGCGTCTTCCAAGCCCGATGCCGCCGCCGTGGCAAAGGCAAACTGCAAACTTCCGCCCGGCGGCAAAGTGACCGTGGCGCTTAGCGACATACAAGGGTCAACCACCGCGCCTACGCTGTCGTCCGTATCGCTTTCTTTTAAGGCACGGGGCAGCAGCAGGCCATGGTCGCGGCCCAAGAAGCGCGCCCGGTCGGTATGGGCGGCCCAATGGATGCCGGGGATGTCGGACGCAGCCGCGTGGAGCAGCAAAGGATAACGCTCCTGGGGCGCCCGGGGGCGGCGCTGGGCCGTGATCCCGTTGGGGGAGATGCGGGCCGTTTGGATAAACAAGTTACGGAAGGCAGGGTGGGCCTCGTCGGCAGCCTGGGCGGAGAGTGCCACCTCAAAAAAGGTAGCCACAGACAAAGTGCGCGGGGCCTCGCTCTGATTTTTGACGGTCAGCAGGTGCAGAGCCGCTCCATCCAACGGACACACAAAACATTGAAGGGTGCTGTGCAGCTCCTGCTGGCGGCGTATGTATATGGCCGAGCCGGTTTCAAAGCGGGTTTCGCCGGGCAGGCCGCTTTGATTGGCGCGCCAGGCGGTACGGCTTTCTGCATCATATAAAAAGCACTGCAAACCGTAACCGTCGGCCAGGGGGTCGGACCGCCAGCGGGTGAGCATCAGGCCGTTGTGGGCGATGTATCCGCCGCCTCTGGCATCGCACAACAAAGTGGTGCCCTCGCCATACAGCAGCTGGGTTTCCAGGGGGATGGTTTCCGGGTGTACGTGGCGCACTGCCCGCACCGTTCGCTTGGCGGGGGTGTCTACCCGGCGCGTACGGTTGCGCCAGTGCAATGCCTTGCGGGTGGGGATGCGCTCCTCCAGCAGCAGTTCAAAAGCCTCCACCTGGGGGTTGGAATGAAACACCGAAACCAAAGAATCATCGGTGAGGGCGTTGCACAGGGCGCATAAAATCATGCCCTGGTGATGGGCCATGTGGCTGCGCACCAATTGATAGGGGCTATCGGCGGTAGGGGCGGTGTAGTCGGCGGCCTCGTAAAAACCCAGGGCGCCGCACCAGCTCATGGTGCGCATGCGCATTAGATTATCGCAAGCCTCGGTGGGCGCCACCCCCAGCGCCAGCGCCGACGCGTATGGAGCGATCACCTGGGCCGATGCTTCGCTGCGCAATGCCAATTGGGATATACCAAAGGCCCGGTATTGATAATTAAGCAACGGATCAAAGGCGTAATACCCAGATTCAGATACGCCCCAGGGACGGCCCTCGGCGGCGGCTTTTTGCGCACGGACTGCGTGACGGCAGGTATCGGCCAGCAGCGTGCCCGGCGTTAGGCGCATGATGAGGCCGGGCATCAGGTACTCAAACATGGTGCCGCTCCAGGAGGCCAGCACCGCGCCCCTGCGTGTGCGGGCCAGCAACCGCCCCAGGCGCTGCCAGTGGCGCAGAGGTACTGCTCCCCGCATCACCGCCAAAAAGCTGAGCAGCCGCGCTTCCGAGGCCAGCAGGTCGTAGTGGGAATCCCCGGTGCGGCCGGTGTCCGGGTGCATGCCGATATAAAACAGATCGCACTGTCCATCGTACAGGGCGGCAAAGTCCATGGATTGCCACAAATGATCCATTCGGGCGGCTAGCCCCCGGTGGGTGGGGTCCAAACGGTCGGCTACCTCCCGCAGGGCCTGGGCACAGGCCAGCAGGCAACCGGCCAGGTTCCCGCTGTCCACCGCCGATACGTACCGGGGATGGAGGGGGGCCAATGTGCGGGTGTCGTACCAGTTGAGCAGGTGGCCGTTCCAAGTCTCCAGCTGCTCCAGGCTTTCGACGGTTTCGTTCATGCGGCGCGCCATTTGGTCGGCATCCAAAAAGCCCAGGCGCTGGGCCGATACACAGGAAAGCAAGTACAGCCCGATGTTGGTGGGGGATGTGCGGTGGGCGATGCCCCGTGCCGGTTGCAGCTGCAGGTTGTCGGGGGGCAAAAAGTTGTCGCCCGCGCCAATGGTCCGCTCAAAAAAGCGCCAGGTATCCCGTGCTAAGTCCAGCATGGCGTGGCGTTTGGGGGCCGGCAATGGGATAGGGGACTCCACCGGGGCGTCAAGCCATGCATAGAGTTTGTACAGGCGTTCGAATCGTGAAGGGATGCCCCCCCCGTGCCTCTCGGCGTCGGCGGCGGTAACCCATTCCAATAAATGCCGCCTGGAAAAGAACACCCGCCACACGGTGCGTATGGCCCCGTCGGCCAATACACCCGCCTGATAGGGCAGTATGGCCAACTGTGTGCCCGCCGCCCGCAGTGCCTGCAAAGACGGCGAGAGAAGCAGGCGCAACTCGGGCGCCAGCAGCGCGGCCAGTACCGAGACCACATCACCGGCCAGCGTGCCCAATATCAGCAGCAATAGACGCATGGGCGGCACCAAGCTGCGGCGCAGGTTGTCCCAAATCTTGTAGCGGGACAGCAAGTCCAGGGGGTTGCGCCCGCGCCCGTTTACACCACGTACGATGGGGAAAAGCCACGGCAAAAGCTGCCAGTCTCCCCTGGTCCAGCGGTGCAGGCGCATCATCCAGCCCCGCAGGGAGGCGGGCTGGCTATCGTAGAGCACCGTGTCCGAGGCCAGCGCCGCGCCGCATAACTCTCCTTCTATTAAGTCATGAGAGAGCACGGTGTTGGGGCGTATCCAATCCCGCGTGGCCGCAGAAAAGGCATGTACATCGTAGATGCCCTTGCCCGCAAAGCTGCCCCGGCCGCAAAGGTCCTGATACACGTCGGATGCGGCACTTTGATACGGGTCCACGCCGCCGCCCCCGCCAAAGATGCGGGCCACTTGGGTGCGTACGCTGTGGGCCACGGTTTCCATGCGGGGCTGAATCACCGCCCGCCCCCGCCGCCTGCCGTGGATGGTCATGGGCCTGTTGAGGGGATGGGCCATCATGCCGATCAGCTCCAGGGCGGCCCCCGGTGGTAGGATGGTGTCGCTGTCCAGGGTGATCACCTGCCGGTAGTGATCAAACAGTGTGCCGGGGTCTATCGAGGCGGCGGCAAAGCTGTCTTCGCTGTGGCCGGTGCGTATCAGCCCGTTGAGGGCTTCCAGCGCGCCACGTTTGCGCTCCCGCCCCATAAATTTTTGCTGGGCGGCGTTCCAGGCCCGGTGGCGGTGCAGGTACATGAATCTATCTGACCCCTCGGTATTGAGTGCACGTATGGCTTCCAGCCCGGCGCGCAAAATATCGGCGTCGGCCACGTTTTCGGCGGCGGGCCCGTCGGGGAAGTCGGCCAGCAGCATAAAGTGCAGGTTGGGGTCGTCGTTGGCGTGGCGCAGCACAGACAGGTGGCGGGCCATCCGCAGCGCCTGATCGGGCCTGCTGAGCAGCGTAGGGGCGACAACCAGGGTGCGGCGGCTTTCCGGCAGGGTTTCGTAGCCGATGCGGGGCAGGGTGCGGGGCGGGCAAAACCAACGGGCCAGCATGCTTGTTAAAGCCTCTGCTGCCGCGCCCAGCACAAAAAAGGCGGGGATCAGCAAGGCTGGCCGCAACCCCAGCCATAGCGCTACCGCACACAACCCGAGGGTAGCGGCCACCCGCACGGATACGTACAGGGGTTCCGCGCGCCGGGCCAGGGCAGCCTGCATGGAAATCGCCATGGGCATACCGCCCAAACGCCGCCACAGGGAGTTAACGCCTTCATCCAACAGGTAGTAGCCCACATGCCGCGTAAGCTGGCCCAGTTCGCCTTCGTCCTGCGAGAGTTTGGCCAATTCACAGGCATTGCGCGCCACTTGGATTTCCGAAAGGGAACCAGCCCTTGCGATGCGCTCCACCTGGCTTCGATATGTGGCGCGAGAAGATAGGCTCATGCGCGGATAAACGCCGCTGGGGTCGTCCCGTAGCCAGCGCTCGACGGCAGAAAGCTCCTCCAGCAGTTCGCTCCAGTGGATTTGCGCCACGGTGCGCAAGGAGGTGATGGCATTGCTGATCCACTGGCGCTCCAGGGTTTGGCGCGCGTGCTCCCGCTCCACCACCCGCTGGGCTCGCAGATCCAGGGCGTCCAGCTGCTTGTCCAGCCAAGAGAGGGCCGCCGCGTTTTCCTGATCCCGCAGGCATTTAAGCAAGTGCTCAAAAAAACAAGTGCTGCGCGGAGCCCGGGCAAACTTGCGCTGTAAGATGGCTGGATCGGCATGGGCCAGCATCCCCGCCCATTCGGTGGCGGCCACCCGGTCGCGCTGGGCTTGGGCGCAGGCCACAGCCAAGTGGGAGAGCAACTCGACTAGGGTGGCGCGCAAAATCAGCGGCAGCGTCCATAATTCCCGCAGGCGCAGCAACTGCACGCTTTGCCAGGCCTCCACCGCCCAGCGGATGTTGTTGATGTGGAGTTTAGCGTCGCAATGGGAAATAAGCTCCCGTGCCAACAATTGCATGCGGGGCTGGTGGTCCAGCACCGGCAGGGGCTTTGCCCTGGGCAGTTCCTTGGTGAGGGAGAGCGCGGCGTCCTCCAGGGTGCGCGCGTTGTCCACCAGCCACTGGGCGCCGGGCAGCAAATCCCCTGCCTCGGGCGTGGCGCCCACGGACATGTCCAACAAAGCCAGAGCGCGGCGCATCCGCCGTGCGCTCCGGCGCGCGCCATGGGGCCGTGCCCGGCCTCTGGGTTTGTGTGATGAGGCGATTGCCTGCAGGTGCACGCCAAGGGCCTCGTCTTCCAGGGCAGCGTCCCGGGGCGGGGGAATCCGCTTGTGCTGAGCGGCGGACAGGACAAGCAACAGCAACAGGCCGCCAAAGGCAATCCACGCTTCCATCAAAATGCTCCTCTTCTTTTGTGCGGATATTGTGTGCATAGTTGTGCGGGGGCATGCACAGGGTGGGAGCAAAGCGCTAGATGGTTCTTGATTTATTTTTCAAAACGCGGTAAAATGAACGAAGAAAAAGACGTATAATATAGCGCGACTCTTGAAAGGAGCTATGATTTTAGCCATGACAACATTAAGGACAGTCGATATAGTCAGAAGAACCGGCGAGGTTGCCCAAGCAATTCTATCTGGGGAAAAAGTTGTGGTTGCCCGCCCTAAAAATCAAAATTGGGTCATCATGTCTGAAATGGCATATAACGAGGTAATGCGCCAAAAGGCAAACGCTGAGTATTTGGCCAAGTTGAGAAGATCAGACGATGATTACAAAGCAGGGCGGATAGTTGAGAAAACTCTTGATGAATTGCACGCAATGGAGAAAAGTATGCAATGATCAGATTTGAGCACGTGAAGTTTACTGATGAAGGCTGGAAGGATTATTTGAGTTGGTTTGAGAGCGGCGATAAGCAAGCCGTTAAGAAGATCAATAAATTAATCGAAGACATCAAAAAAAATGGCATCCTCCACGGATTGGGACACCCAGAGCGGCTTAAATACTATGATGAGGAACGGTATTCAAGGGAAATCAACAAGGGCGATAGGCTTGTTTATTACCCAGACGAGAATAACAGAAACGACCTCGTGATCAGTGCCTGCCGCGGGCATTATGACGATAAGTAAATAGCTCTTTTCAAACCCGTTCTCAAAAGTGGTTACATTCGCTGAAACGGTTGAATTTCACCCGCACCCGTGGTATACTTCTTTTCAGCGCCTTTCCAGGGCGGCTATGGATTTGCCTATTTTTTTTGCTTCGGAGGAACATGATGGTCACAAGCGTGGAGAAACTACCTGGCAACAAGGTGAAAATCCGTTTTGAGGCGGATGCGGAGGTTTTTGAGCAAGGGCTTCAAAAGGCATACTTAAAGCTGCGCGGGCGCGTGCAGATACACGGCTTCCGCAAAGGGAAAGCGCCCCGCCGGATGATCGAGAATATGTACGGCGAAGCCTTCTTTTATGATGAGGCGCTGGAGAGCCTTTTTCCCGACGCTTATGAAGCGGCAGTGAAAGAGCATAATTTGCAGGTGGTGGATCGCCCCAGCGTGGATGTGGAGCAGATGGAGGGCGGCAAGCCGCTGATCTTCACCGCCGAGGTATTTGTGTACCCCGAGGTACAGCTGGGCGAGTACAAGGGCCTAAAGGTGGCCAAAGAGGAGCGTCCGGTAACCGATGAAGATGTGGACCAGCAAGTGCAGGCCGCCCGTGAAAAGGTGAGCCGCATGCTGGATATCGAAGAAGACCCGGTGGAGCAGGGTGACGTGGTGACCCTGGATTACGCGGGCTCGATAGATGGCGTGGCCTTTGAGGGCGGTACAGCCGAAGGCCAGCAGCTCACCATTGGCAGCGACCGGTTTATACCGGGCTTTGAAGAGCAGATGGTTGGCATGAGCGTGGGCGGGGAGCGCGATCTAAACGTAGCTTTCCCTGCGGATTATCAGGCCGAGGAGCTGGCGGGCAAAGACGCGGTGTTCCATGTGAAGCTGCATGCGATCCAGCGCAAGGAATTGCCCGATGTGGACGACGACTTTGTGCGCGACGTATCGGAATTCGACACCGTAGATGCATACAAGGCCGACATCCGGGCAACCCTGGAGGCGGATGCTGCCGCACAAACAAAGATGGCCTTTGAAAACGCTTGCGTGGAAGCGGCAGTGGAAAACGCTACATTGGATGTCCCCGAGCCCATGGTGGAGCGCCGGATCGATAGCATGGTGCGGGATTTTGAGATGCGCCTGATGTACCAGGGCATGAACATGGAGGCCTTCCTGCAATACAGCGGGCAAACGGTGGAAACGTTGCGTGAGCGCTACCAAGAGCAAGCCCTGGCCAACGCCAAGGCCGAGGTGGTGCTGGACGCCATCGCCAAGGCCGAGGGCATCGAACCCACCGAGGAGGATATCGATGCCGAGATTCAGCGCTATGCGGACACCCGCAAGCAATCGCTGGAAGAGATTAAAAAGACCCTGCGGGAGAGCGACAACGAATACTTTGCCGATGCGGCCAAGGTGGCCAAGGTGCTGAAGCTTCTTACGGAATCGGCAAAGGTAAAATAGGGGAGGCGTGCGACATGAGCCTGATACCCATGGTGGTGGAACAAACCAACCGAGGTGAGCGTTCCTACGATATTTACTCCCGGCTGCTCAAAGATCGCATCGTATTCCTGGGCGGTGAGATCGGCGACGAGATGGCCAATGTGGTGGTTGCCCAGCTGCTGTTTTTAGAGATGGAGAACCCGGAGAACGACATCTCCATGTACATCAACAGCCCCGGCGGATCGGTGACGGCTGGCATGGCCATATTCGATACCATGCGCTATATCAAGCCCGCCGTGCGTACGGTTTGTATCGGCATAGCGGCCTCCATGGGTGCCTTTTTGCTGATGGCCGGCGAAAAGGGCAAACGGCTGGCCCTGCCCAACAGTGAAGTCATGATCCATCAGCCCACCGGCGGCGCACGGGGCCAAGCCACCGATGTGCGCATCCAGGCCGAGTGGCTGATACGCACCAAACACAAATTAAACGGTTTGATGAGCGAAATGACCGGCAAGCCCCTGGAGGATGTGGAGCGGGATGTGGAGCGGGATTACTTCATGTCTGCCGAAGAGGCCAGGGCGTACGGCATCATCGATGAGATATACAACCCCCGCCAACGCGCCTAACAGAACTAACGTTTACGAGGTGAACAATGCCAAAGGACGATATCGGAATCCGGCCGCCCCGCATGGCCAAGTGCTCCTTCTGCGACAAACCCCAAGACCAGGTGCGCCGCATCATCGCCGGCCCCGGGGTGTACATCTGTGACGAGTGCATCCTGCTTTGCCAAGAGATTATTTCGGAAGATCTGGGTTCGCCCAGGGAGCTGGAGCAGGGCGCGGTGCCCCGCCCCACCGAAATCAAGGAAATCCTGGACCAGTACGTGGTGGGGCAAGAGATGGCAAAACGTTCGCTGTCGGTGGCCGTATACAACCACTACAAGCGGATCAACACGCCCCTGCGCCGGGACGATGTGGAGCTGCAAAAATCCAACATCGTGATGCTGGGGCCCACGGGCTGCGGCAAGACTTTTTTGGCCCAATCCCTGGCCAAGATACTCAATGTGCCCTTTGCCATCGCCGATGCTACCAGCCTAACCGAGGCGGGTTACGTGGGCGAAGATGTGGAAAATATACTGCTGCGCCTGATCCAGAACGCGGATTACGACATCCAGTCCGCCCAGCGTGGCATCATCTACATCGACGAGATCGACAAGATTGCCCGCAAAAGCGAGAATCCCTCCATCACACGGGATGTCTCCGGCGAAGGGGTGCAGCAGGCCCTGCTCAAGATCATTGAAGGTACGGTAGCCAGCGTACCGCCCCAGGGCGGCCGCAAGCATCCCCACCAGGAGTTTATACAGATCGACACCACCAATATTTTGTTTATCTGCGGCGGAGCTTTTGATGGCATCGACAAGATCATTGAGAACCGCATTGGCAAAAAGGCTATGGGTTTTGGCGCGGACATCCAGTTGCCTCAAGAGAAGCAGCTGGGCGAGATCCTGGCCAAGATACGGCCCGAGGATTTAATGAAGTACGGCCTGATTCCCGAGTTTGTGGGGCGGCTGCCCGTGGTAGTCACCCTGCACAATTTGGACGAAGAGGCCCTGGTAAAGATACTCACCGAGCCCCGCAACGCCTTGGTAAAGCAATATATGCGGCTGATGGAAATGGACGGCATGGAGCTGGAGTTTGAGCCCGACGCCCTGCGCGCTATCGCCCACCAGGCCATTGAGCGCAAGAGCGGGGCCCGCGGCCTGCGCGCCATTATCGAGACTGCATTGCTGGACACCATGTTTGAACTGCCGGTGCGCGACGATGTGGCCAAGTGCGTGATCACCACCGAGGCCGTGAGCGGCGGCAAACCCATTCTGGTGCCGGGCGAGCCTGCCAGGCGCCGCGTGCCCAGCAAGCAGTGGAGCGAGGAAAAGGGAAGGCGGACGGGGTCGGTATCGTAACAGAATTGTGGAAGGGCGGCCCTGTGTGGCCGCCCTTCTTGCGTCTCATGGGCAGACATTACGTCTCATGGGCAGTTGCGTAGCCTGAGGGCGACCACGCAGGGTCGCCCCTACAGGATTTGCGTAGAATTTATTGGAATGGCAATCTCAATTTGCAATGATGTAAACATAGGGTATATCATTATCCTGTGCGTATTGCTCGGTAACACTGCCTTTCTGTACGCTTAAGGTGAGTCTGATACAGCCATTAAATGCATTCCAGCCAATGCTGGTTACGCTCTCCGGGATCAAAACATGGGTCAGCCGCCTGCACCAATCGAATCCCCAGACGCCAATGCCCGTTACACTGTTTGGGATCGTCACTTCGGTTATTCTTAAGCACTCGGAGAATGCGAAGTCGCCGATTAGCCGTGTCCCTTCAGGAATCGTATAAACGCCCTCGCGAGCACCCGGATAAGAAACCAAGATTTTCTGTTGCTTGTCAAAAAGAACGCCATCGATATCTTCGTACACCGGGTTGTCAGGGCATACATCAATAAACGTAAACGGGCATGCCATAAATGGATTGGAGCCAATTTTTGTTACGCTGCTGGGGATGGTGATGCTGGTTAGCTTCTCGCATTGAGCGAACGCCCCGCTGCCGATAGTCGTTACGCTGTCCGGGATGGTGATGCTGGTTAAGCTTGTGCAATTGCTGAACGCGCTGTCGCCAATGCTCGTTACACTATTCGGGATGATTACGCCGGTTAATTTGTCACAACCGGCGAAAACCCCGTTGCCAAGGCTTTTTACACTATCGGGGATGGTAATGCTGGTTAAGCTGCTAGACCAAGCAAACGCAAAGTCGCCGATTTTTGTTACCCCATCCGGGATGGTCACACTGGTTAAGTCATTGCACGCAGAGAATGCCTCCTCGAAGATGCTTGTTACGGTATATCCATCCACTTCGCCTGGGATCACCAAAGCACCCTGCGGTTTTTCCACATATCCCATGATCACAGCATTATCGCCTACATGCACATACTTCCATTGCCCGCTTGCATCTGTTTTGCCTGCTCGGGAAGCATGTCCAACGGACATCAACAGCATCAGTGCAAGCACGGCTGCGAGGGTTATTGCGATTATGTGTGTTTTTTTATGAATCATTATTCTATCTGCCCCTCGCCACCACAAACTCCCCAAATTCTTCTATCACAAAACGATTCGCGTCAATCATTAGCGCTTCGTAGTGGTGCATTACGTATACGGCATCGGCCAGGGGATCTGCCTCGAATGTGGCGCCTTCCTCTCTCTCCACAAAATTGTTGAGAAAACTCACATGCCAGAAGCGCTCCCTATAGGGCAGCATGCCGGGTTCCTCCCGCTCACCGCGTACGTAGGCGGCATCCAAATCAAAAACCGTCATGGTGTTTGCTATCGCCGCACGGGCCGGGCTTTCGTTGGCAACATGGTAGGTGGTTACCACAACCTGTTGTGCCGATTGCTCGCGGGCGTAGGCCAGGGCATCCTTTAAGCCGGGGAGGGTAGGTGCGGGATCGAAGCCCCAAACCGAAAAGGCCAGCGCGCCAGCCACGCAGAGCAGCCCAAGGGCCGCGCTGATGGGCCGGAATCTGCGCGCCATCGCCCGAGCGCCGCAGGCCGTGCATAACAGCAGCGGATAGAGGAGCGCCGCGTTATGGAGAGGCGTAAGCTCCCCAAATAGCAGCAAAAACGGCAGTGCACACAGGGGCCAGGCCACCAGCAAATCCGCCGCAAGGTTTGGTTGATGCCGCCGCTTTTTGTTGCGTGCCATAAAACTTACCGCGCCAAAGAAGGTGAGAGGAATCAAAAAGATATACAGAAAGCCCCAGTCCGGCAGCAGGTAGGCGGCGGTACGAATGGGGGCATTCGTATACTGCAACGCCGTGCTTTCTAATACTTTGTATCCGTTGGCGGAAAGCTGCAAAAACAGGGAAGCAAAGCCAGGCGAATCTTTAAAGAATGGCAGCAGTTGCGGGCCGTAACCTTGCTGATCCGGCGTGGTGGCGCGAAGATAGAATAGCGAAGTCACCGGCCTGGGCTCAATGCCTACAAGCATGTGTTCGTGGGGAAAAGCCACGCTGCCTTGCAGCAAGGCCAGCAGCACAGGCGCTGCGGTCAAAAGAAACGCTGCCACCCCCGCCGCCGCCACAGGCAGGCGTACCCCGCGCCGCCGGGCCACCAGCACGGCCCATAGCAACGCCAGCAACGGTACCGTATACCAAGCCGCATCAAACGTATACATCGAGAGCCCCAGCACGCACATACCGGCGATGAACCAGGCGGGCCGCTTTTTGGTGAGCATCCACGCGCTGATGAGCAGCAAATAGGGGAGAAGCTGCCAGGTTAGCGGCCAGCGGGAAGCCATCAGCTGCCATGGAGCTACAACGGCCAACAACAATGCCCAGAATGCCGCCCGGCTAGAAAAAGCGCGCCGGATCAAATCCCACAGCACCCACAAGGAAAACACCGAAAGCAATAACATGGGCAAGCGAACCGCCAGCACCGTACTGCCGAAAAGGGCCACCAACGGCATGGAGAGCCATATGAGCAGCGCACCCTCGGCCTCCCCACCCCAACCGGATAGGATCACCGGCCAGGGGAACCCTTCCAGGCTTTTGCTATCCGCCAACAGGGACCGTGCCTGCAGGATGGTACGAAGCTCCTCTGGGAGCACGGCGTCTCGCGCCACAAAAAGCTGCCAGATACGCAACGCCGCGCCCAGGGCGATGAGCAAGGCCACTGTTCTCGTTTCGATTCTCGTTTCGATTTTTGTTTCGGCTTTTAGTTCGGTTTTTGATTTCCGGGAATAACCCGCGATGAAACAAAGGACGGCAACCAGCGCCATACCCGCAAGATTCCAATCGCTCAGCATGGAGTATCGCCCCCTTTCTTATTCGTCTTCGGCCCAGTAGCGGGGATATACCGACGCGAACAGGCCAAAATCTTTGATGATAAAGTCCTCCGGATCAAACAGGTGCTTAAAGTCCTGGCCCACCACGTAGGCGGCGCACTCCCAGGGATCGGGCTCAAAATCCTCGAAGTCCGTAAATATGTAACGGTAAGAATACAAGTCCATCTCGTTGCCTTCCATGTCGAACATGGGCTTTTCGTCTTGCAATTGAAGGCTGTCGATCTCGTGGGCCGCCCATACTACGGTGTAGCTGCTCCCGGCCTGGGGCACATAGTACACATCGCAGTCCATGGGGCGCACATCCAGCAGGGCTTCGTAATACCCGGCCCTAAAGAAGTCGTTGGTTCTTTCCCGATACGAAACATCACCAAAATAGCCCTGCACAAATACCAAAAATCCCAGCCCGTAGATCAAAGCGATGGCGGGAGCAAAACTGGGTATGCGCCGGATCACCTGATACAGCGCGTAGGCTATGATAAACAGAAGGGGATAAAAGATGGCGTTGGCCCGCTGATTGGTTGTAAAATCGGTGAGCAGTCCGCAGATCACCATGGCGCAAAAATACAGGAACACCAGGGATACGCCGTCGTTGGCTCTGCGATCCGCCAGGGATAGCGGCTCTCCTTGGGCGAGGCCGGCACGCCGAGCCCGCCACAAAAGCCAGATGCCCGCTACGATGGCCGGAACCGAAAAGGTGTATAGCGTGCGCGTGGCAAAGTAGGCATACAAAGAGTCGCCCTCGTTTTGCAGGAGTACGTCCAGCAAATATCGCAGGTTGTACGTAAACTGCCTCATGGGCTCCTCGGCAAAGAGCAGGATGTCGTTGGAACGGCCCGAGAGGGGGAAGTACTGTAACGTAAAGGGCCCTAAGCGCATGGATTCCCAATGAAAATAGTTGATGGCCATAATGAGTAAGAAGGGTGCGGCCACTGCCAGGTATATGCCCCCGCTCAGCAGCGCCTCCCACCACCGCACCCGTTGTTTGCGCAGCAGGTAAACCACCGCAAAGATCAAAAAGGGCGGAATGGTGTACAGCGCAACGCCGTAGGTATACATCGTAAGGCCAAAAAACACCATGGAAAGATACATAAACGCTTTGCGCCCCAAACCTAGGTGCAAAAAGTATACGGAAAATAAAAACATGTGCGCCATCATAAAACAATCCAAAGACCAACGGCTCTGCACAATCTGCCACGGGCAGATGGCCGTGAGCCACAGTACGATCAGCGCAAACCGCTTGCCTAGCATACGCCGGGCAAAATCCCACATCACGGGCAAAGCCAGCAGGGCCATGATTAGCGTGGGCAAGCGGATAGAAAGCTTTGAAATGCCCATCAGGGCAAAAAACGGCATCATCAGATAAGAAAGGAATACGCTCATTTGGCCGTATAACCAGGCCTCAAAGTGTAGGGGCCAGGGGGTGCCCAGGTGATCGGTGCCCAGGCGCAACAAGGAGATGGCTTCTGCCGTGGCCATGGCTTCATCGTGGTACAGGCCGTGGGGGAATGTGGGAAAGTCCCAAACCCGCACCAGCACACCGGTGGCCAGCGCCAGGGCAAACAATGGCCAATACAGGCGATCCACCCAGTGTTTGCTCCAGCGCCCCAGGGCGGCGGGCAGGCGCGCGGCATTGATCTTTGCGGCATGCCTGCTATAGGCTAAACCCAGCATCGCTGTCAGCGCCAATGCTTGCACCCATGCATCCAAGGTAATCAAGGGGCATCCGTCCTTTCCAGAATAAAACAAAATCATAAGCACCTTGCGTACTTGACGAAAGCGGCGCCTAGCACTATAATAGTAGCAGGAAGATTGCGCTTACTGGGGTCAGCTAATCCGCTGGCAAAATACCGTTGGACACACGAACCGCCGTGCAGCAGCCACTACACGGCGGTTCGCGCTATTTTCTGCCCAGCTTGAACGCTGCTATCAGCAGTCCTAGAATCGCCAATACGACCATGATCATCTCATAATCTGTCATGGCGATCACCTCCTCTGTTCCCAGCGGAGATCGCAAACCCCATGTAAATCTTCCTGCTATCCACATTATACTGTATATGCGGTTTTTGTACAATCACTTCCTTTTTTGCGTTCTTTTTGCCGTTGCCATCCCATATTTGCAAGTCCGCTGTGCAAATCTTGCAAAATTTATCACAACGCATTGACAGCAGGGCAAATTGCGGCTATTATAAAAGTTAAATTCGTGAGAGGAGATGTCATTTGTATGAAACGGTTTTCTTTTCTTCTGGTGGCGCTTTTGATGGCCGCAGTGATGGCCACGCCCGTTTTGGCTGCTCCTAAGGAGGCTCCCGATGTTTTTGACCTGAGCGAGGCCACCAACCTAGACGCCGACATCGTGATCGTCCAGGCGCTGGACATGGTGTCCTGGGATCCCACCAACACATCCGACCTGTCCAACGGCTATGTGATCAACAACGTGTATAGCAAGCTGTTTACCTTTGACAGGAACCTCAACGGCATCCCGGAGCTGTGTGAGAGCTATGAAATGCTGAGCGAAAACGAATGGCACTTCAAAATCTACGAGGGCATCAAGGTACACGACGGCTCGATCTTAACGGCCGACGATGTGGTGCATTCCCTCAACCGCACCAAGAATGGCACGGCCATTGGCGCTCTGTTTGCCCCGGTGGTGGAGATTAGCAAGGTGGACGATCTAACCCTCCGCATCCTCACCAGCGGGCCCTATCCCGCGCTGCCCACAGCCCTTACGCATCAGTCCACTTGCATTGTGCCCCAAGCTTACGCTGAGCAGGCCGAAGCGTCGGGCGATTGGTCGCATCCCATCGGCAGCGGCCGCTACACCTTCACCAGCCGCTTGATCGGCGACAGCATCAAGCTCACCCGCTTTGACGATTACTTTAATCAAGACGACAAAGCCCTCAACAATTCGCTTACTTTTAAAGTAATCCCCGAGGGCAGCAGCCGCACCATCGCCGTTGAGACCGGCGCGGCCGACATGAACGTGGACTTTAGCACCGTGGATTACAACCGCGTTGCAAACGACGACAGCGTGGCCCTGTGGCAGCATTATTCGCAAACCGTGTGGCACTTGGGCATGAACACCACCCTGGAGTGGTTCAACAATCCCCTGGTGCGCCAGGCCGTCAATTTTGCCGTGAACCGCGACGACTGCTTGGAAGTGGGCCACAACGGCCTGGGTACCGTGGTATACAATTGCGCCACGTTTGCCCCCACCTGCTTGGGCGCCATTGACAATCCCTTGGACATGTACTCCTATGATCCCGAGCGGGCCAAGGCGCTTATGGCCGAGGCAGGCTGTCCGGGCTTTGATACCGAGATCATCGTGTTCCGCGACGAAGCCGAGCGTATCGCTCAGGTAGTCCAGGCCGATCTGGCGGATATCGGCATCAACGCCCAGATTGTACGCATCGAAAACGCTGTGTTTGCCTCCATGATTGCCGAGCACAAAGCGCCCATGTTTATCACCAGCTGGGGCGCCTATTGGGATCCCGACCTGTTCCTGGCGCGCCGCTTTGGCACGGCGGGCATTGGCGGCGTAAACCGCGGATGGTACTTGAATGAGGAGCTGGACGAGTTGATCGCCGAAGGCCGCGCCAGCTTTGACAATGAAGTGCGCGCCGAAGTCTACAAGCGTGTGCAGGAGTTTATGGCCATTGAAGCGCCTGAGGTCGATCTGTATGTGAGCATCATGTTTGCGATGACCAACAAGGATTTGCGGGGCGTGGAGATCAACGTGGAGCGGCCGTTTAACTACTACAAGTTGCATTATTAATCGCTACACAAAACGACAATCGCCGGGGTAGAATCCCTCCACCGCTGCGGCGGTCCCCCTCCCTTTAACAAGGGAGGTAGGGGTTGCATATGCAGGCTAGCCGTTCTTGCTCTACCCCCCTTGTCAAAGGGGGGAGGGCCACCGCAATGGCGGGGGGATTCCGCGCCTGGCACCACTAAATTCATAAAGGGAAAAAGGTATCGGCATGTATAAGTACATCCTTGGCCGCCTCATTATCCTCATCCCGGTCATTTTGGCACTCACCTTTGTGGTGTTTACCATCATGTACTTTACGCCGGGTGATCCGACGGCGGTGATCCTGGGCAACGAATATTCACCGGAGGCCAGCGAGCAGCTCAAGGCGGAGCTGGGGCTGGACCGGCCGTTTTTTGTGCAGTATGTAAATTACGTGATTGGCCTGTGCCAGGGTAATTTCGGCATGTCGTATATCACGCGCGCCCCTGTTAGCGAGCAGCTGAGCGCGCGGTTTCCCCATACCTTTAAGATTGTGATAGCAGCCATGGTGTTTTGTGTGGCCCTAGGCATCCCTATCGGTGTGTATTCGGCCACCAAACCCAATTCGATTTTTTCCAACATCACAATGATCATCGGACTTTTGGGCGTATCGTTGCCCATCTTCTGGTTTGGGCTGCTATTGCTCCTGCTGTTTTCGGTGCAGCTGGGCTGGCTGCCCCCCGGCGGTATGGATCACGGGTTTAGGAGCATCATCATGCCCGCCCTGGCGGTGGGCGCCAACTACATGGCCAACATTATGCGCACCACGCGGTCCACCATGCTGGAATCGGTGCGGCAGGATTATATCCGCACGGCACGTGCCAAGGGTGTGAGTCGTGGCGCTGTGATCCGTCGCCACGCTTTGCCCAACGCCCTGATGCCCACCATCACCGTGGTAGGCATGAACATTGGCGCGTTGCTGGGGGGCATGGTGCTGTCTGAAACCGTGTTTGCCATTCCCGGCACGGGCCGCATGCTGGTGGAGGCCATCAAATCCCGGGATACGCCCAGTGTGTTGGGATGCCT
Organism: Clostridia bacterium; assembly: GCA_009784985.1. Lineage (GTDB taxonomy): Bacteria > Bacillota > Clostridia > Christensenellales > Aristaeellaceae > WQXF01. The sequence goes on along the minus strand of WQXF01000015.1, from coordinate 1,046 downwards.
GGTGGTTATGGCGCTGTGCGTGGCCATTTCTAACCTGATTGTGGATTTGATTTACGCATTTATCGATCCAAGAATAAAGGCGCAGTACAGCGCGAAAGCGGGGAATTGATTGATGGAACAGACGACACAGGCGTATGCCACCCGCAAAGCATTCTTTCGTCAATTTGGCCGCAAGAGCCGCGGCGCCCAAATGCGCAAGCAGTTTTTAAAAAACAAAACAGCGGTGATTGGCCTGGTGCTTTTTTCGTTGATTGTGCTGATGGCCATCTGCGCGCCGTTGATTGCCGATTATAACGAAGTGGCGATTCGGCGCAATGTGTCCAATCGTTTAAGGGCGCCCAGCGCCGAACACCTGCTGGGCACCGACGAGATGGGGCGTGATGTGCTGGCCCGGGTTGTGCATGGCGCAAGAATCTCGTTGGTGGTGGGTATTTCGGCCATCGGCATATCCCTGCTTTTTGGCGGGACGCTAGGGGCAATCGCCGGTTTTTTCGGTGGCTGGATCGACAATGTCATCATGCGCGCAATGGATGTTTTTCTATGTTTGCCCGATGTGCTGCTGGCCCTAGCCATTGTGGCCACCTTTGGTACCAGCCAGGTCAATCTAATGCTTTCGATTGGGCTGGCGTTTACCCCAAGGCTGTCCCGGGTGGTGCGGGCGGCGGTAATGAGCGTGCGCGGAAGCGAATACGTGGAGGCCGCACGGTCCATCGGCGCACGCAATGGGCGCATTATACTTAGGCATGTGCTGATCAACTGTATCGGGCCTATCATCGTGCAGGTAACCCTTTATGTGGCCAACGCCATCTTGACGATTTCGGCGCTAAGTTTTATTGGCCTGGGCATACAGGCGCCCACGCCCGAATGGGGCAATATGCTGGCCCATGGCCGCGAATACATGCGCGACCATTCCTATATCGTGATGGCTCCTGGTTTGGCGATTTTCTTCACCATCCTGTCGCTGAACCTGCTGGGCGACGGGCTTAGAGACACCTTGGATCCAAGGCTGAAGCAGTAAGATGAGGGGCATTACATGAACATTTTAG
>WQXF01000014.1 GCA_009784985.1 Clostridia bacterium | reverse complement strand
TGCCGCGGCGCGCTGATCGGCAAGGACCACGCCACGGTGTTTGGAGCCTTTGACTACGCCAAAAAGATAAAGGTGGAAGAGCTGTGAAAAAAGCGCGTGTGTACAGCGGATTGGATGGCCTAAACAAAGCCGACGGGTTGCTTCGTGGCCGCCGCGTGGGGTTGATGACCAATCCCACGGGCATCAGCCGGGATTTTCGCTCCGCCATCGACCTGTTTTACGAGCGTTATCAATTGACGGCATTGTTTGGCTGTGAGCACGGGATCCGGGGCGCGGAGCAAGCGGGCGATCAGGTGACGGCAACCACAGATCAGGAAACCGGCGTAACGGTTTACAGCCTATACGGCGACACCCAACGCATGACAAAGGAAATGCTCGACGCCTTTGATGTGCTAGTATTTGATATGCAGGATGTAGGCGCGCGGTTTTACACCTACCTGTATTCGCTGTCGTACGCCATGGAAGCCTGCGCCAGCGCGGGCAAGCCGGTGGTGGTGCTGGACCGGATCAATCCCCTGGGGGGCCAACGGGTGCAAGGCACCGTACTGGATCAGGTCTTCGCTTCTTTTGTGGGGGCGTACCCGCTGCCTACACGTTATGGCCTCACCATCGGGGAATATGCCCTTTGGGCCAAAGGGTTTCTTGGCCTGGATTTGGAGCTTTTTGTTGTGCCCCTTGAAGGGTGGAAGCGGGATTTGCTGCTGGATGATTTGGACATCCCATGGGTGATCCCCTCGCCCAACTGCCCCACCCTGGCCACCGTGTTGTGTTTTGTGGGCACATGCGTTTTTGAGGGCACCAACCTATCCGAGGGACGCGGCACCACCACACCTTTTGAGTTGGTTGGCGCACCCTGGGTGGATGCGGGGCGTTTGGAAGCCGGCATGCGCGCCCTATCGCTGCCCGGTTTGGGGATTCGCCGCGCTAGTTTTACACCCACATTTTCCAAGCATGCCAACATCCTTTGCCACGGCGTGCAATTGCACATCACCGACCGGAACGTGGCCGATCCTTTTGTGGCGGGGCTGCATTTATTGGATATGGTACGGCGTTTGCACCCTGATTCCTTCGAGTGGCTCCAGCCAGATCAGGCCAATGGGATATACCATGCCGACCGTATCCTGGGCACCGATGCCTATCGCACCGGCAAGCTGGATGCCCGCAGTTTGATCGAATTCCATGAGCCGCTGCTGGCGGCTTTCCAAGAGGAAAAGCGCGCGTATCATCTATATTAAAGGAGGTTCGTTTATGAACATCCGCCCCATGATTTCCGAAGACATTCCCAATATCGTCGCCCTATGGAATAGCAGCGCAAGCGCGGGCGAGGTGGTATACAAACCTATAACAGCCGACTATTTTTCGCAAGAGCTGATCCATGGGATTCCCGGTGGAAGCAAAGCGATCTGCTTGGTTGCCGAGAGAAAAGGGCAATTCGAAGGTTTTGTACACGGTGTTTTGCAGGGTTCGTATCTGCCGGGCGAAACGCCCGAAAACACACCCATATACCTCACCGCTCTGTTTGTGACGCCTGGGCGGTTTGGGCAGGGCGTGGGCACGGCTTTGCTTAACGCCTTTATCGCAGCCGGACGCGCGGCGGGCAAAAGGCGCATCTTGGTAAGCGACCGCAACCCGGTGCAGCTTGGCTGGCGCATCCCCGGCACATCCGGCCACGATCACAACAAAGCGCCCGGCGTGGACGAGGATTGCAAGGGTTACGGCTTTCTGCTAAACAAAGGTTTTGCCGTGGCAGCCCACGAGATCGCCATGTACCTTCCCCTGGCCCGGTATGCCGCTGCGCCAAATCTTGAGCAAAGGCGCGAGGCATTGGCGGCGCAAGGCATTTCAACCGGGCGCTACAACGTGGCGCTGGGGTATGATTTTGATCGTATGTGCGACGGGGTGGGCAGCGAATACTGGCGCAAGGTGTTACAAGACGAGACCCAAAGCCCCAATCCCCGCCCCATCCTGGCCGCCACGTATGATCAACACATCGTGGGGTTTACCGGACCGGTGGATTTGGAGCCCAGCGGTCGGGGTTGGTTCACGGGCATCTGCACCGATCCGGAGTTTGGCGGCAGGGGCATCGCCACGGTGTTGTTTCATCTATTGATGCAAGAGTTTATTGCGGTGGGCGCAACCTTCTCCACGCTGTTTACCGGCGTGGAAAACCATGCGCAGCGGCTGTACTTGCACACCGGGTTTACGGTGGTACGGAAATTTGCGGTGATGGAAAAAGAAATAATGTATCTATAAAATCTGTCTTTCAATCATTCGGAAAAATGCAAGGCTCTTCACTCGGATTAGTTGCCTTCATTGTTCCATCTGCTCCTGCGGGAATACGATTGGTAGGAGGAAATGGAGATTAGAAGCTTGATGCCTGAATTAGCCAAGATGAATCCAAACAACTATCCTTTAAAAATTTATTTCAAAAACGGCCTTGTTTTTAGTAGTTCAACAAGCATGGGAGTTTATGAAACAAACAATTGCTTGGATGAGGACGACCCAAATTACTTGGAGTATTATGTTTGCGCTGTTAAGATTTCAAAAATATTCCACTCGCCTGTGGTTGGTTGCGATGATGCGGCAGAAGAAGTAAAATGCGGCAGCATGATTGAACTTTCTGAGTTTAATGAACCAACAAGAGTTGAGCAAAACGATGGCAGAGTGATTTAGGAAAAATAGCAATGCCTTTCTTTCGAGCTACTAGCTCAAGGAGGTTTTAGTGGAGCATATTCAAGATTACGACTTTGCAGATGGTAAGATAATGCACATCTTTATATGCCAAGAGTATGTAGAAGTAGTCTTTAAGCAATGGAATTGCAAAAAGTTAAGGCTATTCTTTGAGGAGTATTGGGAAATCAGAGACAGTCATTCTATTGGTCAAGATATAATCCGATTGGCAGTAAATTCATCCAAAGAACTAATCGATAAGGCTGTAATGAATATTCTTGACAGCGGAGCTTCCGTTAAAGAAACCGTTGGGCTAAACTCATATTCGTTCATAAGCTCATGGGCGGAAAGTATAATCTTTGAGATAGTTGCTAAAAGCGTAAGAGTTGAAGCATGTAGTAATTAAATGACGGGCTCACGTTTTTTCGCGCGTATCCCGCCCCCTGCCCGCATATGCATGGGATGATAAGGGATGGAGGGATCGGCATGAGCCAACAGCGTGAACCGCATATCATTCGTGTATCGTCTACACAGGTGCGCGACCGGCCCCGGGCCGAACCCCAAGTCGTTTCCCTTGTGAAGCGGGGGGAGCCCGGCGTACGCACGCGTTTTACCCCCAGGCAGTCCGAGGCCTTTAAGATAGGCGAGCGCTTGCTGCGAGATTGTGCGCTGTGCGTTGCCGTTGTGCTGTGCGTGCTGGCGGTGGGCAACATCCGGCAGCCCTGGGCGCAAAGCGTGTCCAGCACCGTGCGGGACGTGGTGACCATGGATTTGGACGAATCCTTGGGCCGCCTACAATTCGTGCGCAACTTGCTGCCGGAGAGTGCGCTGGTGTTTTGGAATGTGGACGACGACCGGGGCGCCTATCTGTTGCCTGCCACCGGCCGCGTAGTGCACGCGTGGAAACAAAACGAACCTTGGATTGAGTACGAATGCGAAGCCCAAAGCGTAATATCGGCGGCGGCGGGCGACGTGATGGCCGTTACCCAGGGGGAGGGCGCGGCCTACATGGTCCGCGTGCGCCACGAAGATGGCACAGAAACCCTGTATGGCGATCTGGTGACCTGCATCGTGCGCGAAGGCGATCCCCTGGAAGCCGGGCAGATTATAGGCGCGGTGCAGGACCGATTCTTTTTTGAGGCACGGCGCGACGGGCGCTCCTTTAATCCCACCGACCGGCTGCGCGGGCAATAGCGCACAGTATGAAAGCAACGCTTTGGGGCGATACCGAGATTAAGATTCATCCGGCATTTCCGGTGCTTTGCGCAGCCATGTTGCTCATGGCCCAGGGTACGCAACTGGGCGCCATGCTGGCGGCGCTGTTGCTCCACGAGTTGGGGCATGTGCTGGCGGCGCTGGCGCTGGGAGTGCGCGTGGCACAGATTGAGCTGATGCCCTTTGGCGCGTCAGCGCGGCTGGAAGGCTGGCGACAACTGCGGCCCTGGCAGGCGTCCCTCATTGCGCTGGCCGGGCCCTTCATCAATCTCACCCTGGGGATGGCCGCCGTATTGTGCGCGCGTAGCGATCTGCTTTCGTTGGAAACGGCGGCATTGTTTGTGCGTTCGAACCTTACCCTTATGCTGTTTAACTTGCTGCCGGCCCTGCCTATGGACGGCGGCAGAATTTGTGCCGCTTGGGCCGGTGTTTGGCTCGGCGAGCAGCGAGCGCTACGTGTATTCTCTACGCTGGGCGTGGCGCTGGGGCTGGCCGCCCTGGCCCTGGGCGCGTGGGGATTGGGGCAAGGGACGCTTAACCTTACGTTATTTCTTTCCGGCAGTTATTTGATATACGCGGCGCTGTGCGAGCGTAACACCCCGGCTTATACCCAGCTGCATCGTGTGATGAACAACCGCACATTGCTCAAGCGGCAGGGTGCGCTGCCTGCCCGGCATTGGGTGGTGCGGGAAGATTTGCCCCTGGAGCGACTGATCCAGCGCCTAAGCGCCCATTGTTATCATGATTTTGAGGTGGTGGACGCCACCATGCGCCCCGTGGGCCGTTTGGATGAAGCCACACTGCTGCGCGCCCTGCTGGACCGGCCTGGGAGCACGGCGGGACAGGCTGTGAGAATCCCTCCACCGCTGCGGCGGTTCCCCTCCCTTTAACAAGGAAGGTAGGGGTTAGGAACGAAAACTTCGCTAAAATCCCATACTCCCCTTGCCAAAGGGGGCCGGAGCGCCGTCGCGCCAGCGGCGCGATGAGACGGCGCGGAAGGCCAATGAGCCACAGAGCGCCGCAGCGCGACAATGGCGAATTGAGGAGAGGGCCACCGCAGTGGCGGGGGGATTCTGAAGCGGTGGTGCGCATAGAATCACTGAATTGAAAAGAACTATTCTCAAACGCTTTTGCCCTGTCAAGATTGTGGCCTGCCAAGCTCCAGCAAGTAGGCATCGGTTTGCATGGCATAAGCCGCATCTGGGTCGTGGGCCTGTGCATGGGTGTGCCAGGCAGCCAACAAACGCAGGGCATCCTCGGCATCATATACGGCGCGCCAGCCCAGATGGCGGCGCGCTTTTTCGCTGTCCAGCCGCAGTGGAAGCAGGGTGAGTCCAGAACCATGGGAGGGTACTTCGCGGGAAGGCAAACCCGCAGCCTCAGCCAAAGCCTGCAAAGCCAACCGCGGAGAGAGCCAGCTTTGGGGAGGCGCGCCAAAGTTCCAGGTATCGCCCCTATGCAAGGGCAGCGCAAGGGCACGGCTAGCGGCCAGCAACCCGCCGCCGATCACTTCCAGGGGATGCTGGAAAGGCATCGTTTGCTCCGGAAGCAGGGGCGTTTCGCCACGGGCCAGCGCATCCAGCCAAACTTGGGCCGGTCCCCCGAAAGTGAGCGCGCTTCCGCCATAATGGGCGATCACCACGGATAGCGGCTCACCCCAGTGCCCCGCGCGAAACCCCTCGGCCAGCAGTCGCATGCAGCTCTGGGAAAAACCGTCGACGCCCCGCCCGCCCAGGGGATCGTTTTCCCGACAGCCCCAGGGGGCGTCGCCGCCACGGTAGGCGCCATCGTCCAGCATCAGCAGCACACACCGCAACCCATATGCCCGGGCCGTGGCCAGGCTGTCCGAAAGCAGGGCCAATACCTCACGGGCCATCACCAGGGTGTGCGCCCGGGGCAGGCCGGTGCAAATCCACACCTCGCCCTTCTGCCTGGAGAACATTTCCTTTAAAGCGCCGCCACTCCAGCCGCTCAGCCCACTTTCCGGCGCGTACACATCGGCGTTTAGCCCATCAAGCAGCACCCTTGTCCAGCGTACCAGCCCTTTATCCACTCCACAAAGGGCCACCCGCCGCCCCGCCCAAGCCTCCCGCAACTGCGCTTGCATCACTTCATCCTCCCCCATGCCTTTTCGGACACGCATATGCTTATGCGGGAGGATGGGGAGAGTTGCTGCAAAAAAATTTGCTTTCCCTATTGACAAACAGGATTTTATCCTTTATGATAATTAATATCAAAAGTGGATGCTTATTAAAAAGGAGGATCATCATGAACAAGTTTGTATGCACCATCTGTGGTTACGTCCACGAGGGAGCGAGCGCTCCCGAAAAATGCCCCCTATGCAATGCGCCCGCCGCGAAGTTTAGCGGCTTATCCGACACAGGCCTTGTGTTTGCCGATGAGCACCGTATCGGCGTCGCAAAGGATGTTGATCCCGACATCATCGAAGGGCTGCGCCAAAACTTTATGGGTGAGTGCACAGAGGTTGGCATGTATCTTGCCATGAGCCGCCAAGCGGACAGGGAAGGTTATCCCGAAGTTGCCGAAGCCTATAAAAGAATCGCCTTTGAAGAAGCCGAGCACGCGGCCAAATTTGCGGAACTGCTGGGCGAAGTTGTGGATGTGTCCACCAAAAAGAACCTTGAAATGCGGGTGACGGCGGAGCACGGCGCAACCCAGGGCAAAAAAGACCTGGCCACAAAAGCAAAACAACTCAACCTGGATGCCATCCACGATACCGTGCATGAAATGTGCAAAGACGAAGCGCGGCATGGCATGGCGTTTCAAGGCTTGCTGACACGGTATTTTTAACACAGTGAAGGCCAAAAGGAACACCATTCAGCGGCAGTTGATCCTGAACGGGGTACGGGAGCTTAACATACACGCAACAGCCGAGCAGGTATATGACCATGTTGTGGCAAAGCATCCCTCCATCAGCAAGGCCACCGTGTACAGGAATCTAGGGCAGATGGCGGAATCCGGTGAGCTCATGAACATCGGCAATTTGGGTGGCGCCACTCATTACGACCATAACTGCCACCAGCATTACCACTTCTTATGCGAAAAATGCCACCGGGTTTTTGATGTAAACACCTATTTTCCCGATCTTTGCAATCAGCTCACAAACCAACTCACAAATATGGATGGATTTGAAATCAGGGAGCACCATCTGGATTTTGTGGGTCTGTGCCGGGATTGCAAATCAAGATAAGAATTTTGTAGGGGCGGCCCTGTGTGGCCGCCCTTTGCCTACGGTTGTTTTGCAGGAAGCCGCAGTATATCGGATTTACCAGGCAGCTCCGGCTGCATCTCGGTGATATAACGCCAAAACTTTTTTGGCATAAACTGGCGGCGCAGATTGGGATTGATCCGCTGCTTGATGGCGATGCTCTTGTAAAACATACGCCATAGCGCCTGATACCGCGCCTCATCCGCGGTAGGCGGAGGCAGGCGCATGGTTTCGGAAGAGACCAGCGTCCATGCCCGCATATCCCACACACCGGCCAAGCGCCGCGTCCGATCATGGATGATAAAGGGCTGCTGGCCAAAACGATCAGCAAAATGAGGCATCACCAGCACCAGCACGTCGTGCTCCGGCTCCATCTCGGCAAAGTACATGCCGCCTTCCAACTCATTAAAACGTAGGAATTGAATGTAGCGATGGGCCTCCCAGGTCACCTGACGCAACAGTTTGTTCATTGTATAGACAGCAGGATCGGCCAATCGCTGATCAATGCGCGGCCCCACAGAAAAGCCCAGTTTTACGTAAGCCAGGGTGATTTGGGCCGCTCGCGGGTCGGCGCTCAGCGCGGCTTGCTGCACACAGGCGAAAGCCTCGGGGCCGATGCGTGCCAATATGCCCTTTTGTACACGGGACGCGCGCTCCGGGTCGGTAGCGATATCCCGTACATGGGCGTCCAGGGCCAGTTGTACAGCGTGTCCGGCTACGATGGATAGGGGCTCCTCCTTGCGCTCGTAGGCCTCAAAAATGCAACAGAGCAGGCCGTCCAGGCTGCCGTCGTACCGATAAGATATGCCCGCGCTCATGCGCCACCCCGGGCGAATTCGCCCGCCGGTTCGGAAGGAATCGGCTGGGTGGCGAGCAGTGACAGGGGCGGCAGCGCCGCATCCAAACGAAAATCCTGAACCAAATCCGACATGGAAACCTGTTGCATCATCCGATTGCCAAACACCGATGGGGCTACCCGGCAATCCTTGGCTAAACAACGGTACACGTTCTCCTGGCTCAGGCGCAGACCGGGCATGGCCTTGCCCTGGCAGGTAAGGAAATACTGGGCCCGCTTGAGCACCACGCCCAGCTTTTTGAGTGCGTCAAAACAGAGCGGCGTAGTACGGCGCGCCTCCACGATGCGCTGAGCGCTTATGGGGCCCACGCCGGGCACCCGCAACAGTTGCAAATAATCAGCGCGCTGCACTTCCATTGGAAAAATTTGGGGATTTCGCAAAGCCCACAGGCATTTGGGATCCAGCCGGGCATCCAGCCAGGGCGCATCGGGATCCAGCAATTCGGTGGCGTCAAAGCCGTATTGCCGCAGCAAAAAGTCGGCCTGATACAGCCGGTGCTCTCGCAAGAGCGGCGCGGCCACCTCAGGCAAAAAACGGGAGTCCCCTACGGGCACATAGGCCGAATAAAACACCCTGCGCAAGCGATAGCGCTTATACAGCCCCTGGGAAAGCCGCAAAATATGCAGATCCGTCTCCGGCGAGGCGCCAACGATCATTTGGGTTGCCTGCCCGCCTGGGGCAAAGGGGCGCACATGGCGGTAGACCGCCAGCTCCTGGCGGCGCTGCTCCAGCATACCCGCGATTTGCCCCATGGGCGCCAGGATACCGGCCTTGTTTTTTCCCGGCGCCAGGGCGGACAATGAGGATTCCGACGGCAACTCGATGTTGATGCTAATGCGATCCACCAGCCTACCCAGCCGCTCCACCAGCGCCGGTGCGGCCCCCGGTATACCCTTGGCATGGATATACCCCCGAAAGCCATGCACCTCCCGCAGGCGGGCAATGGCCCGGATCATAAGCTCGGTGGTGATATCCGCCGAACCCACCACACCCGAGGATAAAAACAGCCCCTCAATGTAGTTCCGGCGGTAAAAAGAGATGGTAAGGTCGGCCAACTCCTCGGGGGTCAGGGTGGCGCGCTCGGTATTGGAAGAGCTGCGGCACGCGCAATACTTACAATCGTGGATGCACGCGTTGCTCATCAGTATCTTAAGCAGGGAGATGCAGCGCCCGTCGGCTGCAAAGCTATGGCAAATGCCCGCTGCCACCGAGTTGCCCAACGCGCCGGGTATGCCCTTGCGGTCTACACCGCTGGAGGTGCAGGCCACATCGTACTTGGCCGCACCGGTTAATATACGAAGCTTGTCCATCAGCTCCAAGTTGTTCACCCCACTGTTTGCATCTAATGCAAACAGTATAGCATAGCACGGGGAGAAACGCAAACATTTGTTCTTTAGATTTCCCCGTTAGTCATTTACGCTAATCAACTCTCCCCTGCCCGTCATCTTATCGTCCACAAAATCCCCGGCGTAGCGGTCGCCGTTGGCCCAGGTGTATACGCCCATACCCTCCATCTTGTTGTTCACAAAACCTCCGGCGTAACGGTCGCCGCTGGCCCAATAATACACACCCTTGCCTGTACGCCTGCCGCTCACAAAATCCCCAGCATAACGGTCGCCATCAGCCCATAGGTAAGCGCCTTTGCCGGTGTCCATAGCGTCGTCAATAAACTCGCCAATATAACAATCGCCGTTGCCCCATCTGTACACACCCCTGCCCGTCCTGGTGTCGTCAACAAAATCGCCGATATAACAATCGCCGATTGCCCATAGGTAGATGCCCTTGCCCGTCATCATACCGTCCGCGAATTCACCGATGTAGCGGTCGCCGTTGAGCCAGGTAAGCATGCCTCTGCCCGCTCTTTTGCCGTCCACAAAGTCGCCGACATAGCGGGAACCGCTAGACCAGGTGTGCTCGCCGGGTTCCATATCCCTTTCGGCAAGGACACCGCAAGGCAAAAGCAGAGTGGCCAAGAGCAATATCAAAAAGATTTGTACTTTGATTTGAAATTTTGGCATTTAATCTTCCCCCTTACAAAACCGCTCACAGTGCCGCCACATCTCGGCCACGGTGGAAGCCGTGGCGTCGGCATGGGTCAATTGATCAGCCTCGCCGCAGCCAAAGGTTACGGCCAGCGTCCAGGCCCCGGCCTCCCGCCCGGCGGATATGTCGGTGGAGCGGTCGCCCACCACCAGGGTGCGGGGCAGGCCACGGGCTTCCATCCACTGCCGGATCCGTTGGGCCTTTGGCACCCCGGTTTCCGAGGCCGCACGCTCGGCAAAGAATTTGCCGATGCCGGTGGCCTCGCACGCCATCTCCAGATATGCGGGAAGGCTGTTGGTGAGCAAACACAGCGTGGCCTCGCTTTGCAGGGCCGCCAGCATTTCGGGCACACCGGGGAATGTCCGCGCCATCACGGGCACCTGCTCTGCCTCGATTTGGGATAAAACGGCCTCCAGCTCACCCGCACGCTCGGAAGGCAGGCCAAGGAGAGCGCAGGCCTGTTCCAGGGTGGGGCCGTTGAGCGCTTCCAGCAGGGCGGGCGTAGCTGTCGGCAAACCCATAGCCTCGATCACCCGCGTGTGAGCCACCAGGGCCATCTCGTAGCTGTCCAGCAGCGTGCCATCCAGATCAAATATGATCAGGGGCAGCAGGCTGTGAGAATGCAGCCCCTCCTGCCACATGGCTACGCCACCCTGGGGAGGCAGCGTTACCCCTGTCCATTCGCCGCTTTGTGTTTCGGGTTGATTGGATATGCTTGTGTTTTTCATTGCCTTTAACTCCAAACATCGGTTCTGTTTTTTCCTGTGTGCTATATTATACACGTTTTGGCTGTGAAGCACAAAAAAAATTGGATTTACTTCTGTCGAATTTTGTATTATTCTATCTGGGTAGTCAGTCGCAAGGCTACCGGCGGATGGGCTTAACCAACTTTATTCCTACTTATTAGCGGGGAAGAAAGGAGGTGAGGCTTGATGCGAGACCTTATCCATTTGATTAACGCTATCGCGCGATTGATCTCTGAGATTCGAAAAACGGCTACGATGTTAGGCCATCGTAACCGTGTCTAGCCTAGGGCCACTCTAAGCAAAGGCCCATCCGCCTGATCCATCCCAATTATACCGCGACATGTTAGAGCGTGTCAACAAAATTTCGTTTCGCTAACCCTTTTCGCTAACCCACTTCTAAGGCGATCCCTTTATGCTATTTAATACACTCCACCCCGCCCATATAAGGCCGCAATACCTCGGGCACGGTTACGCTGCCGTCCTCGTTCTGATAATTCTCTAAAATCGCCGCCACGGTGCGGCCCACCGCCACCCCCGAACCGTTAAGGGTATGGGCAAATTGCGGTTTTTCTTTCGGGTTGGCCCGATAACGAATGCCCGCGCGCCGGGCCTGGAAATCCGCGCAGTTCGAGCAGCTCGATATCTCCAGATACCGGTCGTAGCTGGGCATCCACACCTCCAGGTCATAGGTTTTTGCGGCGCTGAAGCCCATATCGCCCCCGCACAGCAGCACCGTACGATGGGGCAGCCCCAGCAGTTGCAGCACATGCTCGGCATCCAGGGTCATGGCCTCCAGCTCCTGGGCGCTTTGTTCGGGCCTTGTTACCTTCACCAATTCCACCTTGTTGAACTGGTGCTGGCGGATGAGCCCCCGGGTATCCCGCCCCGCCGATCCAGCTTCGGCCCGGAAGCACATGCTGTACGCAACATGGCGGATGGGCAGCGTGTTGCCCTCTATGATCATATCCCGATACATATTGGTCACCGGCACCTCGGCAGTGGGGATCAAAAAGTAATCCGTGGGCGCGGCGCGGAACATATCTTCCTCGAACTTGGGCAACTGGCCGGTGCCCACCATGGCCGCCCGGTTTACGATATAGGGAGGCAGCACCTCTTGATAACCCCGCCCGGCATGGGTATCCATAAAAAAGTTGATCACCGCCCGCTCCAGCCGCGCGCCCAGCCCCTTGTTAAAGGTAAAGCGCGCGCCGGTTACTTTGGCGGCGGTCTCAAAATCCAGAATGCCCAATTCAGCGCCGATATCCCAGTGGGGCTTGGGCTCCCAGTCAAACTGCCTTGGGTGACCCCAGCGGCGCTGCTCGGCGTTGCTGTGCTCATCCTCCCCCGCAGGCACCTCGGGCAGGGGAATGTTGGGCACGGTGAGCAGCAGGGCGTCCAGCTGCCCGTCGATGCGGCCAACCTGGGCGTCCAGCTCGGCGATACGCTCCCCCACCGCCCGCATCTGTTCCATCACCGGCTGGGCGTCTTCCCCGGCCCGCTTCATGATAGCCACACGTTTGCTCTCTTCGTTGCGTTGGTTCTTAAGCTGCTCCACCTGGGCCAGCAGCTCGCGCCGCTCCTCGTCCAGCTTTAAAAAGCCGGGCACATCTACTTGTTTGTGGCGGCGGGCCATGGCGTCGGCCAGCTCCTGGGGATTTTGGCGAATGCGCTTGATATCCAACATGGGAAATCCTCCTTCATAATGGGTTTTAAAGTAAAAAACCGTCCTTGTCAATACGACAGGGACGGTGTTATCCGCGTTGCCACCCTGCTTAGGCGCAAAAACGCCTCAGCTCATACGCGCTGTATCGGGCGCTCCCGCCAACTCCTCGTTGGCCGCTCCGGGGTGGAAACTCTCGCATCACCGTGCTGCCTTGCACCTACCGGCAACTCTCTGGATCGGTTGATAGCGGAGCCTTCCCTTCATCGCATCTTCATCGCGTGTTTGCCATAGTATACCCGCTCCGGTCTAAGTTTGCAACAGTTATTTACGGTTTTTTTGCGTTTTTTTGCGTGAGTAAACTGACTCGTTAACAAGAAAAACATCTCCTAAACTGGGATGCACAGCCTACGCTGAGCTTAATCAGAAGAATCGTATAAAAACTTAAGCAAAGTGCTGGTATCTACTGTTTCCTCAGCGCCACCGTTGATGGTGATCTTCGATTCAACCGTGTTGAACTCCTCCACAGTGACATCGATATCATTGCCGTCGGAATCCTTAACCGTCACGGAAAAAGGTGTGACAACCTTCACATTTTCGGCTTCCACGAAGCCCCTTATGTTGTTCACCCATTCGAGTGTATTATGATCTTGCGCCCTGTCTACAAACACCTCGTACCAGTCTGTTCCTGCTATTCTTAAAATCTTCATATCATTGCCATGTGCAATCCTGGCAATTGGTGCTTTTTCTCTGGTAGTGCTCTCGCGTAAGTTAATTGTTTCCCCTACCGGTATTTTATCACGAATCTTGCCAATCACCCCATCAGCGTTCTCAGGCGGTGGCTCCGACGTTGGCTCAAGCGTTTGTTCAAGCATTTGCTCAAGCACTTCTTCAACTTTCTGCTCAAGCACTTGGTCAAGTGCTTGCTCAAAGGAGAATTCGTTTCTTTTGGCCGGAAACGAATTGACAGCTAATATGATGCTGGTGATCATAGCGACTGGGGTAGCTAGCCAAGAAAGCCAGCGAACTGGCCCTGGTGGTCTCGGTTCTGGGAGGACAATGGGCTCCGGGGATGGAGTGGTTTCTGTTTCTTCTACTTCTTCAACTACTTCTTCCACATATATATGCTTAATGGAACGTGTGATTTTCACGCCACGCCTCTGCTTCTTCTTTTTTTGTGAGCCAAAATAATTCCAATGCATAATGTATACCTCCCTCGCAGCAAAATGGTGACAAAAAAACACACAGAACCCTGAACACTTTTTAGCGTCCTAGACCTGCCTCGAAACTTCCCGAAAACCTATGTTATCTGTCAGTCTGGGCGACGTTTAATCCCTCTTCCAGACTTTTGTGAGCGTTTGCGTTTGATAGTGTCAAAAAACAGTTTTGATCTGAAAAGAATATGGAATGTAATTGAAAGGTAAAAACTTCTTATTCTCGTCTTGGGATTCATATCCACCTTTATATTGGCACAAAATCATCGTTATTGGAAGTGAAACCTGAGTATCAAATAAGATTTAATAATTGAAAAGTTTTAAAGTTTTTCATCAGGAGTTTGGCCCAACGCATATTCTTTTACGAAGAGTGGATTGCAAAGGCGGGAACGCGCTTGGTATTCGGGGTGTTGTTCTCGGGCATGGGGGTGTACGCGGCGACGCAGTTGGGTGTGCTGCGCGCATTGGAAGAAAGCAACTTGCCCCCCACCGCGCTGGCTGGGGTGGGCACGGGCGCGTGGATCGCCGGGTTGTACGCATGCAAACCCGATGCCGGGGAGGTATATGCCGCCATGCGTGAGGCCTGTGCGTTGGGCAGGCGCTTGCTGGATCCCGACAGGTATTCCACCCTTGGCAAGCTTCAGGGCCTGATCCGCGGCGGTCGCCTAGTCGGGCTGCTGGAAAAACAAACGGCTGGCCGCTCCCTGGGCGAGTTGGACTTGGCCTTGGCCATCCCCACCCTGGCCCTGCCCACACGCAAAACCCTGGTATTCGCCAGCCGCTGCCCGCCCGAAGACGGCGAAGCCGTGTGGACACAACAAGCGCCTGTGTCGTTGGCCATCCAGGCGGCCATGAGCATACCCGCACTGATGCGGCCCGCCCTGTGGATGGGCGTGCCGTTGGTTGGCGTGGCCGGGCTGGGCGAAGGCATGGCAGCACTGCGGCAATTGCGGGTAAAACACGCACTATGCGTGGACGCCTCCTGTCAGTTGCCCAGGGGGCGGTTAAACGTATGGGATATCGCGGCCCTATGCGGCCCGCATTACCAGCCGAGCGATTGCCCCAGCGGCTGGTATATGCTTGCGCCCCGGGTGCCGGAAACCGTACATGCATCGGCATTAGAGGCGCTGGATATCTGCGTGGAGGTTGGATACAACGCGGCGCTGGAAGCCATCCCCCGCATCAAGGCGCAGATGGGGGGGGGATTGGGCAAGGTGTTGGCTTTTCCGAAGAAATGAGGCGCTCAGCAAACGACGGGACGCCGAGGGCGACGTCCCGCCGTCCGTCAATCCAACAAATCAATCGCCACTTCGGCCTCATGGCGCTCACCGCCCACATAGGCAAAGGCGCGGATCGTATACGTTCCCGGCGGCACGCGGTTGCCCTGGCCATCCAACCCATTCCAATAGAACAGGCTGCCCTCGGGCCTCAGGTGCAGCGGGCGGCTGGTGCGGTCTGTTGCCAGGCGGCGTACGCGCTGGCCTTGCCCGTCATATACGCTCACGGTAAGCTGCAACGGAAAACGATGGGCCACCTGCACCGCCAGCTCCTCCACAGGGGCCAGGGAAAACTGCTCGCCAAAGGTTTCCACGCTCATTTCCGGATCACCCTCGGTAGGTAAAACAGCCAGCAACTTACTGAAATAAACCTCGGGCCCCTGTTCGCCTAGGGCCATGATCAGCAGCAACGCATACCCCGAGGTATCGGCCTCAATGCCCGATACCTCGATGCTGCGATGCTTTCGGCCGGGCTGCACCGTGCCGTCGGACACAACCGAGCCAGGCGGTGGCTCATGCCGGTCTAACAGGCGGTCGGCCCCGTCCCAATCCCACGCGCCTTTTTTGGAATAGACCAATTGGTATTGCAGGCGCACCGGCTGATGCACGGTAAACTCAAAGTCGATATACGGATCCTCAACAGTCAGCGTATCACAGGAGAAGGAGATGGCCGAGAGCCGCCCGCCCGGTTGCTGAGCGTGGGGGGCGCGGGGATCATACCGAAAGAGTACCAGGTCATCGTCTTGGGGATAGACGTGCACGGTGGAGCTGCCGTGGTTGTCCAGCAAATAGCGATAGATTTCGTTGAGGGTAATCTCGCCGTCTTGGTTTAGATCGGCCCCGTACTGGCCATGGAGCCCCAGCCCGGCGGCCAGGGCCTTGGCAAAATAAGAACTGCCCAGGGAAATTGGCCTGTCTTGTTCGGTTTCGCTCCAGTTCCAAGAGAGCTCATTGCCCCCTGCCGAAGTCAGCACCTTATAATCCCCCCGGCGGAAGGGCAACTCAGGCTGATCGTTTAGGTTGGGGGTCACGCCCTTGCCCATCATGGCGCCGGAGTTGCAGGCGTCGATCAGCACCACCTTTGTGCCGGGCATATCATCTAGCATAGCTTGCAGGGCCATGCCGTCGATTTCAAATTCGGTTTGCCCGTCGGTAAGGGTAATCACCGCCGGGTATTCGGGCGCGGCGGGCCGAAAGCGCCCGTGGGTGCTGATGTACAGCAGGCAAATGTCCTGGGGCCCTGCGTTTTGAAAGGCGGCATGGATCAGCTCACGCAGTTGCTCCTGGTTGCCGATTTGATCAATGGCGGTATAAAGCGATGCCACCGTATCACCGTACATACCCAGCACTTCGGTAAGGGTATGTACGTTGTTGGATGTGGTGGGCGCTAAGCTGGTAAGCTGCAAAAAAACCTCGCCCGCAATCAGCAGCGCGTGGATCTTGGAATCGGCTGCCCGCGCCGGGGGCGGGGATATACACAACACAGCGCACAGCAACGCAAGAAAAACAACGAGGCGGCGCGATAGTCTGGGCATCGCTTGCTCCTAATATCTTACTTTTCACCGCCTAGTATACCATAAAGGGGGATGGGCGCATAGAGGCGATGTATGGGAAGGGGGATAAAATCATTCTATCAGAAAAATTGACAGGGCGCCACCTGTTCGATATGATGAGAATAACAAGTAAAGAAGAATAGGGCGGTTCATTATGAGTATATATGATGATTTTCGCGGATGCTCATGGGTAGGCGTGCCCGCTGAGCTGTACAAAGGGCGGAACTGGGACGGGCGCTTGCGCACCCAAACGGCGTATTTCCGGCGCACATTTAAGCTAAACGGCCCAGGCGCGCGGCTTACCCTGCATATCAGCGCTGCCACACGGTACCGGCTGTACGTAAACGGCAAGTCCCTGCTGTCCGGCCCCTGCAAGGGCGACCGCTTCCGGCATTACTACGAAACCATAGACGTAAGCGAACATCTGGCCTGGGGCGACAATGTGATCGCCGTAAAGGTGGTTGCTTACCCACCCTACGACGCGGCGGCCGACGAGCATGCCCATGGGCTCGGGCCTCAATTTGCCTTTGGCAGCGCCTCCGGGCCCTGCCTGCTGGTGGGCGGGGAGGCGCTAAGCCGCGACAACCGCCGCCTGGCCAGCGTGTGCACAGGTGAGGCAGCCTGGAGCGTTTGCCTAGACGATGCCATCCAATGGGAAACATCCCATCTCACCTTCTGGATGGGGGGCATGGAGGTTGTGGACGGCGCGCGATTACCGGCCAACTGGGCCAACCCCCAGGCGCCCGGTGGCGTTTGGGCGCCGGCGGATGTACGCTGGCCCATCCATCCCAACGGCACCGGCGGCATCATGCCCTACCCCCTGCTCCCCCGGCCCATCCCGCTCCTGTATGAAAAAACGATTGATTTCCAAGGGGAAAAGCCCTTTCGGCCCAGCGATGTGCCGCCTTTTTCGTTTGTCGGCGGCCCCGCAGTGATTCCGCCCCACACCCGCATGGCCATCGAGCTGGACGTGGGTGTTTTGACCACGGCCTATGTCTCCCTGCCCATGTCGGGCGGCCGGGGCGCTGAAATCATCCAACGCTACGCCGAATGTTATAGCGACGGCACCCGAGCCGGGAAGGGGGATCGTTGCGATTCGGTCAACTATCAGCTCCATGGCCATCAGGATGTCTATCGCCCATCGGGTGGCGAAGAAACATACGTCCCATTCTGGTTCCGTACCATGCGTTTCCTGCGCGTAGAGGTACAAACTGCCGATGAGCCCCTCACCCTAGAAAAGCCCACTCTTTTGGAGACCGGCTATCCATTGGAGTCCCGCACAACTTTCCATTCTTCTGATCCGGCCCTGAACACCCTGTGGGAGATCAGCAAACGCACCCTCCAGCGCTGCATGCACGAAACCTATGAAGACTGCCCCTATTACGAGCAGCTTCAATACACCATGGACACCCGGCTGCAAATGCTGTTCACCTATGCGCTGAGCGGCGATACCCGTATGGCCCGCCGCACCATCGACGACTATCACGCGTCAATCCTGCCCGAAGGGATACTGCAATCCCGCTACCCATGCCAGGTCTCCCAGGTGATCCCAATCTTTGCCCTCCATTGGGTGTTTATGCTGGAGGATTATTACGTACAAACCGGCGACCTGTCGGTACCCCGCCGGTACCGGCCTACCATCGATAATGTGCTGGACTGGTACGCCCGGCATATCGATCATACCAGCCTGGTGGGGCCCACGGAGTATTGGCAGTTTACCGATTGGGTGGAGGCATGGGAGGGCCAGTTCGGCATGTCTTTTGCCAGCTACACCGGGCCCTCGGTTTCCAACAATCTTACCTACGTGCTGGCCATGGGTTCGGCGGCCCGGATCAACCGGCTCACCGGCCGCAACGACGCCGCGTCGGCCTATGAAGCCGATGCTAAGGCGATCCTTGCCAACGTACAGAAACACTGCTGGGACGCTGCCGTCGGCCTGTACCGGGAAGGGCCGGGCGTAGACGAGTTCACCCAGCACGCCCAGGTGCTGGCTGTGCTAACCGGCCTGGCTACAGGCGAAAAAGCCAAAGCGCTGATGCAAAAGGCCCTGGAGCAGCCGGATTTGCGGCAATGCTCCTTTCCGTGGATGTTTTACTTCTTGCGCGCCCTGGAGCAGGCCGGGATGTACGAGCGGTCGTTGATTTTTTATGACCGGTTGATCCATTTTGTCAACCTAAACGCCACCACCATCCCCGAGTGCCACTACCAAACCCGCAGCGAATGCCACGCATGGGGCGCTTTCCCCCTGTATGAATTCCCCCGCACGCTGCTAGGCGTGAATCCCGGTTCGCCAGGTTGGGGTGAAATATTGATCCGCCCGTTTTTTGGAATCGCGCCGGATTGCGGGGGCACGGTATCAACACCGGTTGGTGAGGTGGAGGTGGCCTGGCAGCGCAGGGATGGCAAGATTGAACTCAAAGGCCGCGCGCCCGAGGGTGTGCCTTGCGTTGTTGAGTTGCCCGATGGGCGGCGGGTGGAGTTGCCCGAGGGTGGTACGTTTGTTGAGCGTTTTTAGCACATTGTAGGGGACGCCGCCCTCGGCGTCCCGCTGTATGTGCCCTGATACGCCGAAGGGCTTTTGCCCGTTAGCTTCGTAAATACCTTGGCAAAATGGCGGGGGTTGGAATACCCCACGGCCTCGGACACCTCCCGGATCGAAACATCGGCCGACGCCGCCAGCAACTGCTGGGCAATGCCTATGCGTACCTCGCTCAAATACGATATAAACGTGCAACCGGCCCGCTGATGAAAGATGCGACTCAGGTAATTGGGCGTGATATCCAATTCGTCGGCCAGGGTACTGATGGCGATGTCTTGCATGTAATGGGCTGCCACATAGGTTTTGATTTGCTCGATGATGTCGCCGGAACCCGTGGCCTGCCGGTGGGCCTTTTGTGCGTTAGCCGATAGGGATGCCACAAGTTCGGGCAGGGAACCCGCCTCCAAAGGCAGGCCGGTGGCATTTCGTAAATAGGCCAGCATGGAGGGCAGATGGGCCTGGGCAAAGATGCCCTCCCGTTGGGCTGCTTGAAACGCGCCCACAACCTTACGGAACGCAAACTCATCGCGGCTCAAAAAAGTCAGGGCGATCTGTTCGGTGTGCAGCGCGCTTTCCAGCAGGGTTGTGTGATCATCGGGCCAATCCAAGCAGCAGGTATCAAAACAACATACGGTGCGAAGCACGGAAAGGGCGCTCAAACGCTCATAGGTGGTGTAGAGCCCATCATAGGTTGGCACGGATTCCGCCAGTATCGTAAGGGGGTGCTGGCGGGCGTTCCAAAGGTTGTTTACGATCTGGCGGGCATGTTGGGTTTCTCCGGCCTGTATAATCAAGCAAAGATCGTATGTGGGCAGAACAAACGCCGCATATCGTTGTTCACCGGCTTCAAAGGCTTGGGCAATACGCTCGGTTAACGCCCGCACACGTAACGCCCGGGTGTCTCGTTCGGCGCAATCCACGCACAGCAAAAAGATTTGGAGCGTTTGCCCAACTGCGCTGGCAAGAGGGGGCAGCTCCGCCAATAAATCCATTTGATAAAAGTGGGCCATCAACTCGGCCTGAAACTGCCGGTTTTGCGCCTGCCTTTGCTGGGCCAAACGCTGCTGGGCAGCGTTGATCACGCCCATCAACTGCTCCGGGCTCACCGGCTTGAGCAAATAATCCGTTACCCCAAGCCGGATGGCCTGCTGGGCGTATTCAAAATCCGAAAAGCCGGTTACCAGCACCCACTGGGTTTCGGGGCTTACGTCTTTGGCCTGGGTGATGGCCTGTATGCCGTCCATCAGCGGCATCCGTATATCTACAAATGCCAGGTTGGGATAATCGGCCGCCCGTGCAACAACTTCCTTGCCGTTGGCCGCCTCGGTGATGGCGTGCTGGCCGGGGGCCTCGTCTTGGATCATGGTGCGGATGCCCAGGCGCACCATGGGTTCGTCGTCTGCGATCAGGATGCGCATGCTTAGCTTCTCCTTTCGTGCTTTAAAGGCAACAACACCGTGCATTGGCAGCCGTTCCCAGGGCTGCTATGAATGGAAAACACACTGTGGGAATGAAACAGGGCCAGCCGCTCCTCTACATTGGCCAGGCCGATGCGGCCCTCGGCCTTGACGCGCATGTCAAAACCCTCGGCATCGTCCCACACGCACAGGAGCAGCCAGTCCGCTCCATCGGGCCGCGTGATGATATCGGCAAACACCTGGATGCGCACCGGCCTGTCGATGGGTTCCAACCCGTGGACCAGCGCATTTTCAACCAAGGGTTGCAACAGCAGGCGGGGCAGGGCGATATCTTGTGTGCCTGGCGCGTGGGTAATGCTGTATTGCAGGCGCTCGGCAAAGCGTAATTTTTGTAGCGCCAGGTATTCCTCTAAAAAAGTGAACTCCTCGGCAACGGTGGCGGCGTCTTCATGCTTGCAGGAATATCGGAAAAGATGGGAGAGCTTCAGCAGCAGCCTTTCCAGGGTATCCCGCTCGCCAATTCGGTTCAGCGTTACAAACCCGCTGAGAATATTGTATAAAAAATGGGGGTTTACTTGGGTTTGCAGCGCCATATACTCAGCGTTGCGCTGGTTGAGCACGGCCTTGTATTCGTTGGTGATGTGGGCGTTGAGCTGATCCACGGTTTGGTTCAGGGCCCCGGCAATGGCGGCGTAATAGCTGTGTTTGGGCAGCTCTAGCCGCACGTTTAGGTCGCCGGCGGCCAAGCGGCGCATGGCGGACAATATCTTTTTTTCGGCCCTAACTGCACTGCGGGAATTTAAATAAAACAACAATGATGAGATGCCCAGCGAAAGAATGCCCAGCAGCACCGCAAACAGATAGATCGCCCTGGTCCGCCCCTGGACATCGGGTTCGGCGGCCAGGTAGAGCAACCGCCAAGGGGTGGACATCACCGGATAGCTGGATACATGGTACGTATTCTCTTCCCCACGAATGGTTTGGGCAACCGGGGTGATGCTGGCCAGCAGCGATTGGGCTACCGGCCTGGTGGCGTAGATGGGCTGGCCCGCCTGATCTAGCAGCACCAGGGCCGAGGATTCGCCCACATCGATGTGGCGGAACAGATCCACGATCACGCGGTTTACGGCATCCACCTTGATCACGCCTATGGGGCGCATGGAATCCGGCTGTTTGATGAGCCGCGCTACAGAAAATGTACTGTAGTCCGCGTCCGTATGAAAATTGGTGTTGCGCAGGGTTTCGTAGTAGGCCGGGGGGCGCACCGGTGGGAAGTACAGATTCCCGTTTGCGGCGATGGCGCCTTCAAACCAATCCTCCTCCCGCAGAGAGGGATCCCGGAGCACCTCTAACTCACCGGCGTAGCGGCGCACCAAAAAAGCCGTGGTCTCCCTTTGGGCAAAGGGGGCAAACAGCACACCCTTTACATCCTGGCGCACATTGGCCAGCTGTTGGGATACGGCCAGCTGGTATTCCTTGTTGATGCGTGTGGCTACGATTTGATCCGTAAGATACCTTCCCTGATCCATGTCCATGTAATACCCCAGTATGTCGCTTTGAAAATAGGGCATCATGGAAAGCCGGGCCAAGTCGCTTACATACGTACTGATGCTTTGGGATACGCCGTATAGGGTGCTGTCAAACAGGCGGGTGGTTTCCAAGGCAAACAGGCGGTCGAAATACGCGGCAAAAAACCCGGTGAGCCCCAGCAACGGCAGCACGATGCTCAGCAAAAAAACCATGGCCAGCCAAGCGCCAAATGAGCGCCGCATGCCTCCGCCCCCTTTCTGGGTTCATCATATCACAAACACAGGAAATTACAATGCGCCCAGATAGGGGAACGGCGGGACGCCGAGGGCGGCGTCCCCTACGGGATTACGGCCAATCGCCATGCAAAACCCTTGTAGGGGCACGCATTGCGCGTCCGTGGATGCCACCGTCCCCATCGTAGGGGACGCCGCCCTCGGCGTCCCGCCCTTCACCCAGTATAGAAAATGACCCCTCCAGTGTAGAAATGATCCATGGACTTTTGCCGAAATTCCAGTAAAATGAAAACATCACAATACAATCACGGTACAACAAAAGGAGGACAAAACATGAAACGGTTACTCAGTATCGGGTTGATCCTGGCCCTGGCGCTCACGGCGCTGCCCGCCATCACCCTGGGCGACGGCGTAACGCTGAACGTGTGGACCAACATGACCGGCGTGGTAAACGAAACCTTTGCCGAGGTATGCCGGGAATTCACCGCCGAAACCGGCATCAACATCGACTATGCAGCCCCGGCCAACGACTACGAGGCCCTGATGAAAACCAAGATGGCCACCGAAGACCTGCCCGACGTGTTTTCCACCCACGGCTGGTCGGTGATCCGGTACTCCAGCTTCCTGCGCCCCCTGAATGATCAGCTGTGGTTCGGGGACATTTCGGAGGTTATCATACCCCTCATCACCGACGACGACGGCAACATCTTTGTGCTGCCGGTGGACATCGACATCGCTGGCATCGTGTACAACCGGGACATCCTGGCCGAGGTGGGTGTGGATGTGGACGACATCGTGACCTGGACCGATTTTGCGGCCGTGTGCGAGCTCGTAAAAGAAGCGGGCTACATCCCCGTGTACCTGGGCGGAAAAGACGACTGGACCATCGGCCAGTTCTTTGACTGGGTCGCCCCCTCCTTCTTTGTGACAAACGAAGCCGAAAACGACCGCGATGCATTGATCGACGGCACCTTTGACTGGAACAAATGGGGCGCTCTGGCCGACATGTTTGCGGATTGGAACCAGAGGGGTTTCCTGAATGTGGATGCCGCCACCTCGGACTACGCCACCTGCACCACCGAGCTGGGCTTGGGCAATGTGGCCTTTGAGTTCTTTGGCAACTATGCCATTGTGGATGCCAACAAGGCTGGCCCGGCCAACCTGGGTATGATGCCCATCCCCGCCTACTTTGAGGGCGACACCCCCACGCTGATCGCCGGTGAGCGGCTGGCCATGGGCGTATGGAAAGACAGCAAGCACCCCGAAGAGGCGCTGCAATTTATCAACTTCCTGGCGCGGCCCGAAATCATGAGCAAGCTGGCCTCGGCCAACGGCGCGCTTGCGGGTTTTGAGAGCGTAGAGAGCGACACCGGCGCTGTAGCGGGAGACTTTGAAAAGTACGCCGACGTGCGCACTTTCCCGTACTTTGACCGCATCTACCTGCCCAATGGCATGTGGAACGACCTGTGCGCCACCGGCCTTGGCATCCTCAATGGCAGCATGAGTACCGAAGCCATCGTGGATTACATGCGGGAAAGCTACCTGGAGAAGATGGATTTGTTATAAACGATCCGGGCGGCACATCCGGGGGAGCGCAACTGTGCGCTCCCCCTTACGTGGTACTTGGAAGGGCGTGATTTGCAATGACCCAACGAACACGGGCCATCATGAACTTGTTTTATTTGCCGGCGCTATTGCTGTTTGCCGTGTTTGTGGTCTATCCGTTTTTTGAAGGCATTCGTATCTCCTTCACCAATTGGAACGGCTACCTGCCCAATTATAGGTACGTTGGTTTTGCCAACTACCGGCGGCTGTTGACTGACCCCTACTTCTCCAGCGTGTTTTGGAACACCATACTGTACGGTTTTGGCTGCACGCTGCTGCAAAATGTGCTGGGCATGGGGTTGGCATTGTTTATGGACACAAAATTCCGCGGCCGGGGCGTGCTGCGGGCCGTGGTGTACTTGCCCGCCATGATCGCACCGCTGATTATGGGCTACGTGATGTTTTTTGTGTTTCAATTTAGCGGCGGCGCACTCAACGATATCATGCTCCTATTTGGGGGCGAACGGGTAGACTGGCTGGCCGTGCCGGGGCGTACGGTCACCATCATCGTGATTGTCAATACGCTGCAATACGTGGGCGTGGCCATGGTGATTTTCCTGGCCGGGCTGCAAAACATACCCGCCATGTATACCGAAGCAGCCCATATCGACGGCGTGGGCTCCTGGGGTATGTTTCGTTACATCACCTTTCCGTTGCTGATGCCTGCCATCACCTCCTCGGTGATCCTGAATCTAATCGGCGGCCTAAAGTTATTTGATATCATACGGGCGCTCACGCCTCCCTCGCCCTCCACGGGCGCCGCCTCCCTTTCTACGTATCTTACGTATCAATACGCCAATGTGGAAAGGGCGGGCTACTCGGCGGTGCTAGGCATTGTGACGTTTGTATTTATACTGATCGTCTCCAACCTAACCATGTGGTTTTTTGACCGGAGGGAGGCGCAGATGTTATGAAAACAGCCATGAAAAAAAACTGGTGGCGTTATCTGCTTACAGTGGCCATTCTTTTGTTATACCTGGCCCCCTTTTATATCCTGATTGGCGTGGCGTTTAAGATGCCCAGCGATCCTTCTTCCCGATGGATTTTGCCCAATTATATATATCTAGACAACTTTGCCAAAGCCCTGGAGGGTCGTATCTTGCAGGGTATGCAAGGCAGCCTGATTATCACCCTGTGTTCGGTATCGCTGATCATCTGCGTTGGCGCGCTGGCGGCCTATCCCCTCGCCCGCAACAAAAGCAAACTCAACAAGGCGGTGCGGGGCTTTATTTTGGGTGTGATGATGGTGCCGCCCCTAAGCATATTGGTACCCATCTACTCGGTGATGAAGGTAATCAACGGCATCTCTACGTACTATGGTATGGTATTGCTACTGCTCACTTTTCAGTTGCCCCTGTCCATCTTTATTTATTCCAACTTTATCGCTTCCATCCCCACAGCCCTGGATGAAGCTGCCTGCATTGACGGATGCGGTCCGTTCCGTACGTTTATTAGCATCATTTTGCCCCAGCTTGCGCCAGTAACGGCGTCGGTGGCGATATTAACCGGCGTCACCTGCTGGAATGACTATCAGTTTTCGTTATACATTCTGCAAAAACCGCAAATTGCCTCAGTAACACTGGCGGTATCCGATTTCTTTGCCCAGACGTCGAGTAATGTGTTTGCAGCGGCGGCAGCGGCGCTGCTGGGGCTATTGCCGATTGCGGTATTGTTTTTGCTATTGCAAAAGCATTTTATCAAGGGTATGGTGGATAGTGCGATTAAATAGGCAAAGAGAAAGTCTTTGAAGTCGTTTCAGAGGCTTTTTATTTACCCGCCCGTACTGTATAATACATCGTGATCGGAGGGATGGATCATGATCAAACGAATCTTGCGCAATGCGTTGCTGATGGGCTGCCTTCTTGCGGTGGTTTCGTATACGGGAATGGAGGCGGAAGAATTGATTACGGTGCAACTCACGGAAACCAACGAGGCTTTTGCCAATCCCATGAAGGGCTTTCGGCCCACGCGTTTTATCCAAGACGACACCTTCCCCCAGGGCGAATACGCAACGGTCGCCAAACAATACATCAAATATACCGATTTGGAAATGTCACCGGAGGATACGGCGCAAAAGATCATCGACTGGAGCAACCAGGCCTGGGCCGGCATTGAGAAACGCAACCTAAAGGTGATCCCACGAGTTGTCATCGTGTATCCCAACGGGCCCGACGGCGGCACCGACGGTTACTGGCCCGAGGGCGTTGACCACAGCCACATGGCGCTGCGATGGATCGAAGAGGCGTTTATAGATCGTTTATGCGCCTTTGCCGCCAAACTGGGCGAGGCATGGGACAATGACCCCCGTGTGGCGGCCATCGAAATGGGGCTGTGGGGCAAGTGGGGCGAACATCACGTATGGCCCCTGGATTTGCCCGGCGGAAGCGATAGAATTCCACGGCAGGTGCAAGACCCCCTGGGCGATGCCTTTGCCCGGGCTTTTCCCAATAAAAAGGTGATGGTGCGGTATGCGCTAACGTTTAAGGACTACGACTTCGGCTTTTTCTGGGATTCTTTTGCCTTACCCAACGACAGGGTGAGCGCCCTGCTGATGATCGAGCGGGACAGTTGGCGCACCCAGATGATGAGCGGCGAGGTGGCTTACGATTGGGGCGACCAGCGGGCAGTGGGCGGCAGTCCCGACGGGACCCTGGCCAGCGATGCATGCACCGATCACGTGATCGATTGGATCCGGCAGACCCACACGTCCAGCCTGGGATGGATCGCCGATTACAGCCAGGATCGGGAAGATTTAGCGGCCAACGCAGCCCGCATCCAAAAAGCGTTGGGTTATCGTTATGTGCTGAACACTGCCACGTATCCGCAAACGGTACAGCCAGGGGAGCAGCTGCCCCTGCGTTTTGAGATAAACAATGTGGGGTCCGCCCCGTTTTACTACCCATGGCCGGTGGAGGTTTCCCTGCTGAACACAGAGCAGGAGCCGGTGTGGCAGGCCGTGATGGATGTCGATATCCGAAACTGGCTGCCCGATGAAACCCATACGGTAATCGAAGCCTTTGTTTTGCCGCAGAACCTTCCGGCAGGGACGTACACGCTGGCGCTGGCGGTGCTGGATCCGGCAGGCAATGTACCCTCCCTGCGTTTTGCGAATGCCCAATACTACACCGGCGGCAGGACGCCCTTAGGCACTATCGGCATCGGCCAAGCGCCGGACTTGACGGAAACCGGGCCGTATGATAGTTTGTATGCGGATCGTTCCCTGTATTACATCGTTGAGTAAGAAAGGCGCATGAACTGTATGAATATGAAAAGCTGGCTTCAATCCGCTGCGGCGTTACACAAGCCCATGCCCATCCTATCGTTTCCGGGAATACAGTTGATCAACGCCACGGTGCGGGAGCTGGCCGCCAGCGCAACCAAACAGGCCGCCTGTATGAAAGCCGTGGCTGATCGGTGGGATACCCTGGCATCCGTGAGCCTGATGGACCTATCCGTCGAAGCCGAGGCCTTCGGCAGCCCCGTGCGTTTTTCTGACGACGAGGTGCCCACCGTAACCGCCCCCATCGTCACGGATGCAGACAGCGCGGAGCGGCTGGCCGTGCCTCAAGTGGGCGCAGGCCGCACGGGCGAGTGTGTGTCTACAATCCGGGAAGCCAAAAGGTTCATCACCGACAGGCCGGTATTGGCCGGAGCCATCGGCCCGTTTTCTCTTTCCGGCAGGCTGATGGACATGACCGAGATCATGGCCCTATGTTACGAGGAACCAGAGCTTGTGCATCAAACCCTGGAAAAGGCCACGCAGTTTTTGATCGCCTACAACTTGGCCCTGCATCAAGCGGGCGCCGACGGCATCTTGATGGCGGAACCGGCCGCAGGGCTGCTTTCGCCGGGGCTCATCGCGGAGTTCTCCACGCCTTATGTCAAGCGTATCATAGGGGCGGTGGAATCGGAAGCTTGCATTGTGATCTACCACAACTGCGGCAACACTATTCCCCTTGTGCAGAGTATTTTGGATACGGGGGCCAGCGCCTTCCATTTTGGCAACGCCATCGATCTGGCCCAGATGCTGCCCTTAATCCCTGGCGACAAAGTGGTGTTCGGCAATGTGGACCCCGCCGGGCAATTCCGTGGAGGTACGCCGGAATCCATGCGGCAGGCGACGCTTGATGTACTGGGCAAGTGCGCAAAAAACGATAACTTTATCCTGTCTTCGGGCTGCGACATCCCGCCCCTTGCGCCCCTTGCCAACATCGACGCTTTTTTTGATACGGCCAGGGAGTTTTATCAAGGTTAATCCGTATCCTCCCGTTCTAGTTTCATGTTGCTCTTACATCGTCGCTTTAGAATCCCCCCGCCACTGCGGTGGCCCTCCCCCCTTTGGCAAGGGGGGCAAGGGATTTTCGCGGTTAAAGGGAGGGGGACCGCCGCAGCGGTGGAGGAATTCTGCACGGCAATCTGACGAATGACAAGATTGTTAGTAAACAAGGAGGGTTTGCATTTGAAAGTGCTTATCACAGGCGGCGCGGGTTACATCGGTTCCACCATCGCCTCCGCGCTGGAGGATCGCGGGCATCAGCCGATCATACTGGACTCATTGGCCGTGGGCCGGGCGGAGTTCACCCAAGGGCGCGTATTTTACCACGGGGACATTGGCGACGCCGCACTGATCCGGCGCGTGATACGTGAGCATCCCGATCTGTACGCCTGCATCCACTGCGCCGCACTGATCGTGGTGCCGGAATCGGTGAGCGACCCCTATCGTTACTACCACGAAAATGTAGTGAAATCCCTAGAGATGTTCCACCTGTTTGCGGAGCTGGGGCTGTCCCGGATCGTATTTAGTTCCTCGGCTTCGATATACGGCAATGTGCCCGGCTTTGTGGCCGGTGAGGACGCGCCCATCGCACCCCAAAGCCCCTATGCGCGCACCAAATTGATGATGGAGATGGTGCTGGAAGATCTTTGCGCCGCCGAACCCCTCAGTGGCATCGCATTGCGTTACTTTAACCCCATCGGCGCCGATCCCAAGATGCGCTCCGGCCAATACCTGGCCCAACCCACCCATGTGCTGGCCAAAATGATGCAAACCGCCACCGGCGCGGAGCCTTGTTTTTCGATCACAGGCGCCGACTGGCCCACCCGGGACGGCTCCGGCCTGCGGGATTACATCCACGTGTGGGATCTGGCCCAGGCCCATGTAGATGCCGTGGAGCGGTTCGACGCCGCGCTGGATCCCGGCAGCCGTTTTGCGGCCATCAACCTGGGTACCGGCAACGGGGTAACGGTGTTTGAGTTGCTGGAGGCCTTTGAAACGGTGCTGGGCAAAAAACTGCCCACGCAAAAGCTACCGCCCCGCCCTGGCGACGTGGCCGGGGCCTGCGCCGGTGTGGGCCGCGCCCGGCAGCGCCTAGGCTGGAAAACCACAAAAACCATGGCCGAAGCCATTGCCGACGCACTAAAATGGAACGATATCTGGAAGGGGCGCAAGCAATGATTTACAGACAACTTGGCAAAACCGGAAAGCAAGCCAGCGTAATCGGCCTGGGCTGCGAGCATCTGGACCGCAAACCCTACGAGCAGGCGCAAGAAACCATTGCCGAGGCCCTGGACCACGGCATCAACATACTGGATGTGTTTATGCCGGGCCGGGAGGTGCGGGAGTACATCGCTAAGGCCCTGGGCAACCGGCGCAACCAAGTGATGATCCAAGGGCATATCGGCGCCACTGATGTCAATCAGCAGTACGATATCAGCCGCGACATGCCCACGGTGCAACGCTACTTTGAAGATATGCTTCGTTTATTCGGCGGCCATATCGAGCTGGGCATGATGTTTTTTATCGATTCGGACAAAGACTATAGCGGCGTGTTTGACTGTGGGATCGCGGACTACGTACAAAAACTCAAGCAGCAGGGCGACATCGGGCATATCGGCTTTAGCTCCCACAACCCGGCCACGGCCATGCGTGTGCTGGATACCGGCCTGCCCGAGCTTGTGCTGTTTAGCATCAACCCGGCCTTTGACCTATATCCCGCGGAAAAGTACACCCTGGACACTTTTGACGAAGGCATAGACGCCTCCCTTTTCCGGGGCCTGGATCCCCAGCGCGCCGCACTGTACACCCGCTGTGAGCAGTTGGGCGTGGGCATCACCGTAATGAAAGCCCTGGGGGCGGGCAAGCTGCTTTCCCCCGAACACACGCCCTTTGCGAAACCCTTAACCGCCTGCCAGTGCATCCACTACGCGCTGACTCGCCCGGCGGTGTCCAGCGTGCTGCTGGGCTGCCAGACCGGCGCAGAGATGCTCGATGCTTTGCAATACCTAAAAGCCAGCGACGCCGAGCGGGATTACGCCCCCGCCCTGGGCGCGCTGCGCAACGACTTCCGGGGGCACTGCGTGTATTGCAGCCACTGCCAGCCCTGCCCGGTGGACATCGACATCGCCGCCGTCAACAAGTATCTCGATATCGCCCGGCTGGACACGACGAACATCCCGCCTTCGATCCGCTCTCATTACGCAAGCCTAGTCGGCAGGAGCGGCGGATGCATTGCTTGCGGGCACTGCGAAGAACGCTGCCCCTTTGGGGTGCCGGTGATCGCCAATATGGCGGAGGCGGAGGGGTTGTTGAGGTAGGGCAATCCCCTGTAGGGGACGCTGCCCTCAGCGTCCCGTGCATCGTTGAGGATCAGCGCAGTTTTGTGCAATACGGCGGGACGCCGAGGGCGGCGTCCCCTACAAAGGAAACGGGCGTGCATGGCTACCCGTTGTCCATGCAATAGATGCATGATCGCAAAAAAACAAAGCACGCGCTCCATGGCCGTGCTTCGTTTTTGCTTGATTTTTTACTTACGCTTCTTTTTCTTTTTTCTTCTTTTTGTCGTCGTCCATCACGATTACCTGCTTGCCATCGTAGTAACCGCAGTGCTTGCACACCCGATGGTTCAGCTTCATTTGCTGGCAGCGCGGGCATTTGACAATGCCGGGCAGACTCAGCTTCCAATGCGTGCGGCCCTTGCGTCCGCGCGCTTTGGAAATTTTACCTTTGGGAACGGCCATGATTACACCTCCTCGTCCTGATTCAGCAGGGCTGCCAATGCCGAAAAAGGATGCTTGGCAGGCAGTTCCTTTTGGCATGTACATGTGGATTGGTTGCGGTTTTCGCCGCAATGGGGGCAAAGGCCTTTGCAATCGGCTGCGCACAACACACGCATGGGCATCTCCAGCCACAACGCACCCAGGGCGGCATCGTTTAGTTGTAGGGTATGCCCCTCAAAGGCAAACAGATCGGGATCCTCCGGATCCGGCTCATGGGAGAAGCACACGTCCATGGTTGCGCTTGCGTCGTGATAGGCGTCGGCCAGGCAGGCGGCGCAGGTGAGCCGCAAACGTGCGGTTACGTTGGCGCGCACCCACACGTCTTCTTTCATTGCCATATAGATGCCGGATACCTGCACGGCTGTCACAAAGTGGATTTCCGCGCCGTCCCACATGGTTGGCGGCACTTCCCCGCTGCACGTAAAGGGGAATTCCTCCCCCGGTGCATGCAACGCCTTGGTGACGTTCAGTTGCATATCCCTCACCTCAAAATAAGGCTAACAATTATTATAGTTTAATGGGGCGTTTCTGTCAACCTGCAGTTCCCTTAAACCCGGGCAAAAGTTGTTGAAAATAATATTTTTTAATCCTTGATTTTTGCACATCGTCGCTTTGGAATCCCCCCGCCACTGCGGTGGCCCTCCCCCCTTTAACAAGGGGGGCAAGGGGGTTTTTTCAAGTTTTCGTCCTTAACCCCTACCTCCCTTGTTAAAGGGAGGGGGACCGCCGCAGCGGTGGAGGGATTCTGCACGGCGTTTTGCTTAATGATGAGATCGTTGGAAGAATTTATACTCAAATGCTGTTGCCCTTTTCCCTTAAAAATTTTGTATTAAAGATTTTAAAGATTTTTCACAACCTTCATCGTATCCCGGGCGATGGCCAGTTCCTCGTTGGTGGGGATCACCAGGATCTTAACGGTGCTGTCGGGGGTAGAGATATCGCCCACGGCGCCCCTAAAGTTTTTGCTGTGCTCCATCTTTACGCCTAGGAACTGCAAACCCTCCACGATGCGCTTGCGCGCCTGCCAGTTGTTTTCGCCCACGCCCGCAGTAAACACGATGGCGTCCAGCCCACCCATGGCCGCAGCGTACGCGCCGATGTACTTCCTAGCGCGATAGTCGTACACCTCCAGGGCACGGGCAGCTGCGAGATTCCCCTCATCATCGGCGGCATCGGTGATATCCCGCATGTCGCTGGTAAGGCCGGAGAGGCCCAACACGCCCGAATCTTTGTTGAGCACATCCATCACTTCACGGACTTTCATTTTCTCTTGGGCCATGATGTGCCCGATGATCGCCGGATCCAGGTCGCCGGAGCGGGTGCCCATCACCAGACCCTCCAGGGGCGTCATGCCCATGGTGGTGTCGATGGATTCTCCCCCCTTTACAGCAGACAGGGACGCGCCGTTGCCCAAATGGCATACCACAAGCTTGGTTTCTTCCACGGGTTTGCCCAACATCGCCGGCGCCAGTGCGGAAACGAACCGATGGCTGGTGCCATGGAAACCGTAGCGGCGGATCTTAAGCCGGGTATAGTAATCGTAGGGCAGCGCGTACAGATAGGCCCGCTCGGGCATGGTTTGGTGGAAAGCGGTGTCAAATACCGCCACCATGGGCACGCCCGGCATCACAGCCTGGCAAGCCTCTATGCCCATGATATTGGCCGGGTTGTGCAGCGGAGCCAGGGGAATGTTCTCGCGGATCGCTTCCATCACATCTTCGCAAATCAGCACCGAGGCCTTAAAGTTCTCGCCGCCGTGCACCACACGGTGCCCCACCGCGTCGATCTCGGCCATGGATTGTACCGCACCGTACTCGGGATCGGTAAGGGCGGCCATCACGGCTTTGATGGCGCCCACATGGTTGGCGGTGTAGTCTTCGCCGGTTAACACCTTGCCATTGGCCTTTTGCACCAGCAGCGTGCCGGGGATGCCGATGCGCTCCACCTGGCCCTTGGCCAGCACGGATTCGTCGCGCATGTCGATCAGCTGATACTTTAAGGAAGAGGATCCCGCGTTGATAATCAGAACATTCATGGCTTTTCTCCTTTTTATTCAACAGTGTTATTCGGCTGCGGCTTGTACCGCCGCGATTGCAACCACCGACACAATATCTTCTACCGAGCAGCCCCGTGACAGGTCGTTCACCGGCTTGGCAAGGCCTTGGATGATGGGACCCAAAGCTTCCGCCCCAGCCAGCCGCTGCACCAATTTATAGCCGATGTTCCCGGCCTGCAGATCGGGGAATACCAACACGTTGGCTTCGCCGGCCACCGGGCTGTCCGGGCTCTTTAGCTTGCCCACAGAAGCCACAAGAGCCGCATCGGCCTGCAACTCACCGTCGATGGACAACGCAGGCGCGGCGGCCTGGGCCAAATGCGTAGCCTCTTGCACCTTGGAAACCAGCTCGTGCTTGGCCGATCCCTTGGTGGAAAAGCTAAGCATGGCCACCTTGGGCTCCATGCCCGCCAGCGCTTTGGCCGTATGGGCCGACGAAATGGCGATCCCGGCCAATTCTTCGGCTGTAGGATGGGGAATCACGGCGCAATCGGCAAACACCAGCACCCCATCCTGCCCATAGCTGCGATCCGGGCACTCCATTAAGAAACAAGAAGAAACCACCTTGATGCCAGGCGCGGTTTTGATGATTTGCAGCGCGGGGCGCAGCACATCACCAGTGGTGTGGATGGCCCCGGCCACCAAACCGTCGGCATCGCCTGTTTTGAGCATCATGGTGGCAAAGTACAAGGAATTGCCAGTCACCAGTTTTTCGGCATCCTCTGGTGTGAGGCCCTTGTTTTTGCGCAGCTCGTACAACAATTCGGCATAGGCGGGCACACGGGGGCTGGCCGCCGGATCCTGTATCTCCACGCCGGTCAAGTCCACGCCAAGCTCCTGGGCCTTTTGGCGGATGGCCGCCTCGCCGCCCACCAGCACAACCTGGGCGATACCCTGAGCCGTTACCTGGGCGGCGGCGCTTACCGTACGTTCCTCTAAACCCTCGGGCAAAACGATGCGCCTAGGGTTGGCCCTGGCCTTGTCCCGAATTTGTTGCAGAAGCCCCATTTGCAAATCCTCCTTCGCATGATACACTGAATGAGCGCGTTTATTATACAAGAAATTTTACCGCTTGAAAAGCAATAATGAAGGAAAAGTACTGAAAAAATAGTGCTAAAAATTATACTGGAGGTTGCATATGCGCATTTGTGGCGTCATTTGTGAATATAATCCCTTTCATAATGGCCACGCGTATCATTTGGGCCAGGCAAAAACTTTATCCCAAGCGGACTATATCGTGTGCGCCATGAGCGGTAGTTTTTCACAGCGGGGCGAACCTATGCTGGCGGATAAATGGAGCCGGGCACAAATGGCGCTGCAACACGGCGCGGACTTGGTGGTGGAACTGCCCACCCTATTTGCTACACGGCCCGCTGAGGATTTTGCCCTGGGCGGCGTGGCCTTGCTGCTAGCGCTGGGCGCGGGCGCCCTTGCCTTTGGCAGCGAGTGCAGCGACTTGGCCGCACTACAAGAAACCTCGGCATTGTTAGAACAAGAGACAACCGTATTCCAAAAAGCCCTGCGCACCGAATTGGCCCAGGGCAAAACACTGGCCCGTGCCCGCACCCAAGCGTTGCCGCAAAGTATATCAAACATGCTGGCCCAGCCCAACAGCGCGCTGGGGGTATGTTATCTGCGTGCGCTGCTTCAGCTGGGCAGCGGCATCACGCCCATCCTGATCCCCCGTGTAGGAAGCGGCTATCACGACACTGCGCCCGGTCCCATGGCTTCGGCTACGGCAGTCCGGGCTGCTGTACAAGCCAATCACTGGCGGGATGCACAGGCCGCCATGCCCACAACGGCCTACACAATCTTTCAGAAAGCCTATGATCAAGGCCGCCTTCACGACCCGGACGCGCTGGATACTGCCCTGCTTGCAACGCTGCGTTCCATGCCTCGCCACCAGATCGCCGCACTCAACGATGTAAACGAAGGGCTTGAAAATCGCATTCAACAGGCCGCCTGGGCCACCGGAACCCGGGAGCAACTGCTGGCGGCCATCAAATGCAAACGCTACACCCACGCGCGGCTCTCTCGCATCCTGTGCGCCGCCCTGCTGGGGATCACTCAAAATCTGGCAGATCGCTACCCCAAACCCACCTACGCACGGGTGCTGGGCTTCCGGGCCGATGCCCGGCCCCTGCTCGCTTATCTAAAGCGAAATGCCGATTTGCCCCTCATCACCAAGGTGGCTTCCTTTGACAACCTAAACGACGATTGCTTTGCGCTGGACTTGCGCGCTACCGACCTGTGGGCGCTGGGCTGCGCCTCCCCTGCCGCCCGCGCCGGGCGCAGCGATTTTCTCACATCGCCGGTGATTGTGTAGAGTTGCCCAGCATATATTCCCTTAGGTGATAAGCTTGCTTTCTATTGCCATCGGTTTATTCTTAGCTTGTTTGGTGGCTTTCCCTGGGGAGGCGGCAGAAGCGGCGGCACGGGGGTTTGGGGTGTGGGCTACCGCTGTGCTGCCCACTTTGTTTCCGTTTATGGTGTGCTGCCAGTTGCTGGCCGCATCGGATGGGCCAGCCCGGCTTGGCGCACCTCTGGATGGGTTCATGCGCCGTTTCTTTCGTTGCCCTGGGGAGGCAGCCAGCCTTGCCTTGCTTGGCTTTTTGGGCGGTTCGCCCAGCGGGTCCAAACTGATCGCAGCGCACCGAGCACAGGGTGCGCTCACCCAGGCTGAAGCCGAGCGCCTGGCCTGCCTTACCGGTACGGTAAGCCCTATGTTTTTGCTGGGTACGCTGGCTGTTTGGGTGGGCGTGCCGGGGGTGGGATGGCTGCTCTTGGGCGGGCATTGGGTTGGGGCGGTGGTTGTAGGGCTGGTGTTTGCGCGGCTTATACCGGGGGAGGATTTTGCGCCCGCCCTCCGGCCACCTTTGCGGCGCGTCCCTGGGCCTGTTTTGTTTCGTGAAGCCTTAGCTTCTTCTGCCGAGGCCATGCTTTTGGTGGGAGGCTGCATTGCCCTGGGTACGGTGGCCTCGGCCATCGCACAGCGGCTATTTCCCTTTATGTCAACCGGGTTGTCTGCCGGATTGCACGCAGTGCTGGAAATGGCTGGCGGGGCCGCCGAATTAGCCGCATTACGCCTTCCCACACACACGATGCTCTGTGTTTTGGCCGCCGCGCCTTCCCTGGGTGGGCTGTCGATCCTGGCGCAAAACTTAGCGTTTCTTTCTGGGGCAAATGTTCGGGCCTGGCCGTTGGTTTTGGCCAGGCTTTTACACGCGGGGCTGTCTGCGCTTATCGTTTGGATGTTTGCGCCCCAGGCAACGCCGGTGTCTGTGGTATATACACAAACGTTATCGCCCGCTATGCATGGGATCGTCCTGTGCGTAGCGCCCGGGGCGCTTTGGCTCATATCGCGGCTTGACACCGGCCGGAAAATACGCTAGAATACTGCGTGTGTCTCACGTGGCCCGGTAGTTCAGTTGGTTAGAATGCCAGCCTGTCACGCTGGAGGTCGAGGGTTCGAGCCCCTTCCGGGTCGCCACATACCAAAAGCCCTTGAAATCAAGGGCTCAGCCCATCAACAAACCCACGTCAAACGGCGTGGGTTTTCCATATAGAAGGAAAAGCGAGATTGAAAAATGCTGATTGAAAGAC
>WQXF01000013.1 GCA_009784985.1 Clostridia bacterium | reverse complement strand
ATGCCCAGTTGGGGCATGAGGATTAGATTTGCCAAGAATGATTCCTCACTTTTCTGTTTTGATCACCTGCACGCTTTGCGCTTGCAGCAGCGCTTCGATGGCCGCGGGCAGGCCCGTATCTGTCACCAGGATGTCAATATCCGGGGGCCGGGCAAAGGTATAGGGCATGTTTTTGCCGATCTTGGAGCTGTCCATCAGCAGGATTACACGCTCGGCCTTGTCCAATACCAAGCGCTTGAGGGCGCACTCCCCGTGTTCCCCGGCAGTAAAACCTCCCGTCTCAGAAAAACCAGAAGCGCCCATAAACGCGATGTCGATGTTTAGCGACTGCAAAACCTCCGCGCTGCCATACCCCGAACAGGAGAGGGTGTTGCGGTTGACCGTGCCGCCGGTGAGCAGCAACGAGCACGTTGGTTTCTGGGTCACAATATGCAGGGCGATGTTGGGCGCGGAGGTGAGGATGGTGAGGTCTTTATCCGGCAGCAGTTGGGCAAAGGCCATGGTGGTGGTGCCCGAATCGATAAAAAGCGAGCGCCGCTCCTCCACAAAAGGGATGGCCAGGGCCGCCAGGCGGCGCTTGAGGGCCGCGTTGTTTTGTTCCCGCTCATGATAGTGGGATTCCAATTGGCCCGTATCCCGCCGGAGCGCCCCGCCATGGGTGCGTGTGATCGCGCCGATGGCCGCCAGATGGTTTAGGTCGCGCCGGATGGTCATGGTTGAGCGGTCGGGGAACAATGCGCACAGTTCCTCCATAGATGCTGCGCCGTGTTCGTCGATGTGTGCCCGCAACGCGTCGCGCCGTTCGGCCATAAGGCTGCCTCCCTTGTTTGGGAAATCCATCAATCACTATAGCGCAAACGAACAGAAAAAGCAAGATTAAAGTCCAAACGAACAAAAATTTTGTTCATATGATCGGCCATGGTGTTTTTTTGCTTGACGGGCATAGGTTTTATGAGTACGATATAGGCGCATATATTTTGGGGAGGAATCGATCATGAGCGGATACTATCACGAGGCAAAGCAGAAGTACGCGGGCATAGGCGTGGATACCGAGGCGGCCATCGCGCGGCTCAGCGCTGTGCCCATTTCCATCCATTGTTGGCAGGGAGACGACGTAGGCGGGTTTGAAAATGGCGGCAGGGCCCTTTCCGGCGGCATCCAGGCCACGGGCAATTATCCGGGCAAGGCCCGTTGCCCCAAGGAATTGATGATGGATTTTGCCAAGGCGATTTCGCTGATCCCCGGCAAACACCGTATCAACCTGCATGCCAGTTATGCCGTGTTCGACGGCGAACCCGTGGATCGTGACGCCCTTTTGCCCGAACATTTTGCTGCTTGGATGGCCTTTGCCAAGGAGCATGGGTTGGGTTTGGATTTTAACCCCACTTTTTTTAGCCATCCCATGGTAAAGGAGAACCTAACGCTGGCCAGCCCCGACGAGGAAGTCCGGGCATTCTGGGTGCGCCACGGCATCGCCACCCGGCGCATCGCCAGTGCCATGGCCCAGGCCACGGGTTCCCCGGCCCTTCACAATATATGGATTGCCGATGGGTTTAAAGATGTGCCCGCCGACCGCATTGGCCCCCGCAAAAGGCTAAAAAAGAGCCTGGACGAAATCTATGCCGAGGAGCTGCCCGGCGTGATCGATTGCGTGGAGAGCAAGTTGTTTGGCATCGGCCTGGAGTCGTACACCGTGGGCAGCGGCGAGTTTTATCTGGCCTACGCGTCCG
The DNA here is from genome assembly GCA_009784985.1 of Clostridia bacterium. Lineage (GTDB taxonomy): Bacteria > Bacillota > Clostridia > Christensenellales > Aristaeellaceae > WQXF01. The sequence goes on along the minus strand of WQXF01000013.1, from coordinate 34,994 downwards.
GTCGCCCCGGGGTCTACAATCTGCTGGACAACGGCCATTATCACCCCACCGAGGCCGTGAGCGACAAGATCGCCAGCCTGCTGGCCTTTTTTGACAAGCTGCCCCTGCATGTGACCCGGCCCGTGCGCTGGGATTCCGATCATGTGGTATTGTTAGACGACGAGCTGAAAGAGATCGCCAAAGAAATCGTACGGAACGATGCCCTTGATAAGGCGCTGATCGGGCTGGATTACTTTGACGCGTCGATTAATCGCATCGCCGCTTGGGTCATCGGCGTGCGCAACATGCAAAAGGCGCTGCTGTTGGCCCTGCTTACGCCCTGGGATGCCCTGCGCGCCATGCAGGACTCCTATCAATTTACCGATCTGATGGCTTGCCAGGAGACGCTGAAGACCCTGCCCTTTGGCGCGGTGTGGGAAACGTTTTGCGAGCGTATGGGCGTGCCTCACGATGATCAGTGGCTCAAAGAAGTGAAGGCTTACGAGGCCGATGTGCTGGCCAAGAGGTGATACGATGAACATCAAAAAACTGCTGGAGATGTCCCACCGGTACGGCGAAGATCCGGCGTATGTGCTGGCGGGCGGGGGGAACACCTCGTACAAACAAGACGGCGTGATGTGGGTGAAGGGATCGGGCGCGCCCCTGGCTACCATGGGCGAGGCACAGTTTGTAAGGATGGACGTGGCCAAGCTCACCGGCATGCTGGCAAAGGGTTATCCCACCGAAGACGCGGCCCGGGAGCGGGAAGCCCTGGCGGACATGCTGGCCGCCCGCTTGCCGGGGGAGGAAAAAAAACGGCCCAGCGTAGAAGCGATTTTGCACGCCCTGTTTCCCTATCGGTATGTGCTGCACACCCATCCGGCTCTGGTGAATGGCCTGACCTGCGGGCGGGACGGCGAGTGTGCTTGCAAGCGTCTTTTTGACGATAGGGTTGTGTGGATTCAGCTTACCAAGCCGGGTTATATACTGGCCAAGGTTTGTATAGAAGCCTTTGACGCTGCCCATCGGGCCACGGGCGTTTTCCCAAAGGTGGCGCTGATGCAAAACCACGGGCTGATCGTGGCTGCCGACAGCGTGGAAGAAATCCATGACCGTATGGCCGAAATCATGGATGCACTCCAGGCACACGTGACAAGGGAGCCAGATTTTTCGCCCATTCAATGGGATAAAGACAAAGCCAGCGCGCTTGCTTCGGAATTTGGGGTTTCTGTGTTCTGCACAAACGCGCAGGTGCGAGCATTCGTAAAAGATGCGGACGCGATGGCCCCCCTGATGGCGCCCTTTACGCCGGATCATATTGTGTACTGCAAGCATGTGCCCCTGTTTGTGAAACCGGGGGACGATCTGCCCGCGGCCTTTGACGCGTATCGCAAAAAACACGGCTTTGCGCCTAAGATTGTAGCTTTTGAAGGTTTGGGTTTCTTTGCCTTGGGCAAGAGCGAACAAGAGGCAGAAACCGCGCGCCTTTTATTTCTTGACGCAATGAAGGTGGCGGTGTATGCGCAGGCTTTTGGCGGCTATTTGCCCCTGCCCGATGATTTTACCCAATTCATATTAAACTGGGAGGCGGAAAGCTATCGGCAGAAGGTGGCTGCGCCGTGATGCCACTGAAGGATTTGGTGGCTGGTTTGGAGAATCTTGATGCACCGGGTATAGGGAGGGTGCATGATGAAGGCATTCGTCAAGAGATTGGTGCTGGCATGGGATCCAGACTTCACAAAGGTTACACCCACAGAAGCAATTATGTTGGAGCAAGCCGAAGCCAATTTTGCACGTGGAGACGTTGTGCCCGACGACGCTATCAATTGGGAATAGAGGGCACCCATAAACTTAATGACTGATGAAGAGCTGTAATAAGAGGTGAGCCCATGGATCGTTATCTGGCGGTGGACATCGGCGCGTCGAGCGGACGCCACATACTCGGGCATGTGGAAGACGGGCGGATCGTGTTGGAGCAGGTGTATCGGTTCGAAAACCGCATGATGGAAAAAGACGGTCATATCTGTTGGGATGTGGACGCGCTTTTTGCGCATATCCTGGCGGGCTTGCGGGCCGCCAAGGACGTGGGCAAGGCCCCGGTGAGTTTGGGCATCGATACCTGGGGCGTGGACTTTGTGCTGCTGAACGAGCAGGGCCAACGCATCGGCGACGCCGTGGCCTATCGGGACAAACGCACCGAGGGCATGGAGCAGGAAGTGGAGCGTATCGTGCCCTTTCCAGAGCTTTACGAAAAAACCGGCATCCAGCGCCAGCCTTTTAACACCATCTATCAGCTGATGGCCCTGAAGCGCGCCTTTCCCCAGCGGCTGGCCCAGGCCCACAGTTTATTGATGATGCCCGATTACCTGGGCTTTTTGTTAACCGGCGCACAAAAGCAAGAGTATACGATTGCCTCCACCTCCGGGCTGTTGGATGTGCGCGCCAGGGCATGGGAAACGTCGCTGCTCGACGCCCTTGGTTTGCCCCGCCGGTTGTTTGGTGAGCTTTCCATGCCGGGTGCGTCCTTAGGTGGTTTTACCGATGGGGTGCGGGCGGAGGTGGGCTTCGACTGCCAGGTGCTGCTGCCTGCCACCCACGATACAGGCAGCGCGTTTGTGGCGATCCCCGCACGGGGCGCCCGCTCCGTGTATCTTTCCAGCGGCACGTGGAGCTTGTTGGGCGTGGAGCAAAAATCGCCGGTCACCACCCAAGCGGCTTGGGAAGCCGGTTTTACCAACGAGGGCGGGTATGGTAAAAATTATCGCTTTTTACAAAACATCATGGGGTTATGGATGCTGCAATCCATCCGGCGTGACCTTGGCGGCCATCACACCTATCCGGAGCTTGCCGCCCTGGCGAGGGAGGCCGAGGACTTCCCAAGCGTGATCGATGTGAATCACCGTCGCTTTCTTACGCCGGACAATATGCTCCAAGAGGTAAAGGGCGCATGCGCCGATACGGGTCAGCCTGTGCCGGGCACCGCGGGCCAGGCGCTGCAATGCGTGTACCGTAGCCTTGCCCATTGTTATGGGGCGGCGATTACGGCTCTGTCCGGCATCACCGGCGTGGCATACGAGAATATCCATATCGTGGGCGGCGGCAGCCAGGACGCGTACTTGAATCAGCTCACGGCCAATGCCACCGGGCTGCCGCTGTATGCCGGCCCGGTGGAAGGTACGGCCCTGGGCAACCTGATCGCCCAGATGATTGCTTGCGGTGTGTTCCGGGATGTGGCCGAGGCGCGGGACGCGGTTTCCAAGAGTTTTCCGCTGCAAACATTTTTGCCACAGTAATAGAACACAGAAATAAAACAAGGGGCCTGCTCCTTAGCAAACCCCTTTTTTATTTATTTAATAATATCGTTCTTCGCGATACGTTTGCGCTGTCATGCTCACAGATGCGAAGGTAGCGTCAAACCGATACCATTTTCCGTCTATCAAAACATTGTTCCACGCGTGATAGGACTTATCGGCATATCCGATCACTAGCTTGGTTGGTATGCCTTGGGCGCGCAACATACCGGCCATCAGCGCCGCGTAATCAAAACAAATACCCTTTCGGTTGGCCAGCACCAAGTCAATATCCGGCAGGTACCCGGCCTTTGGTTTGGTTGCAAAAATGTAATCAAAATGTATGCTGCGGCTGCAATAGGCATAGATCGCCATCACCTTTTCCCGGTCGGTTTTCAGCCCTTCGCATAGTTCGTTGGATTTGGCCACGACTTTGCTATCGGCCGTATAATTCACGTACTGGCTGGGGTACAGATAGATGATGTTGGGATCCACCAACTTGACGGATATCTTTTTTTCTGTCACCAGGGCGTAATAGTTCCCCTTTACCCTGGAAAAAACTTGAATATTATACTTGCCGTTCCCCAGTTGGAGGGGGAATACCTCAAACTCATCCCGGCCGTTTAAATCATAGGTGTATTCCGTATTGCCCATGGTGATGCGCACCTTCAAACCCACGTCGGTTGGCTTGTGCTTGATCATCACATAACCCTGGGACACATTGCCGTAGTCGATGGTGACACCGGCTTTTTTGTATGTCATCTTTTTGTTCCCGGAGGGGGTGGGCATCAAAACCTGAGAGCCCTCGGCTTCGGCTTGGGGGATGATCACCGGCGAGGCGATTACACATACGAGCAGAAGGCAGACGCAAACAAGCGCACATCGGGCAGCTAGCCGCATTTGCGATATGCCCACGCCTGCTCACCTCCACTTTCTCTTAGGAGGTACTATATGAAATTTTGCTTTAGATGTCAATTGGTTTCCGCATGTTTTTGGCGTGTTTTTGGCGCATTTATTAAAAACTTTATCATATTGCAAAAGTTCCGCAATCTCACCAGGAATTGGGTGCCCAAAAAAGGTTTTTTTGCAATAAGAAACGGCGGCCTGTGATGGCCGCCGCCCCTGTATCGCTCGACGCGTTTACTACGTGCTCAGCGCCGAGTGATGCATTCAGGTGTTGCCAACTGTGCATCACTCCTTTCGTGCAGAATTCTAACGCGCGTGTTAGTGAGTACATGGTAGCATAGGCGAGAGCAAAAAGCAAGGCCAATCCTTCCTTTTCAGCCTCTTTTTAGCCTCCTACTTCACAACAGTGACCGGCAGCCTGATATCCACCAACCTGGGCTTATAAACGGGAGCAGCCCTAGTGCCCAGGTTGTCGGTTCCTTGGCCCTCGTATGTAACGTTAAAAACAAGCGTGGACCTTCCGGGTTTTAGCAAAGCGCCGTTTCTGATCCAGACATGCAGTTCCTGGGCGTTATAATCAAAGTAGTACCAATACGCATTGTCCGGATTGTTCACGTACCTGGGTATGTTCCCGTTATTATCCACCCGCTCTGGCTTAAAGCCAAAGGAATTGATCCGTGCGCCGGCGGGGGTGAGTGGCATGAAATCCACAGTCACATAATTGTGTACGGTTGCGCGGCTCTGATACATCGTCAGGTTCTTCGGCAAATTGTGCCTTACTGCGGTCTGCGCCGGTCTGATGATGATATCGGCGGTGCTTACCGGAGCCCCTACATTGTCCAGCGTAAACGCTAGCCGCAACCGATAAGCGGCGCCCCTTTGATAGGATTCACCCTCCCGTGTTCTAATTTCAACTTTGTTTGTGTTTGAGTTCCAGCGCACGTCAAACTTTAGATGATCATCTATGCTGGCGCTATGAACGCTTGGCATAGCGGCAACACCAACAATCTCGGAGGTTGTTCCCCTGATTGTGGGGGTGTAAATCAGCAGCGTGTTGTTTTGATCCATCAGGTTGATGTTGCCTCTTTCGGCCTTGACGGTTGCAACCATGGCTCTGGCCTCTACCCTTACCGTCAAAACCAGGGGCCTCGGGATCTCATTGGGTGTGACGTTGAACCTGTAGATACCGGCAGGTGTATCTTTTGGCACTGTCACCGTCAGTTCGCTGCCATTCGGTACGACGGTTATCCCTTCGGTTTCGGCAGGCCCGGCGACCGACGCTGTCACCGGCACGTTTGCCGCGCTCGGAATGATTGTGACGATTTGGTTTTGATTCTCCAGCGTGCTGTTCAGCGTGACGGTAGCCGCCGAGAGCCTGTAGGTGGGAGCTGCCGCCGTCGTTCTGATCGTGGGCCGAAGGAGTATGGGTTTGGCCGCGCCCTCCAGCCATACCTGAAGCTGCAAGGCGTTGGAGGCTCTGGCCGTGTCGTTTAGCGTCACCGTAAAGCCGGAGGCGGTGTTATCGATGGAATCTATCACGCTGTTGGCGGCAATGCCGGGCGCCGGAACTACCCTGTCAAGTCTGCCGCCCGCAACGGCGAATGTTGCCTCCGGGATATTCGGTGCGATCATGTTGATGGTTTGTGTGGCGGGAGCGAGGGTCAGCCTAGGTACGGTATCCCTGATCGCCACAGTGATGTTGATCTCAAAGGGGCTGCTAAAGCCCTCGTAATAAATCTTCAAAATGCCCTTTACGGCAGGCTTTGTGTTCCTGGCGTCGGTAAAGCTGGTAAAGACATCCACCGCTGTGATGATTCCGTCTGGGGTAACGGTAAAGTTATCGGTTACTTTTCCGTCCGCCGGTCTGCCGGTGTCTGCAAGCACAACCTCACGGACCCTGGGCAGGTTTGCTCCGGTGATCGTTATCCGCCCGGAAGCGTTTTGCCAGAAGGTGTTAAGCACCGGCATCCTTACCGTGGCCCTGGGGATATCGGTCACCACGTTTACCGTTAGCCTGAACGGCTCGCCAACTGGGTTTCCGCCCTGCGTGGCCTGCAAATCAACCAAGTATCGGCCCCTTGCCACGCCCGATGCGCTCAGCCGGTAGGTTGTTGCGTTGACTTGGGTCAAATCGAATTGGCTCATCATATCTCTTCCGGACAGGGTGGCGCGCTCAATGCGAACACCATCATAGTCAAAGAAGGTATCCGTGGGCAGCACGGCAAACAGCGTGCCCACCGAGTTTGTGTTTAATGTGATCGTAGAGACTGGCAGGCGGGGCATCCTATCTTTTAAAGTAAGAACCATCTCCGCGGTTTTTCCTCTGTCCGCCCCTGCCTTGACGGTGGCCGTAATCGTGGCGATACCGGGCGAGATGTGCCTCACAGCACCGGTTGCGGCCACCGTCGCCACCCTCGTGTCGCTGGATCTCCATGTGAAGGCCGAGGCGAGCATGGGTTCCTCCGAAGGTTGGGTGTTTACGACGGTCAGGTTAAAGTCATTGTTCCGCACAAAATCTTCCGTAATGCTGACCACATTTTCCGTACCTGAACGGATCACGTATTGGGGCGTTTGCGCTGGGGTCGGCATAACCCGCACCCAAACGTAATCGAAGATGCCGGCGTTATGGGTGGAGATAGCCCCTATCGAGGCCGAACCGGGCGAAACCGCCGTAACAAGCCCGGTTGCTTCATCAACTGTTGCAACGCCTGGGTTGTTGGATACCCATCCGATACCGGTTTGAGGAGTGCTTGCGGGTATGTAAGCAACGGTCAACTGCTTTGTTTCATCTTCTGTAAGGGTGAGGATAATTGTCTTCTCTCCCTGCATGGTGACTTTCTCCAGATTGTGGCTGCTGACAACGGTTACGGTCGCCGTGCCGGATTTGCTGTTATCTTCCACCGAGGTCGCCCGCACCGTCAGCGTTGCCACCGTTTCATCTGCCGCCACGGAAAGCATGCCGCCCGTGATTGTTGTGCCGGGAAGGCCGCCCTCGACTGCCCATGTCACGGCCGGATCGGGGTTGTTTGTTCCTGTTACGACCGCCGTAAAGGATTCCGTTTCGCCCTGCCGGACCGTGGTCGTGGGGGGCGATACAGTTACGCCGGTAACAACGGGCTGCCCACTAATGGTAATCACACGCTGCCCAAACACCAAGGAGTTGCTATTGGACGTGGCCCGCACCGTTACCGTGCCGTTGGTGGTGGCGGCAAGCAGGCCGCTGCTGCTTATTGTCGCGCTGCCCGTTCCATTGATCACCGACCAGGTTACGGTTGGGTTGGTGGCGTTTGCGGGCAGCACAGCCGCGTCCATCTGCAACGTGTCGCCCTTGGCGGTGATGGTTGTTGCATTGCCTGCGCCGGTTACCGTGATGGAGGAGACGGGAATGGGCGCCACGATCACTTCACAGTCAGCGGTCAATCCGTTGTGTGTCTGAGCCGAGACAATCACCGTACCCGGCGCCACCGCGGTCACCGTGCCGTTTAACACCGTGGCGATTGCCGTGTTGCTGCTGCTCCAAGTCACAGTCTTGTTTGCAGCGTCGGCAGGCAATATCGTGGGGATCAGCGTAAAGGTTTCGCCTACCACAAGCTCTTTTGTTGTTTCGTTTAGTGTGATTGTTGTTGGATCAATATCAGGGGTAGGTGTAGGTGTTGGTGTAGGTGTGGGCGTTGGCGTGGGTGTTGCCGCTGGTGTGGGCGTCGGCTCAATGCTTACTGTAACGGTGCAGGGGGAACTGATGACACCGTTCCATGTTACTGCGTTTACGGTTGCCGTACCCGGCCCTATCGCGATCAGGTTGCCATCCGGCACCCAAACGACATTGCCGTCGCTGGTATGCCAGGTAAAAATTTCGGTTGAAGCGCCGTCAGGCAATGCCGAGGGGATCAGCTGAAAGGTTTCGCCTACCACAAGATGCTTTTCCGTTACGTTAAATGTGATCGATTCCGGCAAAATAGCGGGTGTAGGCGTGGGCCCGGCGGACACCGTAACAGTGCAGGAAGCCATGAGGCCGTTCCATGTCACAGCGGTGACGGTCGCCGTGCCCGGCCCCACCGCGATCAATTCACCATCTGGCGCCCAAACGACACTGTCGTCACTGGTAACCCAGGTTATGGGTCCTTCTGTAGCATTGACAGGCAACACCGTGGGGAGCAGCTCAAAGGTGTCGCCTACCGCAAGGTGTTTTGTCGTGGCGCTTAGTAGGATGGATGTTGGGGGAATAGCAGAGTTAGCCGTTACGGTAACGGAACATGTGGCAACTACCCCGGTGTGAGCCGTAGCGGTAATTGTTGCCGTGCCGCCGGATACGCCCGTCACCACACCTGCTTCGCTTACCGTCGCCACCCCTGGTGCGCTAGAAACCCAAGTGACGATATCTGAACTGTGTGCGGGGGTGAGCGTGGGGGTCAGCGTGGAGGATTGTTCCGTGAGGAGTGCCAGGTTTGTATTGGAAAGTGAAATGGCCGTGGCGGGAATGTCCGCTCTGATAAACAACTGCACCCAATGGTGCCCCTCACTGGCAATAAATGCGTGGCCAACGCCTATATAATTGTAATCCAAGCTAGTTTCATCCAATATATTCCTTTTGTGGCCAGGGGAATCCATCCAATCGGTTACCACTTCGGCAGGCGTTATTTGGCCCATCGCGATGTTTTCTCCCCAAGCCGTGTAGATGATGCCTTGTTCATTAAGAACGGTTTCCCAAGCCCGACTGTCGGGGCGTGTATGTGAAAAGAGCTCAATAAGCTCTTCAGCACGAATGGCGGCGGCGGCGTTAAGCGCCGGATGTATGCCTATGAGGGCAGGCTTTCCTACTTTTGCCCGCTCCACATTCACCAACCGCACAACCTCATCAATAAAGGCCTGGTTGGTCGTCGTGTTAAAAGGCATAAAGCTGGCCGGTTCCATTGCCGGTGCATCCGGTTCCGGCTCAGGCGTTGGTTCATCATCAGGCCCAGCAGTGGGCGTTGGCTCCGGCGTGGGAATTTCCGGCGTCTCGGTTGGCTCGGGCGCCTTTGTCGGCTCCGGCGTTGGCGCCTCCGTGGGTTCAGGCTCGGGCGTTTTTGGCTCATTGGTTTCCGATTCATCCGCGTACACGGGGCCAATACCTGCTTCGATCAGGGATTGCATCATGGGCATAACCACCATTAGCAGAGCCAAGATCAGCGCCAAAGTCTTGAGTTTCATAAGTAATCCTCCTTGTGTAATACAGTAGATGTGATTGGTACAGGCATACAAAACATCACAAAAGGATAAGGCTCTCAATTTATCTTTCTTTTGGCAATCATACCATATCTTATGGGAACGCCGCAACAGAAAAAGCAAAAGAAATCATCATTTTTAGCCACACCTCACAAGCAAGAACCTCCTGCCTGATTCCGCATAAGATAAGTGGTATATGATGCGGGAGGAATAGCCAATGGCCTGGTTTTTTGAGTTAAGCCCTGTTATGCAAGGATTGCTTGCTACGCTCTTCACTTATTTTGTAACAGCCCTTGGAGCGGGACTTGTTTTTTTCTTTAAGACGATGAACCAAAAAGTACTGGACATGATGTTGGGATTTGCCGCCGGTGTGATGATTGCGGCGTCCTTTTGGTCGCTTTTAGAACCGGCGATCGAACTCTCGGCCGAACTTGGGGGAAACGGTTGGCTATCGGCAGCCGCGGGGTTTATGCTGGGCGGTATGTTGATTATCGGCTCTGACATAGCCCTGTCAAAAGCCACTTTGATTCAATCGGGCAGAGAAGCTGCCAAACGCTCTATTTTGCTTGCCGGCGCTGTAACACTTCATAATATCCCGGAAGGGCTGGCCATAGGCGTTGCGTTTGGCAGCGCGGCAATCGGGATTGAAGGCGCGTCCGCTTATTCCGCGCTTTTTCTTGCATTCGGTATCGCAATGCAAAATTTCCCTGAAGGCGTATGCGTGGCAATGCCGCTGCGCAGGGACGGGTACTCGCGCTGGAGAAGTTTCTTTATCGGCCAGGCTTCGGGACTTGTGGAACCAATTGCAGGGGTTCTGGGTGTTCTTTTTGCGCTGACCGTACGAAATGCTTTGCCCCTTGCCTTATCGTTTTCTGCCGGGGCCATGATTGCCGTTGTTTGCTCGGAATTGATACCTGAATCGTTTAAGGATAACAAGGTCATCGCAGCCTTTGGCGTTCTTATCGGTTTCACCGTTATGATGGCGTTGGATGTGGCGCTGGGATAAGCCTTTGTTGATGGCACACACTTTACACCTACAGCGATCCTGATACGGGCAGAGACTGCATCCGCCTGGACCCCGCTTTTTTCTGTGAACAATCCATAGAATAGCGCTCATCGTGGCTATGGCAATCACTCCAAGGGCTAGATAATCCAATATGCGCATAGCATCACCCCACGATCAGTCTTCCTACCTGGTACACGCCAAAAGCCATGATCCACGCCAAGCCGGTTTGATATACTATGAAGAGGAGGATGCCCGTTAAACTGCCCCATTCGCGCCGCACGGTAGAAACAGCGGCTACGCAAGGGGTATAGAGCAGCGTAAAGATCAAAAAGCTGAATGCGGCAAGAGGCGTAAACAGTGTGTGCAACGTGCCGCCAAGCTCCGCAATACTCGCGCCGGTGAGCACCGCTAGCGTGCTGATAACCGCTTCTTTGGCGACGAAACCCGTCATAAGCCCCGTGGAAACACGCCAATCCGCAAAACCCAGTGGAGCGAACACCACGCTGATGCTTTGCCCGATTGCGGCCAGCATGCTGTCCGCGCTGTCCCCAACGGCATTCAGGCGCATATCAAATGATTGCAAAAACCAGATAACAATGGTTGCCAAAAAGATGATGGTGAATGCCCGTTGAATAAAATCCTTTGCTTTGTCCCACATAAGCAGCAATACGGTTTTGGCTGACGGAAAACGATAATTGGGCAGCTCCATCACAAAAGGAACCGATGCGCCCCTAAAAGCAGTCCCTTTTATAACCCACATAGACAATATCCCCAACAGAATGCCAATGACGTACAGGCATATCATCACAAGGGCCTGATACTTTGGAAAGAATGCGGCGGTAAACAAAGCGTAGATCGGCAGCTTTGCGCTGCAACTCATAAAAGGCGTGAGCAGGATGGTCATCTTTTTGTCGCGTTCGCTTGCCAGTGTGCGCGTGGCCATGATGGCCGGGACGGTGCAGCCAAAGCCCATCAGCATGGGTACAAAGCTCCGTCCCGAAAGGCCGATCTTTCGCAGTGGTTTATCCATCACAAACGCAACCCGTGCCATGTACCCACTGTCTTCCAAAATGGATAGGAAGAAAAACAGCGTAACAATGATCGGCACAAAGCTGAGAACCGCACCCACACCGGCGAATATGCCGTCGATGATCAATGAATGCACAGTGGGATTCAGCCCATACGCCGTTAAAACACCGTCAACGGCATTGCCCAAACCGTGTATGCTCTCCACCAGCATATCGCCGAGCCGGTTGCCAATGACGCCGAATGTAAGCCAAAACACCGTGAGTATAATGCCCAGGAACGCGGGGATTGCCCATAATTTATGCGTTAATACGCTGTCAAGCCGGACACTGCGGCGATACTCACGGCTTTCCCCAATTTTTGTGACACAGCGCTGGCATATACCCTCGATAAACTGATACCGCATGTCCGCGAGTGCGGCTTCCCGGTCGGTACCTAATTCCGTTTCCATTTCTTTAACGGCGTGCTCAATCATATCCTGCTCATTTTCTGTGAGGGTCAGGCTTTTGAGCATCAGCTCATCACTCTCCACCAGTTTAGTCGCGGCAAAACGATTCGGGATGCCAACTTGCTGGGAGTGGTCTTCTATCAAATGGGCTACCGCGTGTATGGAGCGATGTACCGCGCCGGTGCAAAAGTCTATGCGCTCGGGCTTTTTGCGTTTTTCCGCCGTGGCGATAGCCTGCTCTATAAGCTCACCAAGCCCTTGCTTTTTAACCGCAGAGATGGGTATCACAGGAATGCCAAGTGTTTCTTGCAAAAGCTGAATATCGATGCTTCCGTGATTGGCCTGTACCTCGTCCATCATATTGAGGGCTAGCACCATCGGCATTTGCAGCTCAATCAGCTGGAGAGTGAGGTATAGGTTGCGCTCAATATTGGTGGCATCCACGATGTTGATGATCCCGTCCGGCTTTTGCTTTAACAAAAAGTCCCGCGTTACAATTTCTTCGCTGGTATAAGGGGACAGGGAATAGATGCCGGGCAAATCGACGATAGAAACACCCTTTTGCCCAATGATTTCTCCTGCCTTTTGATCCACCGTTACACCGGGAAAATTCCCAACATGCTGATTTGAACCTGTTAATTGGTTAAATAGGGTTGTTTTCCCACAGTTTTGGTTTCCAACGAGAGCGAAGATCATACCTCCACCTCCTCCACGGCGATTTTTTCCGCATCTTCCAAGCGTAGGGTCAAGATATATCCCCGGAGGAGTAATTCTATTGGATCGCCTAACGGAGCTAGTTTTTTTACCGTTACGACTGTGCGGGGAGTGAGCCCCATGTCCAGAAGGCGCCGCCTAAGGGCCTTTTCGCTGCCAACGGATACAATCCGGCCACTTTTTCCTATGCCTAAATCTCTCAACGTCACCCCAATTGCCCCCTCGCTTCGTTCCGAATGCAGTTATTTGCGACTAACCGCATAAAGGTTAGCACACGCTAACTCGATTGTCAATATCTATTGAACCATGGACAGCCTCGTGTTATAGTAAAATTAACTCGATAGCTGGGGGGGATAAGAGATTGAAAACACAAGAATCAGCCGAGAATTATTTAGAGACCATCTTGGTTTTGAGCCAGGCAGGAAATTCAGTTCGTTCCATAGATATTGTGAATGAACTCAATTATTCTAAGCCAAGCGTAAGCGTTGCCATGAAAAATCTTCGTTCAAGCGGGCATGTCCGCATGGATGCTGACGGCTATATCTCACTCACAGAAAGCGGGCAAAAGATCGCCGAAACTATGTATGAGAGACATATACTGATTTCGAGCTGGCTTGTTTCATTGGGTGTGGATAAGGCAGTAGCCGTAAACGACGCCTGCAAAATGGAGCACGTGATGAGCGAGCAGAGCTTTGAAGCCATCAAAAGGCACATCAAATCCAGTGAATCAACAAGCTAGCGCTCTTGACTTAAAATAATGGACGCCGAATTTATACTACTTCCCGACTAAAAGCGTAGCGTCTCGCTTGTCTTTTGCGTTATCGCGTTGCCTTCTCCACTCAGCGTAGCGTTAACACAAAATCCTTCACGATCCTTGCTGCGTTTTTAATCGGGAAGTAGTATTAAATACTTCGTACACTTTCCCGCTCTACCAAACGGACGGGGAGGATGATCTGCCTTTCTTGTATGGGCTTGCCTAAGAGTTGGGCAACCATCATTTCGGTGGCGAGGGTTCCTTTTTTCTCTACGTCCTGATGGATGGTGGTGAGGCGTGGATGAGTGATTTGGCACAGATAGTTATCATCAAACCCAACAATGGATTTATCATTGGGCACATGCACACCCGCCTCGCGCAACCCCGCCATGATTCCGGCGGCCAGGATATCGGCAGAGGCAAAGATGCCGGTGATTTTTTCCCTATCGCTTAAAAGGCGCCCTAGTTTCACCCCTTCTTCTACGGATATCTCTTGCTCAAACACGAGCTCACGCTCAAAGGGGATGCCAAATTCCTTCAAAGCTTGCTGATACCCTTGCAGGCGCTTCTCAACCACGCCGTTTTCCCGGATAAAGGGTGAGGTGAATGCGATAACGCGGTGGCCACGCTCCAGCAGATGCCGTGTGGCCATGTATCCGCCTTTTTGATCCTCCAGCCCCACATTGCAGACCTGGGGCAGGTCGATGTAACTATCTATCAGCACATAGGGGATGCCGATTTTGCGTACCGTTTCAAAAAAACCATCACAAAACATGCCCGGAAGAATGATGCCCGCAAGGTTCCAGTTGCGGTGGATGGTTTCTAGGCCGCGGGAATCCTCTACTGTCCGCACCATCACAAAATAGCCCTTTTTGCGGGTGCAATCTTCGATGCTGCCTATAAATGTGTTATGAAACGGATCCGCCATAAACCCGCCGCCGTGCCGGGAGATCACATGGTTGATAACCCCGATGATGGGCGAGGTGTTGTTGGCCAAGGTGCGCGCCGTCATGCTTGGGACATAGCTCTCCCGGCGGATGAGCTCTTGTATCTTTGCCACCAGTTCGGGCGAGACCCTATTGGGTTTGTTGTGGATGACGTTGGAGACCGTGGTAATGCTGACGCCGGCCTCCCGTGCGATATCTTTGAGTGTGGTCACATTTTCCTCCCCCTGTATCGACAATAAGGGCGGATGTTAAATCCGCCCTTACCGTTGTATTGTTCATTTTTCGGATTACTCCAACGCGGCCAGATAATCCTTAATGGGCAGATCGGCGGGGTTGCCGATGGCTTCGACGGTAAAGCCGCCCAGGATGGTCTCCTGGCTGGTGGTGTCGATCAGGGCGATGGGCTCGGAGAAGTAAAGCTCATCCAGGGAGATGACGCAGGGGGCAAACGCGCGGATGTGCATGCGGTTGGTCATGCCGGGGAAACCAGAGGCTTCCAGATCGATGACGATATCCTGCATTTCTGTGGTGATCACCACATTGCCGCCGTCCGCAGTCACCAGTTCGGAGAACAGCTTCACAAAAGAGGGGCCGTCTTCGGGCTGGAAGTGAAGGATCAGCTTGTTCTCTTCGCCGCCTTCGCCACCGCTCATGCGGATGGTGAAGTACTTGCAATACGCGATGTCTTCCAAGGCCCACATGTTGATGGCCTCTCCCCAGTTGCCCATCCAGTCGGCAGCCCTGGCGAAGTAATCGTCTTCGTCGTCATAATCGTCGGGATCAAATTCCCTGGGCCGGAACTGGATTTGGATCACATCGTCTTCGTTGCTGGAGCGCAGGTTGGCCCAGTTGTCCCACCAAATGTTCATGCCGTTGGGGGCCAGTTCGGGTTTGTTTTGCGGGTCGCGACCGGTGAAGTCGTTCCAGGGGAATACCTCGCTGGCCAAACTGGAGGCGGCGCAGGCAAACACCAGCAGGAACGCGAGAACCAAACTAAGCGTCTTTTTCATGGTTTTTCTCCTTTTTTGTTTTTAGTTGAGCGTTTAACCTGAGTTTAGCAGGGACATACCCTGCTGTCAAGTGCTTTCGCAAAAATTGTGCATAGTTTTTTGTGGTGTTTTTTGAAAGCCTCTTGCAACCGTCCCGCCTCCATTGTATACTGGTTGTAGTTTAGCGCTTAACCCAATCAAAGGAGGTTTCTGTATATGGCTGCAAAAAGCACCTTTTATTTCCTTGTGATCTTGTGTGTGGTATTCACCGCCTTTTTATGCACGGCAAGTGCGGAAAACATGCCCATCCTTGTTCTTTACGAGGGCCCCACAACCATGACCTCATCCCAAACCGCGTCTATTTGGGTGGACGGGAACGAACTATTTGTGTATGACGTGATGGTGAATCATGAGCACATATGGAACGCCAACACCATACCCTCCGACACGCCCATGGCCTATTTTGACGTTGAGGGCCAAGTCAAAATCGAAATCGAGATGCCGGGGCTCAACAAAGACATTGAAAGCGCGGCGGTCTTGCCCACCTCCCACGGCATCATCCCCACAGTTCGGGACAACCGGGTTAGCTTCACCATCAGCGAGCCGGGATTCTATACCGTGGTATACAACGGGCATGTGAACAAAGCAACCCACATATTCGCCAACCCCCTGGAAACTGACATCCCCGACAAAAACGACCCCAACGTATTGTTTATCGAGCCGGGGCACTGGAGGCTGGACGCCATCGCCGTCAAGAGCGATCAGACCCTTTATATATCGGGCGGCGCGGTGGTGAACTCTGTGGTGATCGTCGATAACGCCGAAAACGTAACCATTAGGGGGCGTGGCATCATCGACGGCTCAGACTTCCCCGGGCATAACCAACCCGGCTCCTACGCCCGGGTGCCCATCGACATCCGCAACAGCAAAAATATCACCGCCGAGGGTTTTATCATTGCCAACGCCAACTGCTGGAACTTTAATTCGTACGCCAGCGAGAACGCCCATATCTCCAATGTCAAAATCATATCCGGGCGCCAAAACGGCGACGGTTTCACCTTTCAATCCTGCAGAAACCACACGGTTGTTGATTCCTTTGCCCGCACCTGGGACGACAGTTTGGTGCTGAAAAACTATTCCGGCTCCACCAGGGACATCACCTTTGAGAGAATCCAAATTTGGACAGATTTGGCCCAATCGATGGAAATCGGCTACGAGACCAACAAGGGGCTTACCATCAACCCCGAGATTTACGACGTTCTTTTTCAGGATATCACCGTGCTGTATAACAACCACAAACCGGTGATCAGCATCCACAACAGCGACGACGCGGTCGTCCGCAACATCACCTACCGGAACATCGTGGTGGAGAATGCTTTTATGCGGGGCGATAACGGCGTCAATAACGAACTGATCGAGTTCCATATGAACAAAAGCGGCTGGTCCGCCGTGCGGGACGAGTGGGGCTCCATCAAAGATATCCTGATCGATGGGCTCACCGTTGTGAATACCCTGGATGGCAGGGTGCCCGCCTCCCGTTTTACCGGGCACAGCGAAAAGCATATGATTGAAAACGTTACCATACGCAATGTAACCATTTTGGGGGAAAGGATCACCGACCTTCAGAGCCTGCGGGCAAATGCAAATGAATTTACCCGCAATATCACCGTTGAGTCTTCTGTTGGCCAAACAACAATTGTTCCCACACCCCAACAGACCCAGGCCGAGCGGCCGGCCATCTTCCCCGATCCCAAGGAGGATTGGGTACAACTGCCCGAGGGAACCAATCTTGCGTTGGGAAAACCGGCAAGCTCCGGGGAGGTCACCGAGGTATACGCCGCCATCAACGTAACGGATGGAGCGCCGACGACCTATTGGGAGAGCAAGGGTTTGCCCGCGGAAGTTATCATCGACTTGGAGGATACATACACCATCCAAACCGTGGCCGTGCGCCTGAACCCCGCCCCGATTTGGGAACCCCGCACCCAAAGCTTTGAGATTCTTGTGAGCGCCGATGGCGAGAGCTTTGTTAGCGTCGCGCCCAATACACGGTACGAATTTAACTCGGATTCCGGCAATATTGTGCGGGTGGATTTTGCACCGGCCCCGGCACGATTTGTGAAGCTAATCTTTACAGAAAACTCCTCTGGCCGTTCCAACGGGGCGCAGGCTGCGGAGGTTGAGATTTACGAGTAAAACTAGAAAAAGCGAGGGGCGGGCGATTCATAATCGCCCCTACAGAAATGGCGGGATTTCCCATCGTAGGGCGCGACGCCCCGGCGCGCCGTCATCCTTGTAGGGGCGATCATTGATCGCCCGCCGTATTGCATTAAAGGTGCGCTATTTTGGGGTGAATCAACGGCGCGCCGAGGGCGTCGCGCCCTACTCCGCCAGGACGGCTAGCCCTTCCCCGCCAAGCACCACTTGTTTTTCATAAACCACAAGCGCCATGGCTTCTCCTTGCCGTAGGGTAAACAGTGTCTTATCCTTGTGCATTTCAATTTGAATAATCCGCTCTTGCCAGGTGAGGGAAAAGCGCAGACACCTCCAGCGGGAAGGCAGGCGGGGCGCAAAGCGCAGCGTTTCGCCATCACTGCGCAGGCCTGCAAAACCATACACGATGTTGACCCAGGCCATAGCGATGGAGGTGGTATGCAGCCCTTCGTGGGTGTTGCGGTTGTAGTTGTCCAGATCCAGGCGGGTGGCGTAACCGAAAAAATCTGTGGTCTCTTCCATCCGCCCCAGCTCGGCCGCCAAAATCGAATGAATGGCAGGGGAGAGGGAGGATTCGTGAATGGTGCGTGGCTCGTAAAACTCGTAGTTCAGGCGCTTCAACTCGGCTGAAAAGGACGCGTTATACAGATACAGAAACATCAGCACATCGGGCTGCTTGATCATATCCGTGCGATAGATGCGGTCGTAAGACCAGTGGTTATACAGAGGGAACTCGGTGACGGGGATGGCATGGATATCCATATGGGGCAGATCGAAGTAACCGTCATGCTGTTCGATCAGGCCTTCTTTTGTGATGGGCAGAGCCATGTGGGCGGCGACCTTTTGCCACTTGCCGATTTCATTTTCTAGAAGCCCTGTTTTTTGGACGAGAGCTGTATATACCTCCGGCTTTTCGGTTTGAAGGCCGAGTAGGACTTCGGCGGCGTATTCAAGGGAGCGTTTGCCCATGTAATTGGTATAAGCGTTGTTATTCACCATCATGTGGAACTCATCGGGCCCCATCACCCCATAATAGCCGTACTCGCCGGTATGGGGGTTCTGGGCCACCCGGCTTACTAGGAACCGGGCAATTTGCACAAGCATTTCAGCCCCATATTCCCATAGAAACGCCCGGTCGCCCGTGACGCGGACGTAATGCCAGATGCCGTAAGCCACGGCGGTACTGGGTTGGAATTGCAGGCTGGCGTGCTGCCATAGGTTACATGCCTCGTCGCCGTTTAGGGTGGCGATGGGGTAACACGCACCCTCGCAGTCCAGCATCTTTGCCCGCTTCATCGCTTGGGGCAGGGTGTTGTAACGAAAGGTAAGCAGCCTTCGGGCAGCTTTGGGATTGGTAAACAGATAAAAGGGCAAACAGCAAGCTTCGGTATCCCAAAAGGCGTGGCCATTATAAGCTTCGCCTGTTAAGCCTTTTGCGCCAATATTGTGGCGCACGCTGCCGCCGTTATAGGTTTGTGCCATTTGAAAACTGCAAAAACGAATTCCCTGCTGCTCCTCGGCTACCGTAGAGCTATCCACCGAAGCCAACGGCTCGATCACCACATCAGAAAGCCGCCAATGCTCCGCCCAATACGCTTTTTGCGCTTCAAGGGCTTCGTTGAAGGTAACAGCTGCGGCTTTTTTTAGGGCGGAATGCCCTGCTTGCCATAGCGCCTCGCCCTCTGTGTGATCAAAGAGGATCACGGATCGCTGGTCGGCGTGCTGTGTTGTCCCTTGGGTAAGGTGGAGAGTGGTTTTGACGGGGAAGTCAAGCAGGGCGGCGGCGAACACCTCCTGCCCCGACGAGAGCGTGCGGGCCTGGACGGCGTAGAAGGAGTCTGTGACCTCCACCTGCCCCTTGCCCCAAAAACAGGCGTTCCGCCCCTCGTGCTTTACCTCAAAGGTGATGCCCATGGACAGTTCAACCATCCCCGAAAAATTCAGGGGCTCAAAAATGATGCGCCGGTAAGCTCTCTCGCCGTGGGTCATATCCAAAAAACGCAAAAAGGTTAGCTTTAAGTCCTTGCCGGATTTTGTGTGCCATATAAACTGCCGCTGGAGCATGCCCGAGCGCATATCAAGTTCCCGGGTAAAGGCGCTGAATCGGGCACTCCCTAAATCCAGCGTCTCGCCATCCATACAAATTTCGGTAGAAAGCCAGTCGGCCGCCGGGATCATAAAATGGGTCTTATCCACAATGCCGCGATAGGACTTGGGCAGGTCCTCCAGCTCATATACACCGTTGATATACGCGCCCCGCAGGCTGTCCGTGCTCCCGCCCTCGTCAAAATATCCGCGAATGCCCAGGTTTTCGTTGGAAAGGGCAAAAACCGACTCACTTACCCGTGCATAAGCAGGATCAAAGCCGTGCTCAATCACTTTCCACGGATCGGTTAGAAAATATTTATCGGGTGCTTTTGCCAATGGACTGCCTCCTTTGCCCCATTTATCCCTTAATGCCAACGGTTACGATGTTTTCCGTGAGCTGCTTTTGAAAAGCAAAAAATAAGATGATGGGCGGAATCATGGAAAAGACCACCGCGCGCATTAAGTCATCGTAATTGATGGTCTGCTGGGTGCTGAATACAAACAACCGCACCATCACTGTTTGCCACCTTCCTTGCCCCAGAACCAGATAGGGCAAAAGGAAATCGCTCCACGCGCCGTTGATGGCAAAGATGGCCACAACCACGCAGATCGGCTTGGAGAGGGGCAGGACGATCCTAAAGAAGGTTTGCAGTTGCGAGCACCCGTCGATCCGCCCCGCCTCGATCAGGGAAGAGGGGAGGGATTGAAAAAACTGACGGAAGAGAATCACATAAAAAGCGCTTGCGCCCGCCGCCAGCCACAGAGGCGTAAAAAAGCCGCCCAGATTCAAGTTTTGAATGTTCATAAAGAGCGGCACCAAACTGATGGTGGCGGGGATTAGAAGCGAAAACATCACCAGATTCTGAAGGATTTTGTGGCCCCTAGGTTTTAAGATAGCCAGGCCATAGGCCAAAAGGCCATTAAAGATCAACGCGCAGAATACGCTGCCCAGGATGGCATATAGGGAATTTAGGTAATTCTGTACGATATTTAACTGTGTCCATGTTTTGAAATACCGTGAAAAGTCAAAGGCAGCGGGCAGAATGGCGATAGAGGACATAAACTCTTTTAGATCCTTAAAACCTGCCATGCTGACCCAAAATACAGGAAAAAGGGAGATCAACACAATCACCAGGCAAATCAAATAGACCACTGTCAGTCCGATCTTGACGCTCACCGTTGATTTGTCAAAATCGCGGATGATTCCTGTGCGTTTCAAACTTCATACCCCCTATTCCCACTCGGTTTTTCGCCGGTTGACGATGGAATACAAAGCGGTAAATCCAAGCAAAATCACCGAGATGATCACCGCCACAGCCGAAGCCCTGCCAAAATCCATCGTCCCCCCAAAGGCGTAACGCCACATCAATAGCATCAGTGACAGAGAGGCGTTATCGGGGCCGCCCTTGGTGAGGACCAGCGGCTCATACATGATCTGGAAGATGGAGATGATCTGCAGAATGAGCAGCGTGCTGCCCAGGCTAAAGATGGCCGGCAACGTGATATGGCGGATGCGTTTGATGATACCGGCGCCATCGATGGTGGCGGCTTCGTATAATTCCGGGTTGATGCCGGAAAGGCCCGCCATGTAGATCAGCGCCGTTGCGCCCGCCCCCTTCCAGGTGGCGGTGAGCACAATGATGGGGATCACCAGGTTTGCTTGGCTTAAAAAAGCCATTCGCTCAATCCCTAATTTGCTCAACAGGATATTGATCACGCCCGTAGCTTCGGCGGAAAAAAACGCTGTCCATAAGATGATGGCGGCGAGCCCCGGCAGGATGTTGGGAACATAGGCGGCGGTGCGAAAAAAACCTTTGCCCCGCACGGTCTCCCCAATCACCAACGCCATGAAGATAGGGATCAAAAATCCGATCAAAAGCGACCAAAATGTATAGGAGAAGGTATTGACGAGGGCCTGATGAAATTCTTCGCGCCTAAAGATGCTGATGTAATTGTTGAAACCCACAAATTCCAAGAGCTCTATATTCCTCGTGCGGTATAGGCTCATTTGGATGCTCTGCAGCAAGGGCGCCCATACAAAAAAGGCAAAAAGCAGAATGCCGGGCAGCATGATGAGCCAGCTTATCATTTGTTGCCTTGTTCTTGGCTTCAATTTTCCCACCGCGCCTACCTCCTTCCTTTGACATAACAAAATCAAAGGGGATTGCATGCCAATCCCCTCTGGTGCGTTTTTACTTATCGATTGTTGAGTTCGTCGTCCAAATATTCTTGGAACCTTTCCTGCGCCTGGCTAAGCGCTCTTAAAACGTCGGCGTCTTCTCTTGTGATGAGCCTTTGGATCACCGAGGTAAGCTCCCGGTAGAGCTGCTGGGCGAACACGGGTTCCTCGCCCTTTAACGCAACTGAACCGTCGGTAAGGGAATCAAAAAAATCTTGATACAAGCGCATATCCACATTGGCGTATTCCTCGGCGATCTCACGCTGAACCGCGATAAAATCCGCATCATTCCATGCCGGGATGGGCGGAAGAACGGGAACCCCCCGCTCACGCCTGGCAGCCGCGCCGGCACGCATCCCTGCCACAATATCGTCGCTTGCAAAGGGCAGCATGCCGATGATCCTTAAGAAACCAAGCGTTGCCACAGCCTGATCATGGGTGGTGTCGGGTGCGAACATAAAGCAGGTGCCACCAGTCAGTGCATACGCACCGCCCGGACCGGCCGGGAAAGGGATCAGCGCAAATTTGTCAACCGCCAGGCCCCCGCCCGCCGTAGGCTCGGCCACGGAATCATCGGCGGCGAAGTTCATGGCGGCCTCGCCGGTACCGAGGAAAGAGTGGGCGCTGGCCCAGTCGGTTGTGGTGGCGTCGGCATTGAGGATGTCATAGTCCCAGCGCAGGGAGCGCAGGTATTCCATGGCGGCAACTGCCGGTTCGGAGGTGAAGTTGGCCATCCAGCGCCCATCGGCATCCTGATACTGCAACGCGTTTTCTCCCACGGCGCCGTAATTCCACGCGATGTTGGTATACAGCCAGCCGCCAAAGGTTTCGCTCGCCGGGAACACGAGGCCGGCCTTGCCGGTTTTTTCGCGAATAATCTGCCCGTACTCAGCCAGCTCCTGAAGGGTTTTGGGAATCATGGGCAGGCCGTCATCGGTCATCAGGCCGGCTTGCTCGAAAAGATTGATGTTGATATGCATGCCCAGCACGTATCCGTCCCGGGGCAGGCCATATATCCGTCCGTTCTCGTCGCCCAGCAGCTCAACGAAGCTGGGGCTGAATTTTTCAAGAATGCCGAACTGCTCCAGCGCATCGGTCACATCGGCCACAAGGTTTTGATTGATGAGCAACTGCGGGTCGGTAAAGGGGGGCTGAAAAACAGTAGGCGCCGTGCCGCCCCTTGCCATGGGCAGGTAATTGCTGAGGGTGTAGGAAAAATACGCGGGAACAACGGTCACATTGGGGTATTGCAACTGCATAATGGCCCTATAGCCCTCAAACAAAGCCAGCTCGGCGGCAGGAGCCGTGTCCGGCGGCCAGTTGCCTAACGTGATGGTACAGGTGAGATCGGCGTCGACGACTTCGGCGGATATACCTTCGAGTTCGGACGATGCCGCCGAGGCCGAAGAACCCATCACTGCGGGGGTGTAGGCCGTGAGAAGGATGCAAAGGGATGCAAGAATGGCTAAAAACCGGATGCGCTTTTTCATGGTAATCCCCCTTCTAATTAGTAGCCCTTGCGCTAAGTTTAGCGGTTAACTTCTTTATGTTAACCGGGGCAGTGAGGTTTGTCAAGCCCCAGCCAGTCGCTGTTTCCCCATGTTTCATCACCGCGCCCATCCTTCGGCGCCATCACTCGCAGGGTTTCACCGCAGGGTGCTTTACAACTCAGAATCAGCGGCGTGCAAAAGTCTTAAACAAATCCCTGTTAGCAAAAACCTCTTTTTCTTCTTCGGTTAATTCATCTGCATTTTCAATTATTCTGTATGATTCATCTTCCCTATTCAATATCGCATATCCGTTTGGCGAGTAAACATATATCACCTTTTCTATTTCCAAGTAGCTTTCGACTCTTCCAAGAATTGCCTTGCCTCCACCCCTTACATGGAGTGAATACTCATTTCCATATGTGAAGCGTTGTTCCTTGAAATCTACTTCTGTTTCTGGGTTATAGAGGAGTACAGCTTCCCTTGAAACTTCAAACATGCCCTCTTCCCAGTAATGGGCCGTATCTCTGCCTGGGATATAGTACTCTCCATTGAGTATGCTATTGAGTATACTATTACATCTATTGATGCATCCATATAAAAGTAACGCTAATAAAATTACTAATAGGTATCTCCATTTCATTTTTCAGCCCCTTCAACGATCAAGCTCTTCCTGCAAGCCAGGCAATGTATCTAACGATATCACAACTCTTCGCCGTCTATAGGATAACGAACAATGTGCGGCGGTTGATACCCTTCCAAAATCCGAAGAGGAATCCATGACCGGACGCGTTTTTCAGGCTTATCGGGGGAAGGATAATCAACCAAAGCGAAAGTTCCATCGCAGCCAAAGACCTCAACCCAAGTGCCGGCTTGCAGGGTGTGCTTGAAGGGCGTGTAATATGAGCCCGGGCCGTAATAAGGCGTGATACTTTCGATTACTTGGGCGGTCTGCGGTTTTTCGGCCCAAGGCGGTTCACTGTCGGCATCCATGCTCTTCATGCCGATATAGGCTCTGTAATACATGTCGTCCAGTTCAAACTCCACAAGTCCCCAAGGCACACCGCTGCCCATTTCCTGCTGAAAAACAACAATCTCCGTGTCTTTTGGCAGAGCCTTCAGATCCTCCGTATACGCGGCGCCGGGCCCAGTTCGCGTGGACATTCTATCGATGAGCGTCGCCGGGACGGAGGAGGCGCCATAGGAGGGATAAAAGACCGTACGAAGCGTATTTGTTTCGATCTCTTGCCACGCACCGTTTTCTTTTCCAAAGCAAATGGTGTAAATTGTTTCTTCTTCGCCATAGGTATCAAGGTCTGGATCCCAGGCGTCATAGTATATATGGCAGATCGTTATGGTGATTTTTGTCGTGCCATCCTGTACGCATGACAAAACTTCATTGGAAAGCGGGCCGCAGTCTGAACCTATTCCCATTAGGTAGTGCAGGCCATCCTCATCCAGCATAAAGAGGGGCTCTTGGCAAGACTCGCTGCTAGGCGCGCTCAGCAGGTACATAGTGGGTTGAGCATAGTGTATCACTACGCTTCTCTTCCCCATCCATCCCCACATTTGATCTTCGGTCAAAAGCACATCCAGGGCGTGTGCCATAGTTGGCTGCATATCAATGGATATGGATTCGCTTTGCGCTGCTTCGGCAAGAAGCGTGGGCAACAGCGAGATTTCTTGCCACTTGCCGTTTTCTTTCTCAAAGCAATGGAATACTGTGTACTCTTTTGTATAGTAAATTCCCAGGTCTCCATCCCAGGCCTCCTCATCTATATAACCGACCGATAGGGTGATTTTCGTCTCGCCATCCTGTACGCATGACAGGATTTCAGTGGAGATCTCGCATGTAGATCTCACGCTAAACAGCTCTTGCGCGTCGTCTTCATCTTTTATATAGGTAGCTTTCGTACAGGTTTTATAACGACTTTCATTGCAGTTTGCATGGCTCGTGCTCAGCTGATATAGGAGGGGATGCGTCCACAGTATTTTGAGGGTAACGTCCCCATCCTGCCACAATTCGTCCTCCGGAACCAACGCCTCAATTTTGTCTTTTAAAGCCGCGTGTGTGGTTGTCAGCTCGGATACGCTTTGCGCAGCCTCGCCGAGTAGCGCGGACAATACGGAGTCGAGGTCGGCCGATTCGGCGACCGCAATTGTGCCATCGGCAAGCACCGCCAAAGGTAAAAGCATAACCACCAAGCTCAAGCACACGATCAGATTCCGCCATTGATTCATATCTTTCGCCTCCTCGCTTGTTGTTCTATACATGAATACTGGCGTGCAATGCAAAAAGTTACAAGCACAAAAAAACCTGCAAACCCTTGAGTGTGCAGGCTTTGTACGGAGAGAGAGGGATTCGAACCCTCGGTAGGGTATTAGCCTACACACGATTTCCAATCGTGCGCCTTAGACCAACTCAGCCATCTCTCCATAAGCATAAATCGGACACGGATCGACGCCGATGATTATAGCATGCGGTGTCCCCATCGTCAAGCACAAAAGCCCTCAGGCCTCATACACTGCAAGTAGCTGGGGAAGAGGGGATGCTTGCATGCGTTTGCTGGTAGTGGGCGGCGATAAACGGAACGGATACCTGGCCAAACGTGCCATGGAAAAAGGTTGGCAGGTGGACGCGGTGTGGCTGGATCAGTTTGACCCGGCTTTTGTGTGCCAATGGCCAAAGGATATGGACCACGACATCGTCATGCTGCCCTATCCCTTTTGTGAGCGCGACGGCATGATCCTTACGCCCCTGGCCACACAGCCGTTGCCCGCCCAGGATGTGGCGGTGCAATTGCCGCAAAAATCCCGGGTACTTACCGGTTCGCTGGGGGATGTGTTGCAGAGCGCGGCCCAATTGCGGCACTGGCAGGTGCTCAATCCCGGCTGGGAGGAATCCTTTGCCGTGGGCAATACCGTGCCCTCCGCCGAAGGAGCGATCAGCGCGGCCATGACTTCGTCGGATACCTGCGTGCACGGCAGCGCTTGCTTGGTGTTGGGATATGGCCGGTTGGGGAGGTTGCTGGCGTGGATGCTCCGGGGGTTGGGCGCCCAGGTGCTGGTGGTGGCCCGCAAGGGCAAAGACCGCGCCTGGATCCGCGCCGAGGGCCACGATGCCTGCGATTACCCGGAATTGCCCCGGCGTATCAGCGAGATGCAATTTGTGTTTAATACCGTGCCAGCCATGGTGCTGGACGAAGCGCTGCTGTGCATCACCCGGCCCGGGGTACGGATCATCGACCTTGCCAGCGCGCCCTACGGCGTGGATTTTGACGCGGCCAAAAAGTTGGGCAGAAAAGCGTGGATCGAACCTTCGCTGCCCGGCAGGTACGCGCCATCTTACGCGGGCGGGGTACTCTTGGAGGTTATCGAGGAAACACTGGAGGCAATGAAGGAGTGACGAACCATGCAAGGCGCGCGTATCGGATTTGCGCTTACCGGTTCTTTTTGTACATTCGATAAGGCGCTTTTTCAGGCCAAGGCGCTGGTGGAAGCCGGGGCAACCGTAAGGCCGATCCTTTCTTATCATACCAACCAGTTGGATACCCGCTTTTATCGCGCCGAGGATTTGCGGCGGGATCTGGAGGAGATCACCGGCTTTGCGCCCTGGACTACCCTGGGTGAGGTGGAGCCCATCGGCCCCCAAAAGCTGCTGGACCTGCTGATCATCGCCCCTTGCACCGGCAACTCGCTGGCCAAACTGGCCGCCGGTATCGCTGATACGCCGGTGCTGCTGGCGGCCAAGTCCCAGGTGCGCAACAAGCGGCCGGTGCTGGTGGCGATATCCACCAACGACGGCTTGGCAAACGCGGCCAAAAACATCGGCCTGCTGCTCAACATGCGCAACATCTACCTGGCGCCCTTCGCACAGGACGACCCAACGAATAAACCTACCTCGTTGGTGGCCAAGTTTGAGCGCATCCCGGAGGCGGCGTTGGCGGCGATGGCGGGGGAGCAGATGCAGCCGGTGTTGGAGTGAAGATCAATAAATTTCCTGCGGCGCAACAGATTTGATTGCGCCGCTCTTTCTTTTTGGGCTCCTTGAATTACAATAGCATTATCATTGCCTTCTTTAATTTACTCAGCCTCATTCTTTCGGTTTTTCATTGATGGCTCCTAAATCCCCAACAACGTTGGAGATTAGCCGACTGAAATCAACGGCATTTTTTGATGTGATAACAGGCTTCCCCGTGCGTTTTTCTGCTTCAACCCGCGCAATACCGGCAACCTCCCCGCCACTTCGGGCAACCGCTCTGTTTTCATCAAGGGTTTCGGGTTTTTGCTCTCTTGAGATTTCTGTCGTTGTGGCCTCGGCCAGCATGTTGAGCACCAATTCAAGGGTTGACATGTTGTCGCGCAGATTCTCCTTCTTTAGGCCCTTATAGCTCTTGTATTGACGTGTAGTCATGTCCGACCATGCTTTGGATATCTCGTTGGTAAGGATTGCGTACTCGGTGCCTTGCTTAACGCCCCTGTCATGCCATTCGTCGGTCAACTCCTTGCGGACTTGAATCGCCTGCAAGCGTTGATTGATCCATTCGCGGGAATAGCCCTTTCGGAGATAAGTTTCAAGGGCGCGGTCAATCGTTAGTTCAGGGTCGATGGTCTCATCAATACGCTCACTTCCGACTGCTGCAAGCCACAGCTTAAATGGCTCTGCTTTTGGAGACGGTATAGATTGGATGATGCGCAAAACCTGTTCGGTGTTGGCAACATCGGTGAGCCGCTTTTTTCCGTCTGCGGCGGTCAGTTTCAACTGCTTGCAATTTGTAAGCAGTTGATCTGCGCCTTCCTCAATAAGGCGCTTTTTCATGACCGCCCAATAAGTGCTTGCATTTCGTTGCGTCGGTTGCTCTGTCAACACGCCAACTACATCGACGATAGAAAACAGCCATACCTCGTTTTCTTCATCCCATGCTGTTCGGATGCGCTTGCTTTCAAACAGCTGAAAATTATTCCCATCCATTTCGTTCGCCCTCACATATGCCATTTGTGTTTTGCTCTGCATATAGCATACAATTGTTCGCTTATCTAGTCAAGGATTATCGGCTCTGAATGTCAAATTTTTCATTTCTATTTACTTTAGGACACAAAACATATACAATAAACCCCGAGGTGATACACATGTGTTTGAGGCGCTTATTTGCCCTAGGGCTTGTTCTGATGCTGATGTTTACCGGTGCGCAGGCGCTCGCAACGTTGAGTGATGTCCGTGTGGTGATGCAGGAGCGGGCCGAGGGGAGTAGCAACATCCTGATCCCTATCCTCACCGGGCATCCCGATGCGGTCATTCAGCAGGAGATCAACGGTTGGATCATGGAGCGCTTGCGGGTGGAGGAACTGAGCCGAATCTTGGAGCGTGCCAAGGAGTGGGCCGACGAGAGTGGCGCTGCCCTCATTCGCATGGAGGGGGAAGCGTTTATCGTTGGCAGCTTGCTGTCCCTGGTGGTGTCGGTGTCTGGGGAGTTGCCCGATGGAACCGTGGGCCAGATGTACGAAACCTTCAATTGCGACCTGCTCACCGGGCAAGAGGTGGGGCTGGCGGATCTGTTTGCGTTGCCGGAACAGGCGATGGCGCACATGGAGGCGCTAATCCAAAACACGCTGGAGCACGAGGGGTACAATGCCTATCTGGATCGTGTGGATGTTTCCCCCTTGCCGCGCAGCAGTTTTTCTGTAAACGAGCGGGGCCTTACCGTCTATTATCCAAGAGATCAATACCACCGGATCGACGGAAAGAGCGGCGTTTTTCTGTTCCCGTATTATCAGATAGCGGTGTATTTGATGCAATCGCCCATCACTGAGGCGCTGCTGGCCCAGCAGCCCGCGCCTGCTGATCCCGCCCAGCAGATTCGCCAGGATATGTCCAACGGGGAGCTGCCCGGCATCCCGGCCAAGCTTGGCACGCCCATGGCCGAATACATGCGGCGCTACGGCCTGATGGACGCCCCCGACTATACCCTGGACGGCCCCCTCTATCATTTCGACGGGCCCCGGATGCAGGGCGTGCGGCTCTCCGCCGCCATGTATCCGCCTGATCCGGACGACGACAGCGAGGCTGTGATCAACATCCGCGCCACCCTTATCGACCTGTACGGGTTGAGGCCGGGGATCAGTACGCTGGATGACGTGGCAAATCTGCTGGGCCCGCCCAACGAGGTGACCGTGCTGGACGCCAGGTTGGCTTCCGACATGCTGCTGCCCCAGGGCGAGAGTTATTGGTATGATGGGGCAGGCGTACGGCTACAGCTCCATGGGGATGAGGGTGGCGTACTGGCTGCTGTGATATTACACGCGGGGGATTGACGGTTTACGCATAATACTTTTTGTGATATAATGATCCATCGGCGAAAGCCGATGGGTTTTTTGTGCAAACAAGGAGGCAAAGCATGGCTGCTACCCGTAAAAACACCAAGCCGGCCAGCGGCGCCCGAGGCGGAAAAACCTCGAGCGTGCGTCAACCTACGCAAAAGCTAAATCAGCGCATCTCGCGTTCTATTTGGGGGTTGTTGCTTCTTGGCCTAAGCGTGCTGATGCTCACAAGCCTAATCGTGTTGCCCGATGAGTCGTACATCGGCGTGATTCGGTATCTGCAGCAGGGGATTGGTGGCGT
The DNA here is from genome assembly GCA_009784985.1 of Clostridia bacterium. GTDB lineage: Bacteria > Bacillota > Clostridia > Christensenellales > Aristaeellaceae > WQXF01. Next base: position 5,143 of record WQXF01000013.1, on the reverse strand, counting down.
ATTGTGCCTGGTGTTTCCTTTTTTCGTGGGCTGGATTGGCGGCACGCTGGCCTTTACGCCCCCCAGCTCAAAACATACCAAGCACTTTTTGCTGGTATTGGCCTTGCTTTTGTTGTTGTTAACAGGGATACAGCTTTTTGATCGGGATGAAACCATACGGGACGCCGTCTTAAAAGGCAATAGCGCGCAGACTTATTTGGACTACCTGCGCGCGGCCCTTGAACGCAATTGGTTATATCCTTATAGCGGCGGCGCGGCGGGCGCGTTGTTGGCCTGGCCGCTGTTTGTCGGCCTGGGCGTGGCCGGCAGTGTGGTGGTGGTGATTGCCCTTGTGATTACGGACCTGGTGGCGCTCACCGGCATATCCGTGGCCGACATAGGGGATGCCATATCCCAAGGCCTAAGCAAACGGCAAGAGGAGGGCGCCGCCCGCCGGGCCGAGCGCAAGGCGCACCGCGCGGAGTACAAAGAAGCCCGCGCCATGGAGCAGCTGCGTATGCAGCAGGTAAACGTGCGCCCCGAGCCACACATGGCCGATCCCCAGTGGATGGATGGCTTGGAGCCCACTTCAAAGATTGTGCCTGTGTCCAAGCAGCCCAAGCGGGAAACCAAAAAGAAACAAACCTTTGAGGAGATGCCGGAGTCTTATCCAGAGCCTTGGCCACAGCCCATGCCCCCACAGCGGATGTATGTAGAAACCGTTGTGCCCCATTACCCTAACATGCCTTGGGATGAAGCGCCCCAGGCTTCTTATCCCGCCTATGATCAAGGCCCGCCGTTGCCGTGGAACGCCAACGGGCCTGGCCCTACGCGGGAGGCTTGGCGGGATATGCCGCCGATTTTGGAATTCCCCACCGGGCGGGAACGTGAGGCCGCTCAGCCATCCCCGGGGCGCGGGCAGCCCTCGCTGTACATCGAGACCATCACACCATCCTACAGTGGAGCCAAGCCTACCGGCGGTTTCCCCTGGGAAGATGAACCTTGGGACGAAGAGCCGCTGGATGACGCTCCCTGGGATGAAGAGCAAGAAATTGAGTTTGTTGAAGAAGCTGAAATGTATGTGCCCGTTGAGGCCTCGCCCCGGCGCAAGGCAGCACCCAAATCGCCGTCCCCGGCAGAAACAGAAAGCGCAACCGAGCGCAGGCTGGATCATACGCCGGTTACGCTGCCTGTGCAACAACAAGCCGTGCTTCCCCCCGTTACCACTTACCGTTTTCCGCCCTTTGATCTACTTAATCCGCCTCTCAAGTCCGCCAAAGTAGACACTCGCAAAGAGGACGAACGCAACGCCAACAAGCTGATCGAAACGCTGCAAAGCTTTGGCATCCAGGCCAGGGTGCTGAATGTAACTCACGGCCCGGCCATTACCCGCTATGAGCTTCAGCCCGCGCCGGGGGTGAAGGTGGCGCGCATCGTAAGCCTGGTGGATGATATCGCCCTAAACATGGCCGCGGCGGGCGTACGCATCGAGGCCCCCATCCCCGGCAAGGCCGCAGTGGGCATTGAGATTCCCAACGAAAGCATCGCCACCGTGGTGCTGCGCGAGGTGCTGGAGAGCGACGAGGCGCAAAACCACAACTCGGCCCTGGCCTGCGCCCTGGGCAAAGATATCGCGGGCCGCCGGGTGATCGCCGATCTGGCCAGGATGCCCCATGTGCTGATCGCGGGCGCCACAGGCTCCGGCAAATCCGTATGTATCAATACGCTGATCAACAGCCTGATCTTCCGCTCCTCCCCCGAGGAAGTGCGTCTGATCCTGATCGACCCCAAAGTCGTCGAGCTGTCGGTATACAATGGGATTCCCCATTTATTAATGCCTGTGGTGACCGACCCCAAGAAGGCGTCTGGCGCACTGAGCTGGGCTGTGGCCGAGATGGACAAACGCTATAAATCCTTTGCCGACCGTGGCGTGCGCGACATCAAGGGTTTTAACGCTGCCCTGGGCGAAGAAGACGCCGCCATGCCCCAGATCGTGGTGATCATCGACGAACTGGCCGACCTGATGATGGTGGCCCCCGGCGAGGTGGAGGATTCCATCTGCCGCCTGGCTCAGCTGGCCCGTGCCGCCGGTATCCACCTGGTGATCGCCACCCAACGCCCTTCCGTAAACGTAATCACCGGCGTGATCAAAGCCAACATCCCCTCCCGGGTGGCCTTTGCCGTATCCTCCCAGGTGGACAGCCGCACGATTCTCGACTCCGCCGGTGCGGAAAAGCTGCTGGGCAAGGGCGACATGCTGTACGCTCCTCAAGGCACCAACAAGCCTGTGCGTGTGCAGGGTTGCTTTGTGTCCGACGAGGAGGTATCCCGCGTGGTGGAATACGTCAAAGCCAACCACGACGCCGAATACGACGAGGACTTGATTGAGCACGTGAATAATACCGAAACCAATGCAACCGAAACCCAAGACGAGGCTGAAGCCGTAGCCGACGACCTGCTGCCCCAGGCCATCGAGATTGCGTTGGAAACGGGCCAGGCTTCTATCAGCATGCTGCAGCGCAGGTTGCGGGTGGGTTATGCACGGGCGGGCCGCCTGATCGACGAGATGGCGCGGCGGGGCATTATTTCCCAGGCCGAGGGGGCCAAACCACGGGAAGTTTTGATGACGCGGGAGGAATATAGGCGGTTGTTTGAAATGGAAAGTTGAAAGTGACAGAGGAGGGAGTTTATGGACGCGGAAAATTTGCGCATGCGCACGCCCCGCTGGGTTGAATTCATCATGCTGCTGGTGTGCCTATTGACGGTGCAGGCGATCCGGCAGGTGCCCTTGGCGTACGACGACATCCGTATGTTGGAGGCGGGCGACGCGCATTTCGCGGCCCATGAGCATCTGTATGCATATACGCAGTATGCGTCGCTGCTTGCCAGGTATCCGGGCAACCTACATCTTGCCGCGCAAACCGTGGACGCGGCGGTGAATGCGCAATGGTTCGGAGATGCATACGGTGTGTTGGTCGATCACCTTGTGGATAGAGATCTTCCAGACGATGTGTATCACAAGGTTAACCCCAATGCGCAGTTGCTATTTCGTTTTGCCGATACCCATGTGGCGATCACCGAGGGATTGGGCAGCATTGACCAGGATGGCGAAGATATGGATTCAGAAGAGATACGGCAACAATATATCGCGTTGCTAAACAAGCTTCTGAAGGAGCCAGAGACCGAAAAAGCGATGCTCTACTACAATCTTGCGACCGTGCAAGAGGATCGAGGGGAGTACGAGCGGTACCTCCGTTTGGCATCCGAGGCGGAACCCCGAGTTACGTATCCCCTGGCGCTCCTTGGCAACGCGCGGCGTACCGCCGGACATATAGACGAAGCGCGGGATATCTACGCCAAGGCGTTGGCGCTCAATGCGCTGGACGCAGGCGCGATGCGCGGCCAGGCCATATTGCTGCTACTGGAGGGGCAGAAGGAGGAAGCGTTGTCCCTCGTTCGCAGAGCGTACAGCCTGGATCCGTTGATGCAATGGATGCCCGAAGCGCTATGCGTGGCTCTGCTGGAAAACGGACTGCATGACGAGGCCGAGACCATCCGCCAAATTGCCAAGGAAAGCGGATATACCTTCGACTATGACGGGAAACACGCCCAGTATGCCCGGGGTGAAATCACCGTATCGCAAATCTATCTGGAGCTGGAACAGGAGGTGGAATCGCTATGAACAATCCGCTGCATGGGTTTCTGATGATGTTTACCTTTCCCGGCGCCATTGTGCATGCGTTTACGCGCCAGTTCTTTTGCCGGTTGATGGGTGTGCCGGTGTACGATACGGTTTACTTTTCTATGGAGGACTACCCGTGCAAATACGTTAAGCGAGAAGAGTTGCCACCGGGCAAAGCCTTTGTGCTGATTTGTTTGGGTTGGGTGTTTAACGTGCTGCTGGGCGCCGCGCTGCTGGCCCCCGTAAGCCTAACGATGTTCCGCCTCGGCCTTTTTTCTCATGCCGATCCGTGGACGATTGTGCTGAATCTGCTCACATTCTGGGTGGGGTTCTCCATCGTGCTACACTCCTTCCCCAGCCGGGAGGAGTTGGAGGAGTTGCGCACCCGTGTGCTTGGCAACAAGGAGGCCCCGTGGATTCTCCGCGCGCTTGCGGCACCGTTTTTTCTGGTGATGTCGGCCTGCGTGTGGGGAGACGTGGCATTTGTGGACGTGTTTTTGAGTGTGGCGGCAGTGCTGCTGATACGGGAAATCCTGCGCGTTTTTTTGCCGTAGAGGCTACAGTTGTTTGTCATAAACCAGCATCGCCACAAAAAAGCTGCCTACATGTACGGCCATCGCCACCAGCGCAAGCGCACAGGCAAGGTCGCTGCCCAGCAGCAAAAAAACAAACGCCAGCATCGCAAGGGCGAATAGGGTAACCAGAAAGGCAATGTATCCGGCTTTTTCGCGGATCACCATGTTTCGCTCGTCTTTTTGTTGGATTTCTAGCTTTTTTGCGTATTGTGGGTTAAGCCGTTGAACGATGGCGCCCACCGCGCCAAGCCCCACCCATGCGCAACCAAGGCCGGCTATAAAGCAACAAGCCGACTCAGGGACACCCAGAAATTTTATCGCAAAGGATAACACAATCAGCACAAAACCGATAACGGGCAAGGTAGAAAGCATTTTGGTGTTGATGGGTTTCATGATGGTTCCTCCTCGTATAAAAAGATTTGTTCGATGGGTAAACCAAAAAAGCGGGCGATTTTAAACGCAAGCAGGATAGAGGGGTTGTACCGGCCATTTTCCAACGAGCCGATGGTTTGGCGGGATACTTCTAGCCTTTCCGCAAGCTCCTCTTGGGTGATGTTGTTTTGCTTGCGTATGGCTTCGAGCCGGTTTTTCATGGGATCACCTCCGATGCAAAATGGAAAGCGTGCTTTGCATCGGCAGTATAGCAGGTGCGAGGCGGGATGTCAAGCATGCTTTCCATCAGAACAGGGCAAAAGCATTGGAAAATAATTTTTTCCAATTCATTGATTTTTGCACATCGCCGCTATTGAATCCCCCCGCCACTGTGGTGGCCCTCCCCCCTTTGACAAGCTTGAGTTACCCCAAAACTAAAGCGATGGTTGTTTGAAAAGCGTTATGCCACAAGGGAAAGAAGACAAAAGGAGGTTGAAAAAGCAAAGAAAAAATATCGCACATTCTCTTTCGATGT